>JBDHDH010000174.1:0-10258 GCA_039591615.1 Gemmatimonadota bacterium | reverse complement strand
ACGCCTGGCGCCGTTGCTGCACGCGCCGTTCGGACAGCGGGAGCGCCACACGGAGCACACGCCGCTCTTCCCGGTTCGCCGTGATCGCGCCGAGCCGATCCCCCGACGCTGGAGCGTCATCCTCCTCCAACACCGCGGTCGCTTGGGCGGTCAATCGCGCTCGCGCCTCGCCAGCGCTGACATTGCCGGCGCGCTGGAGCGCGTCGTGCTGTCGCTCCAGCGCCTGGAGCCGCTCGCGCAGTTCGTTGTCCTTCTGCTTCGCCGCCTCGTAGGCGGCGAGGGCCACGCTGATTTCGTCTTGGTGCTTCATCGCAACGTCCCCCTTCTCTGCTTAGGTCACTGATAGCGTCTCCATCTCGGGCGCGTCGCGCAGGATCCCCGACACATGGCTCTGCGCCCGCTCGAGTTCGTCCGGCTCGAGGTGGCCGGATTCGAGCAGCCACTTCAGCCGGGCGAGCCGCTGGGCTCTATACGCCCGCTTCTGGTCGTAGTAGGTCGGTCGCGCCGGTCCGCCAAACAGCACCCACCGCGGGTCCGGCCTCTTGACCTCCTGGCGCAACGCCTTCGGCACTCGTGGCGTGTAGGCCCACCACATCGCGGGACGGAACGGCCCCGAGCGCACGAGCCGATGCCCGAGGGCTTCCCACGCCTGGCGTCCCGCAGCCCGACCGCCCCAGTACTTTTCCCATCCCGCCACCGTCCGTAGTCGCCGCACCTCTGGCGTCACCTCAAAGCGGCGGCGTGTCACAGTCTTTCGTCGCGGCGGCATCGTGTTCACCTCCTCCATCGGTACCGGTTCGATAGGCCCGGCGGTCGGGAATCATCGGGCGCGGCATCAAGCCCCAGCTCGCGCACGAGTCGAGCGAAAGCGATCCACGCGGCGCGCTCAATCGCCACCTCTGGGCGCACCCGCGGCTGCTCGAAGCGATCGATAAACGTCGTGCCGTGTTTGGTGAGCGCCTTGCGCGCCTCCTGCGCCCGATCCCAGGCCTCGCAAGCGAGACGCAGGACTTTCAGGTGGTGCGGCTCGAGCTCAAACGCCTCCACCACGTTCGCCCACCACTGCCGCGCCTCAGCGCTCAAGTGCTTCGGGGGCTCTCCTTCTGCCGTCGTTTCGTTCCCATCCTCAGGTCATCCCGAGCAATTCTTGTTTCAACCGGGGTGAAGCCCAGAAAAAGCAGGGGTCGGCTCGGTTCCTAGGACAGCAGCCGTAGAGAGCGCGACCCCCTTACCCCTGTTCATCTTCCGTCTCTTCCGATGCAGGTCACACAATCTCCCCGGCGTCCGTCACGATCACGCCGTTCTCTAAGGCTTTGTTGGCGAAGCGGACGAACCGGCGAGCTTGCGCTTCGGCGGTGAAGCGAATGCGGTGCTCGGGGTAGATAGAAATCGCGGTGTCCGTTCCGCAGGAGTGACCAATGCCGTCGGAGTGAACAGCTGAAATAGACCCATGTCAGGCCCCTAGTAGACGGTGAGCGCCTGGGTGACATACCCCGTCGATGCAGCGGGCCCAGAACCAGCGGCCATTTCAGCATACCTCCTTCAACATCTCAGTTTGCGTCGCCATCCCACACCGGACGCGGCGCCGGCCCTCGAGCCCGGAGCGAACGCTCCACACCGACCGGGGGTCTGTTGCGCCCCCACGGACGACGTTCTACTCGCGGTCATGAAGTGGGAACGGGGCGCGCAGGACACGCACCCCGCCAAAGTTCGGACAGAAGTTCGGACAGTCGGGCTGCTACGGAGAGCTAAGTCTAATCGGGGCGGCCGGATTTGAACCGGCGACCTCCTGGTCCCAAACCAGGCGCGCTACCGGCCTGCGCCACGCCCCGTGGATGGCATGCAAGATAACCAGCTCCCGTGCGTCCGCCCATGAGCAGCGCCACGGCCCTGCCCCGTCCCTACTGCGATGATAAGAATTCGACGATGAGTTGACTGGCGACGAACTCTTGGCTCGTTCGCCCCGCCACCGACTCCGAAAACTGCTGCTGCGAGCCGGGCCACGTGTGGCCGCCCCCGGTCACGACGTAGAAGATCACGTCGGAGCCGTCCTCGCAGTCGGTGAACGAGCGACGCTCGACCGTAGTGCCGTCGGCGGCGGCGTCGGGCAACGCAACGATCTCCGCATCGCCCGAACACCCATTGACGAACGCCCAGCGGTCGAAGGTGTCCTCCGCCGAGATCAGGTCTTCCACGGGGGAGCCACCCCAGGGAAAGAATGCGTCTTCCGTTCCATGAAAGAGGAGAGCCGATATGCCTCGAGTGGGGCGGCACGAGGTCGCGACCTCGCCGATCATCGTGGCGGCCACGCTCGCGATGGCCCGGATGCGATCGGCCAACTCGCAGCCTAGCCTGTGTGTGAAGAGCGCCCCATTGGAGAGGCCGGTGGCATAGACCCGCGCCGGATCAATGTTGAGGTGTGATGCAATGTTGTCGATCAGGTCAACCGTGAACTCAACGTCATCCACGTCCTCGAAGCGTGCGAGCGTCTCGGTCACGGCCCAGGACGATTCCAGGCGCTTGTGGGCCTCGGGGTACACCACAATCATTCCCGCCTGCTCGGCATATGCGTTTAGCTCGGTGAAGTCGCGGAGCTGTCCGGCTGTCTGGCCCACGCCGTGATACGCGAGCAACATCGGAGCTGCGGTTTCGGGGGCGGCCGAAGCCGGGACGTGAACGATGTAACGCCGGTTCAGGCCGCCGGACTCGAGCTCGAGCTGAAGGTCACCACCTCCGTATTGCGGGCCGCTCGGCTCGTCTCCGCAGGCAAGTGTCGCCACGAGGGCCAGCGTGATCGTGGGGAGATGAGAGCGTCGTGTGCGGATTGGCTCAGGCATCGGTTGTATCATCGCAAGAGAGATCCACGCGCGGGCCCCAGACGCCTGCCCGCCGTTCCCGGGACTGGATTCGTTCGCAGCCGAGAGCTTGGAGCAGCTTGTGAGCGTCCTGGCGAACCGTGCCGGAAGGTCGGCCCGTCGCGCGTATTGAATACGGGCGAAACTCCTGAAGCGAGCGGGAAACCGTCACGGTTTGTGCAACCACGCTCACCACCAGCCGTCCGCTGGGCGCGTCCTCGTAGACGTCGACGACGAGATAGTCCGCTCGCCCAACCGTCGTGCCGCTTTGCGGCGACGACCTCCGGCCGCGCCAACGGAGCGCCTCGAAGGTGCCGATGTTCGTATCGACGTAGATGATGCTGTACCCCAGGTCTCGCACTATTCCAGCCGGTTCGGCATAGATGCTTGCCTCAGGGATGGTAGCGCTCACATCGTCGGGATTGTGGGAGGAGGCGCACGCCGAGGCCACGAATGCCGTAACGGCGAGGAGGCGGTTCCGATTGGGGCGACCGGCGAACACGTTGGCTCTCATCCGGCCGCCCCGAGGCGTCCCGCTGCCTGCCCGCTGCAGGCGCTTGCCGTGCATCAGAGCCGCGGCATGATGCCGGGAGCCACCAGCCGGCTTCGGCGGTGAGGCGACATGCTCCGTTGTTGTACCCAATTGAGAAACAACTGCTTGGCTATTCCAAGGTCCGGTGCAGCCTCGAGGTACGTCGTTGCTACCCACCCTTCTTCCGGATCACCTCGATCGCGCCCCCCGCGTGGCCTGTGCCCCACCGCGTCGTGGCGTCGCTTGCATTGATGAACCGGACATGCTCGACTTCCTCGATGCCGATCGACTGGAGGAAGGAGAAATCGCCGCCTCGCACTCCGTCCGCATACAGCACCGGAAGGACCGCTTCTCCGCCAATCGCGGTTCGTCCCCTCAGCCGTCGTGGCCGGAGCCGCTGAATGGCATCATACACCGAGCCGGCGTTCGTTGCCATGATATCGGCGGCGACGAGTTCGTTGCGAGAGGAACGGGGCACGGTCTGTTCAGTCTCTGCAGATTGAGACGCGCTTCCGCAGGCGGTGGCTGCCAGAACCGACGAATACACGAGGATGGTTCGAAGGTCTGAACACATGGTCCGGGTTCCCCGATCATGTACATCAGGGGGACGTGCGATCAGAAAAGGGCGCGTAATGCTCCACCGACTCTCTGCCCTAATCACGGAACAGCCACACATCTCCATTGTCATCAGTGAGAAGCAGACTAATTCCGTCGGCTCGTCCGGCCAGAGTCTGGCCGCGATCGTTCGTCAACGTAGACCCGACTTGCAGGTGAGGTTGGTGTTCAATTGCGCCCAGCCGCTGAGGATGGTGATGGTGTCCGCGCCCAAGGCCACCAGGTTAGGAATGCCTTCGCCGTTGACGGTCACGAGGCTGTAGATCCCAGAGACGTCGTCGGGGCCGAACGACTCGCAAGCGCCGAGGGTCGCAGCTGCCGTGAGGCAGCTCATGGCAACCGTGATCCGACGGAACCGATGAATCGGCACCCTCCTGCAATCCGTGGGCAGGCGACGGCTCCGGCCGATCTGCGACTCTCGGTGCGAAGACGCTGACGTTTCGACGAGGTGCAGCAATTTGCCGGCTATCGCATCCACACGGCAATGACGCCGCAACTCGGCTCACCCCGCGTGTTGAACTCCGATGGTACCTGGGAGGGTCGCGTATAGATTTCGATCCCCAGGATGTTCGGTGGGTTCACGCTGGCGTCGATGTCTTGGGGGCCGACCCGTGCCCCGTCGAGGAAATACATAGGCGAAGAGCATCCTTGGACGGGCCGTGCCAATTCCACCGTGTTATTGCCGTAAAGTCCTCGCCTCACAAGGAGCCCAGGTACGTTGTCCAACAGGTCGGTCGGCACCCGCGGTTTACGCTGCGCGATTTCGAAAGCAGTAATGAAGTGTCCCACGCCGAGTTGGGAACGCTTCCAGAACCGCCGCATCTTGCTACCCCCGGGGAGCTCCTCTCCTTCGACCACAACCTCCTGCAAATCGGTCGGCAGAGGGGTCATCCTGATGATGAGGTCGATTTGAGGATGACCAACCGGTATTTCCAAGTCGACGAACATGGGTTGGTACCCGATGCGGCGCACCTCGAGGGTGTGAAAGCCAGCCTTCACTCCGTCGACTTGAAAACTGCCAGTCTCGTCGACCAACCCTACGGGCTCTTGATCCAATGAGAGCTGCGCCGCAACGACAGGATCCGTAGTGCTACTGTCGACGACGCTACCCGTCAGCGTGGTGAGGCTTTCCTGCACCGGTTGGAGGACGACCGCGCCGAGGTCGATTTCGGATTCCAAGCGGTCTGGGAAAACGTAGCGGTAGCGGTGCAGTTCATAGCCGGACTTGAAGAACGTGAGCGAGTAAACACCGGGCCTCACGCCGTCTACTCGGAAATGGCCTCGTTCATCAGTCAGGGCAACGAGCTCGGTGTCGCGGAGAATTTGCACTCCCTGTAGCCCCGCGCCGGTGGGACCGAGCACGACACCTATCAACCGGGTACTTGGAGCTTGCTGCGCCATGGCTTCTGGTACCGGGACGACCAGGATTGCCGCCGAAGCCACGAGGGCCAGCAGGCAATTGGTCTGCCATACGCTCCGGGTTTGCGTCATGAGGCCTTCGAATCCCGTATATCGCTTGCGTAGTAGGGTACTTGGAGATGCGGGTCGGAATCAAGTAGCCCCGCAGGTGTCTCGGTAGGTCGTTCGAGTGGGCCCGCGGTCCGAAGCGACTGGCATGAATCTTGACTTTTGACGGCTCAGTGCCCCTCTTGAATACACGCCCGGCTCATGGAGATCTCATGCGTGCACTCGCGGCTCTGTTGGTTGTAGCTCCAGCGACTCTGCTGCCCTGCCTCCCCGCGTCAGCGCAGGACGGCGTTGGCATTCGCCCCGGAGCTCGGGTGCGTGTCTTCGCAGCGGATTACGCGTATGAGGGAACCTTCGTGGCATTCCAAGCGGATAGCATGGTCGTCGAGCCGGACGGCTGGGGCCGGCCCGTGACCCTGTCCCTTGGCTCGCTCAGCCGGCTCGACATCAAGCAGGGCAGTCGCTGGCGCCAGGGTGCCGCTACGGGCGCGTTGATTGGAGGTGCCCTCGGAGGAGCGGTGAGTCTGTTTGTCACCGCGCTCCTCAGCGGTCTCGATATGGATCCCGCACGAGGTGTCGCCGCGGGGCTCGCATCGGGCGTCATCATCGGTGGGAGCACAGGGGCTGTCGTAGCAGGTGATCGCTGGAAGCAGGTTAGCCTTCAGGACGTCCATCCGTTGCCCCCCGTGCGCCGGGCGGAGATAGGAATCAGGCTGCTCGCGCTGCGCTTCTAGCGATACACATCGGCTGGCTGAGCGAGCGGTAGTGGCTGTGAACCTGCTACGGCTCGCGCTTGGTCGTTTGGTGGTAGTAGACGTTTGCCACACGGATGCCCACCTCGTTTCGTCCTACCAACGTCACAAGATCATCGACGAGCCATCCGCTGTCTCCGTGGAAATCCCGGGCATAGATGGCGGGAAAGTCGCTGTCGGAAAAATACCGTGCGGCGACCAACAGGATCAGCAGGTCGGTGCCCAGTCGATTATCGATGACGATGGTATCAGGCAGCAGGCGAGGTTCGCTGGGCCACAGCGGATGCGGGCCCGCGACCGCTGCGAGGTCCATGGCCCCGGAGACGACGAGCAATCCTGCGTAGGCCGGCCTGTCGGCACGGTTCTCGAAAGCAATCCGATAGCGATCACCAGGATGCGAGACCATCACGCTTGAGTCCCCACGTTGGATGATCTCGAGGGCACAGGCGAGTGGTTTGTCACAGTCGGTCTCCAGCGGCACGAAGCCGAATACCACGTCGATCGGCTGCTGAACCTGCTGACCCATCAGGGCGCTTGCGGCGAACAGGGCGAAGAGGCCGGTAGTCCAGCCTGCGAACAGCGACGGTGACAGCCGCCCAGCGCTCATGGATCCTCCCGCATCGAGCTGATGTCGCGTAGCGAGCCTTCGACGATGTGGAGTGTTTGGTTGGCCGTGACGGCAGTAACCACGTCCTGGCCACCACCCGGCCACCTTACGATCACGCTGTCCGCCTGCGTCAGCGTGCCGAGGCCGAAGTGTGCGACCGTCGAGCTGTGAGACAGATAGGACGAGCCACCATCGATCTGGCGGAGCCACCTCCGGCCGCCTGCCACGACCGTCACGAGACTACCGACTCCATCCTTGTTACTGTTCGTTCCCTCGAGGCGTACCCGTAGCCAGTTCGTGGTGTTCCCACCGTCGTTGCGATAGAGAAGTGAGCGTACACGTATTCGCGGCGAGTGTGCCACGACGGCGACGAAGAAGTCGAGGTCTCCGTCGTTATCGACATCGGCTACGGCCAGCCCTCTGCCGCGAGTCGTGTCGGCGATTCCCACCTCCTCAGAGACCTCGATCAGATTTCCCTTGCCGTCCCCTTTGAACAACCTGTTTTCATGCTTGTTGAGCAGCCGAGCGACGTGCCGAAAGTCGGCCATGTTGTATCGTGGCAGGACCCGTCCGTTTGCAAACAAGAGATCGAGGTGTGTGTCGTTGTCATAATCAAGGAACGCTGTTCCCCAGCTGGTGGAAAGCGAGTCGTCCACGCCGCGCGCCTGGGCCATATTGTCGAATGTGCCCTTGCCCGTGTTTCCGTGCAGCAAGTTGCCGCCAATGTTGGTGACGTAGTAGTCGAAATCACCGTCCTCATCGTAGTCGGCCACGGCGATGCCCATACCATTGATCTCGGCGGCCGTACCGGAGGCACCGCTGATATCCGTGAACACGGCTTCCGGCCACTCGTTCTGAAATAATGCGTTGGGCTCGAACAGGTAGCCGAAGTCGTTGGCCACGTAGAGATCGAGATCGCCATCCCCATCGATATCGGTAAACGCGACGCCGAGGGTGAGCCCATTGGGGTTGTTGACTCCTGTGGCGACTGCAACCTCCTCGAACGTATTGTCGCCGCGGTTCCGATAGAGCTGATTCTCGATTCCTCCGGTGAGGTGCTCCTCGTATGGCTCGTCATCGTACGTGGCATAATTTGCCACATAGAGGTCGAGAAACCCGTCGAGATCGTAATCGCCGAATGCGGCGGCGGAGCTCCACACTGTTCCCGTGATACCCGCCCGCTCCGAAATATCAGTGAAAGTCCCGTCTCCGTTGTTGCGGAGGAGCACATTGGGGAAGCCGTCGGCAGTGGTCACAAAGATGTCGCGGTGGCCGTCGTTATCGATGTCACCGGTCACCACGCCGACCGTCGTAAACTCCTTCATGAATGAGAGGCCCGCCCGTTTGGTGACGTCGCGGAACGTCCCATCGCCCTTGTTTCGGTAGAGCTTGTCCGCCTTGGTGCCACTGGTCAGGTAGAGGTCGGGGTAGCCATCCTTGTCGAAGTCGAAGAATGCTGCCCCTCCGCAGACGCGGTTCGTATCGTGGCAGGCGTGATTGATTCCCGCGTGCCGGCCCACTTCCACGAACCTCACCTGCCCGAACGACAGGTTCGGCACGAGCAAGCCGAAGCCAAGAAACAAATGTGGGATCGATCTCACCGGACGAACGGCCTAAGAGCACACGTAGACCCGGCGCTCACCCTTTCCGAAGAACAAGATCGCTCCCGCTTCTCCTTGACTGACATGGCCGAGCGATCACCTCGTAACGGACGTTGCGCACGCGGTAAGTGGAACGAAGAACAGGGCGGCGCCAAGGAAGGTGTGGAGGGTTCGTGGCCGCTTCACGCGCGCCTCGCACCATCGGAGACGCACGCCGATGCTCTCGGATCAGGGGCTCGAGACGGGGGCGGGACGGCTCTGGTCTCCGCCCGATCCCGTGCCCAGCTGTCCGTTCCCGTTCTCTCCCCAGCAGAACGCCTCGCCGGCGGTGGTGATGCCGCAGGTGTGCAATCCGCCAACCGTCACCGACCGAAAAGTGTGCCCCCCTGTCACGGGAACGGGCGTGTTGCGATCATCGGCTGAGCCATCGCCCACCTGGCCGCGATCGTTGCGCCCCCAGCAGTACAGCTCGCCGGCGGCGGTAAGAGCGCAGGTGTGTTCCAACCCCGCAGCCACGGCTTCGAAGGCAAGCCCTTGCGCGACGGAAACCGGAGACGCCTGCGCGATGTTGTCACCGTTTCCGAGCTGGCCGGATGCGTTAGCGCCCCAGCAGTACAGTTCGCCGGCTGCCGTCAGGCCGCAGGTGTGGAAACCACCGGTGACTACGGATCCGAAACGCAGTGCACCACCCACGGAGACGGGCGCGTTCTCGTCGATCCCCGTTCCGTTGCCGACCTGACCCGAGAGCCCACGGCCCCAGCAGTACGCCACGCCGTCGCTGGTCACGCCGCAGGTGTGCGCAACGCCCAGGCGCAGTGACTGGAACACGATGGCCTGGGCAACGGCCACGGGTAACACGCTGGGCGCGCTCGTCCCGTCTCCGAGTTGGCCGTCGTCGTTGTCGCCCCAGCAGGAGGCGGTACCGTCGGGTGCGAGGCCGCAGGAATGCGTGCCGCCCGCCCCGACATACTCGGCGTCAAAGCCGCCCGCCACGGCCACCGGTGTGCTGCGGTCCGTCGCGGTTCCGTCCCCCAGCTGCCCGCGCTCATTTTGGCCCCAGCAGTACGCGAGACCGTCAGTGCCAGCGCCGCAGGTGTGAGGAGTGCCGGCCTTCAGCGACGTGAACGTCGCCCCGCCTGCCACGGCCGTGGGAATCGAGCGATCGCCGGTCGTGCCGTCGCCGAGCCGCCCGGCGTCATTGAAGCCCCAGCAGAACGCCTCACCCGTGGATGTGAGCCCGCACGTGTGCAGGCCTCCCGCGCTCAGGGAGGCGAACGCCGTGGTACCGGGACCCGACGGGCCGTCATCGGAGCCGCACGCGCCCGCGGCGCATCCGAGCGCGATCGCGGTAACGAGGTGAGCTACCGTGGGTCTCTTCTTGGGCGAAACCATGCCCAACCTACTGTTGGGGGGGAGGTGGGCGGCGCTGTTCCGAGCCGAAGCCCGCGCTGCCAAGCGCGAGCCCACCGAGGATGCCGACTGCGACAATGAGTGCGGTGATGCTCAATGTGCCCACAGGTGAGAACTTCTTCTTCTCCACCGTGGCGATGGAGCTGCGGGTGAGGACGACGGTCTCGCCCACGCCTCTGAATTCGAGGCCCGTATTGGCCTTGACCCAGAAGGCGGACAGCACGAGACGTTGGTCATCCCAATTGACGAACTCACCGTCGCCCTGAACGACGTCCTCCGCCGCGAGGTGCTACAGTTGCACACGATCCGGCACGGAGAGGTACGCCCTGATCTCATCGCCCAGCGCGGGGCCACCCGCTCCTGTCTCGAGGGGCACGTATCGGTAACACCCTGTCGACGTAGCAGCCATCCAGAGGAGC
>JBDHDH010000173.1:0-6205 GCA_039591615.1 Gemmatimonadota bacterium | reverse complement strand
TGGCGTTCCGTTGAGCGCCGCAGGCCTCCGTTGACCTCCGGCACATCGACCTGCTGGGCAGCGGTCGCTCGCAGCGGCGCGACGCAGGTCGTCAGGCACCGAAGGAACGTATGGATCTCCTTGGATTCTTAGACGAGTTACGGGTGCTGACCCAAAATGGGCTGCGTTATGCAGATAACAACTACGATCGAGTCAGATATGAGCGGATGCTCGAGCTTGTCTCAGAGGCATATGCCTCTTCTCTCGAGGTTCCGGCTGCCGAGGTCCGCCGCAGGCTCGCCAGAGAGCTCGGTCATATCACTCCGAAGATTGGAGCTGACGCAGCCGTATTCGACGACGAGGGCCGCCTGCTGCTGGTCCGTCGCAGCGACGATGGATGCTGGACCTTGCCATGCGGTTGGGTAGAGCCATCAGAGACACCTGAGGAGGCGGCCGTGCGTGAAACCCTAGAGGAGACGGGGCTCAAGGTTCGTGTTCTTGATCAGGTAGCTGCAATTCACCGACTCCCAAGCGAACGCGATGGCCCACATGCGGTACTCTCGGTCGTATACCTTGCGGAGGTCATGGGCGGCGACCTGTCGCCGTCCACCGAGACGCCGGAGGTATCGTTTCGCAACCCAGATGAGATCACCGCGTGGCATAGGAATCACAAGGAACTGGCGTTGGCAGCGCTGAAGTGTTGGAGGGCTCGGCGGGCTGGGTAGCCGGTTGGTCCAGGCGTGCGTGGAGGAAGCGCGCAAGGCGCGCGGCCTGGACGTGAAGGTCACCGTGCTCAACAGCGCGCGCGACGCCTAACGCGACTACAGTGTTTTCAATCTGCTATGGAATGGCCGGCTGCTGTCAGATCATTACGTAAGTAAGGGCCGATTCAGGAACATATTGAGGAAAGAGACCCTGAATCGGGAGGATTCAGCACCGTGGCGTCTCGACTCGTACGCCGACGGGTGCCGCGAAAGGAGTCAGCGTGTGCCTTGATTCGAAGCACAATGCTCCGGCCCCTTCGAGTGCCGGTGAGCGGCCGACCACGCGCATGCAAATGACGGGCGCAAACTCGTGAGACCCACAGGCATGATCCACGTTCGTGACGCGGTGGGACATGATGCGGCTCGCATCGCCGAACTCAATCGCGCGTTCAACGGTGTGGAGACCGCACCAGCCTTCGTCGTTGGCTCCTTCGGAGAGCTCGTGTTGGTCGGTGAGCTGCATGGCACTGTTGTGGGCTTTGCCTGCCTACAAATCCTGCAGTCGGTCTGCTACCAGCATCCCTGGGCCGAGCTAACTGAGCTGTTCGTTTCGCCGGAAAGCCGACAATACGGTGTCGGGAACGCCCTCGTCGAGGAAGCGAAACGCCGGGCGTGGCAGGAGGGGTGCACCGAGATCGTGTTGCGTACGAGTTTGACGAACGTCGGTGGGCGCGATTTCTTCCGAATTACGGGGTTCACCGAGACCCAACAGCTTCTTCTGCGGAAGGTGCGCCGGCCGTCGTAGGAGCTTGCGCTGAAACAGGGTCCAACAGATGCCAGTCACGTACAAGATGCCACCTAACCAGCGCATCGAGCGGACACCGATCACGACGTCGCCCGTGAGCTGAAACTCCCGACGACCCGGAGGAATGGCGTGCTGGTGCTAATGCGCGCGGTGACCTACGCCGCGCTATTCGTGGGTCTCGTGCTCGTTTTCCTTCCGGCGCGGGTGCTGTCGTGGTCCGGAGTCACGCGACCCGCGGCGATCGCGGCGCCGCAAGTGGTAGGAATGGTAGTGGGAGCCGTCGGCGCTGCGCTTGCCCTGTGGTGCGTCCTGACATTTGCGTTTGTTGGCAAAGGGACCCCGGCACCGTTCGATCCGCCGCGACAGCTCGTGGTCCGTGGCCCTTATCGGTGCGTGCGCAATCCCATGTACGTCGGTGCCGGGCTCGCCCTCATTGGTGCCGTGCTGTACTATGAGTCAGCGGCTCTCCTCGGCTTTGCCGGCATCTTCTTTCTCGCGACCCATCTGTTCGTAGTGTGGTACGAGGAAGGCACCCTGCGGCGCATGTTCGGAGAGGAGTACGACACTTACTGTCGCCGAGTTCGGCGGTGGTGGCCGAGATTGTGAGGGAATGTCCGGGGCTCTTTCGTAGAGACAGCCAGCCCAGTCAGAGGTCCCGATGGAGGACACCCCTTAATCTGCGTGGTCAACACTGTCATCTGATCTTCGTAGCAGGTGACCTGCAGCCTTGTGAATTCATCCAGCAGTGCGGCGGAGCTCTACGTGGTTGCGGCTGGCGGTGCGAGCGTACTCTTAGGCCTCAACTCGCCTGTATCAAACCGAGGAGTGACAGACGCGCGATAGTGTAGGCAACGCGCAAACCGCAGATGAAACGAACGCTTCCGCCGACCTACTTGATCGTAGCGCTCGTTGGCATGACGGCGCTCCACTTCCTGTGGCCAATTCACCACTACTTGCGGTTTCCGGTCAACTTGACCGGACTCGTTCCGCTCGCACTTGGCATCTCCCTGAACATCATGGCCGATCGGCAATTCACTCGCCATCAGACAACGGTGAAGCCGTTCGAACGATCCACCGCCCTCGTCACGTCGTTTCCGTTCTCCGTCAGCCGCAATCCGATGTATCTCGGGCTCACGATGATGCTGCTCGGCGTCGCCCTACTGCTGGGGACGGTGTCGCCGCTGCTCCCTGTGGTCGGATTTGCGCTTCTCATGGACCGGTTCTTCGTAGGCGTCGAGGAGCGCATGCTTGCGGACCGTTTCGGGGACGAGTGGGAGCGGTACCGCGCTCAGGTTCGCCGCTGGTTATGACCGACTCTACGCCAGACGAGGGTGTACGACCTTCAAATCGGTTGCCGCTTATCAAGCGCTTGCAGCCGACGTGCGCGCCCGTATGTAAGGAAGGCGTTGAGTCGTGTGCTGGGGAAGGATCGTGCACGTTCAGGTACTGAAGTCCGCCTGCGGCGGCAGGCCTGTCGGCGAGTCGACCACAGCTGAAGCGCAGAACCCTTGGGCGGCATCTAGCAGTGACGCCAACGCCCGGAGGCCGCATGACTGACGTAACCAGGGTGCTCCTCGCTTTCGGCGGTGTGGTGGACACCCGCCAACCATCCCCGCACGAGACACCGGAGGCATAGGCTATGTTCGTCGGACATCTCGCCGTTGCCCTGAGCGCAAAGAAGATCGAGCCGCAGGTTCCCCTTGCTGCAACGATGTCCGCGACCTTTGGTCTCGACCTGCTGTGGCCTCTGTTCCTATTACTTGGCGTCGAATCGGCCCGGGTCGATCCTGGCAATACTGCGTTCACACACCTGGCTTTCGACTCCTACCCATGGAGTCACAGCCTTGTGATGGCTGTCGGATGGGCGGCGCTGGCAACGTTCGGTGGAAAAGCGCTGTTTGGTAGATGGAGGGCGGGCGTGGTTCTGGGGGCGATCGTCCTGAGCCACTGGTTCCTTGACTTCATCACTCACCGACCTGATTTACCCGTGTGGCCGCGGGGCCCGCAGGTAGGTCTTGGCCTGTGGCACTCGGTACCGGCCACCATCTTTGTCGAGGGAAGCCTCCTTGTGGCGGGTCTCGCTGTTTATCTCAAGGTGAGTGCAGCTCGGAACCGGGTCGGGCAAGGGGCTCTTGTTGCGTTGATACTCGTGACGGGACTCATCTGGATAAGTCAGCCTTGGTCGCCACCACCTCCGAGCGCAACGGCAGTCGCCTTGGGAACGCTCGTGCTTTGGCTTCTGCCACCATGGGCTCGCTGGATCGAACAGCACAGGAGTCTCAAGCGTGCAACGTGACACCCGAATGCACCTGACGGAGGCGTACGTTCGCTAAGGAAATCAATGTGTTGCTGCGCCGACGAGGGATTGTGGACTTTTGGGCCAAGGACGGCGTTCCTCACGGAGATCGCGGCCACCGACGCCGACGACGCGGAGGACCAGTCCGCCTAGCAGGCGGGTGCTGCTGCCGGGCGCGTCCGTTCTTGAAGGAGACCGTTGGGTTGTGGGCATTGCAGGTTTGGTGAAACGTTCATTGACCGTAATTGCTGGTGGTGCCGAGTCGCCCGCAGCTGGGCCGCAAGTCTGTTAGGCAACGACGCCGCAAGGGAGGAACGAGCAGTGGACGATCCCCGACTCCGTGAGATTCTCAATCTCCTCGACCCGCCCACTGGTAGGCGATTGTGGTATGGTGGGGCCACGGTGGCTGGCTGCGTTCGGGGAGTCACGCCCGAGCAGGCCGCATGGAAGCCGGCTCCCAAGCGGCACTCCATCTGGGAGTTGACGCTGCACCTTGCGTATTGGAAGTACGCGGTGCGCCGGAATCTCGAGGCCTTACCCCCGGGAACGTTCCCCCGATCACCCGCAAACTGGCCAGCCGTGCCCACGCCGGCGGATGCGGCGCACTGGAAGATGGATCGCGCGTTGCTGCGGTCGCAGCACGCACGACTGGTGGAGGCGGTGCGGGCGTTTGAGCCGCGGCGACTAGATGAGGCCGTGCCGGGAAGCCGACAGTACCGGTTCGTGGACCTCCTGTTCGGCATTGCGAGCCATGATCTCTATCATGTTGGCCAGATACAGGTGTTGAAGCGCTTGTACGAGCCCCGGCGACGGCGAGCGAAGTGATACCAGGTCGCGGCCTGACGACCTGTCGATCAGCGCCAGGTTAGGCCGCACCGTCCTTTACGACCGCCTGAGCTCAGGCGAGCGCCGCGAGGTCACCTACTCGCATCGTTTCCGGGGCTTCTACGACGGTGTACACGCCCGCGCAGAGGAGCTGACCGGCAGCCCCGACTTGGACCCTGTTGTGCCGAGTCAGCATCCGGAGGACGTCGGTATCCTTGGGAAGGTCGTCCTGGGCGAGCGTCGTCATCGCGTATACCGGATCGGGCTGAGCCACCCAGGTGCCGTCTCGGTGGAACCACGAGCACCGCGCGGTTGCCGGTTCCGGATCGAACCAGGCCAAAGCTACCGGGAGAACGGAACCGGTACCTACTCTGCGACGAATGCAGAGAGCACGAAGCATGGCACGAGGGAGTCGGTGCCGATGACGCGTCAGAACCCGGACGAAAGGCACGCTCCGACCGTGCGACTGCTTCTCCGGCGTCCTTGCGCGGTCCGGAGCGGTTAGGCCCGACCGAACGCGGTTTACTGCTTCTCGTTCGGGTCCGGGCTCATCGCGAGGACTGAGCCCAACGCGTCTGATGAGCTGCCCAAACGGGGGATCCTGGCGGATTGGACTCACCTCCCCGCTTCGTCTTACCACCCCTTCTCGGCCAGCCAAGACAATACCCGAATCACACCCGAAACATTGAGGTGCGCTAGCTTCTCCATAGCCGGCCTTCCCTGGGTCATCCTCAGCAAGTATATGCTATTATTGCACTTATGGGGAATCCTGGGCAGGGCTAGCGCGTAGTGTGTGTAATTGCTGGACTTAGGTCTTCCGGATCGGGTGGGGATCGATCATCCAGCTGTTTTTCTCTCCAGAATTCCACCCTGGCCAATTCCACGGTACTCAAAGCGGTGCGGTGAGTTGCGCGATGTTGTTCTCGGTGATGAAAGCGCTGCCTCGGATCACTACCTCGGGTGGATGGAATCCGTCGCGGCAGTGAGGTGCGAGGGAACGGCCGGCAAGTGCGGGTCAGGTCTGGCCCCGTATGCGAGCGATGAGACGCTCCGTCTCGGGGGATGGCTGCAGATCGAGATCGCGTGCGAGCCGAGCGGCGAACTGCTCGTGGGCAACTACGGCCATCGCGCGGTCGCCGAGCCGGTCCAGCAGCCACACCAGCTGGCGTAAGATGTGTTCGTCGAATGGTGACACTTCGAGTGCACGGCGGAACCAACGTGTCGCCTCAACGAGCTGCCCAGCAGCCTCCGCCGACGTAGCGAGCGTCGTCGCGGCCGTAGTTGCACTAGACCGGAGCTGCTCCCGCCTCGTCAAGAGCCAATCTTCGAATTGGGCTGAATCGCTCACATGAAACCCGCTGAGAAACTCTCCCCGATACAGGTCGAGCGAGTCGCTGAGGCGTCCACTTTGGGTCGCTGCATCAAAGTCGCGGACGTCACAGTGGAATTGATCCGTGATCCCGAGCTCCCATCGCCCTCCGGTCGCGCCGGTATTGCCGCGGCGAGCGGTACCCCAGCGCCGAGTGCGGTGCCACCTCGTTGTAATCCTCCAGCCATTCCTCAAGCTGACTGAGCACGGCCGCTGCCGTTGCGCAG
>JBDHDH010000172.1:0-6254 GCA_039591615.1 Gemmatimonadota bacterium | reverse complement strand
GCGCGGCCGAGAGTTCTGTTGCTCGAGCTAGGCGAGGAGTCCGAGTGAGGAGTTGAGGCGAGGCCGAGCGGTTGGCGAAGCTGCCGAAGCTTATGGGCGGCGTCTGGCACCCGTACCGGCGGCTCTGGGCCACGGAGCGGAAGCAATATGCCTATATCGAAGTGGCGCCGGCTGGCGGTTGGAAAGACGTGAAGGCGCTGAAGCTCAGCTACCAGCAGGCGGACGCGGCGACCGTCCGCGCATAGGAGAGAACGGCGGTGCGTAGTACGGCCACCCAGTGCGCGAGTTTTTTGTGCTCGCACGGGGCACAGAATGGGGCACAATAGCGCCGGCAACAACAAAGCCCCGCGACCGCAATGGCTTGCGGGGCTTCTCTTTACCTCATGGGCCTGGGAGGAGTTGAACCTCCGACCTCACGCTTATCAGGCGTGCGCTCTAACCACCTGAGCTACAGGCCCCTGCGAGATCCAATTTAGACACGAGGGCGAGCCGAGCCAACCGCGTTGCCCGACAGTCCACGGCGGCTGGAGCCGCAACCTCACCTGCGAGTCGCATCCCCTCCAACTTCTACCCGGTTCTCCCGCCGTCTCATCTACTCCCAATCCCCCCCACGCCGCTTAGCCGGCCTGGGTTCGTCGCTATCGTCGAACTCCTCCTCGTAGTCCTCGAACTCGTCTTCTTCGTCCTCGTCGAGATCCTCGTCCTCCTCGAGTTCCTCGTCCTCCTCGAAGTCGTCGGACCCGCTTTCGAATTCCTCGTCGTCGTCCTGATCCCGCAGGACGATCGGGCACGACGACGACGTTTCCCAGGACAACATGACTTCCTCCGAACTATAGGGTGAGACTACGTGTTGCCAGAGAGCCAGACCAGTGAGCAGGAGCGACGAGTACACTCCCGAGCCCCACTTATTGCTCTCCCCCCAGGCGCGCCTGCCGCGCCGCTTTCCGGCGCTGCACCTGATCCAGCGCGCGCTTCCTGAGCCGAATGGCCTCCGGCGTTACTTCGATGAGCTCGTCGTCCTCGATGAACTCGAGGGCGAGCTCCAACGTAATCTCCCGCGGCGGCTCGAGCTGAATCACTCCATCCGACGCGGTGGTTCGCATATTGGTGAGCTTCTTCTCCTTGGTCACGTTGACGTCCAGATCTCCAGGACGCGCGTGCTCGCCCACGATCATGCCCTCGTAGACTCGCTCCCCCGGCTTCACGAACATTGTTGCCCGTTCCTGCAGATTCGCCAAAGCATACGCGACCGCCTCACCATCTCGATCGGCCACTAGCACCCCACGGCTGCGACCTTCCAGCGGACCAGCCCATGGTCCGTACTCCATGAACCGATGGTGGAGGATTCCCTCCCCCCGAGTCTCCGTCAAGAACTCCGACCGATAGCCAAACAACCCCCGCGCAGGGATCTTGAACCGCATCCTGACCCGCCCCTTCCCGGGGTGTTTCATGTCGAGCAGCGTCGCGCGTCGCGGGCCCAGGGTCTGCATGACCGTCCCCAAAGCATCCTCTGGAACGTCAGCCACCAACTCCTCGTAGGGTTCCACCCGTTCACCGTACTTCCCAACCCTGGTGATGACACGGGGACGACTCACCTGGAATTCGTAGCCCTCCCGCCGCATCGTCTCGATGAGAATGGCGAGGTGGAGCTCGCCTCGTCCGGAAACGGTGTGGACGTCCGGCTGATCCGTGTCCTCGACTCTGAGGGCGACGTTCCAACCTAATTCCTTATAGAGTCGCTCTCGGACCTGCCGGGTCGTGATGTACCGACCAGCTCTCCCGGCGACGGGGGAGTTGTTCACCATGAAGTCCACCGAAATGGTGGGCTCCTCCACGGTAATACCCCGCAGGCGCTGGAGGCACGACGGATCGGTCACGGTCTTGCCGATCTCGACGCCCTCGAGCCCGGCTAGGGCCACGATATCGCCGGCCCGAGCCGTCTGCACTTCCACACGCTGCAAGCCGTCAAACCCGAACAACTTGAGCACCCTGCCCCCTGCAGCCTCCTCCTCCACGACGACCCCTGGCTCGCCCAACGGCAAGAGTGAGACGGCCTGGCCCACCTCGACCGTCCCCCGCTCGATGCGGCCGATTGCCACACGGCCCACGTACGGAGAGTAGTCGAGGGTGGAGATCAACATCTGGAAGGGGGCCGCCGGATCGCAGAGGGGTTCTGAGACCGTCTCGATGATGGTCTCGAACAGCGGTATCAAGTCACCTGCGTGCCGCTCCCCATTTCCTGCTCGTGGTGCGCCAGCGTGGATGATGGCCAAATATGCCGAGGGATGTTTCGGAGGCCACTCGCGGAATGCAACACCGTCCCGCGCCGAGGCGTACAAGAACGGTGCGTCCAGCTGATCGTTGGACGCCTCGAGATCCATGAAGAGCTCGAGGACCTCGTCGTGCACCTGCTCGGGGCGGGCATCCAACCGGTCGACTTTGTTGATCACGACCACGGGGGCAAGCCCGAGAGCAAGAGCCTTGCGAGTGACAAACCGAGTCTGGGGCATGGGGCCCTCGGCGGCGTCCACCAGGAGCAGCACTCCATCCACCATGCGGAGGATGCGCTCCACCTCGCCACCGAAGTCGGCGTGGCCCGGAGTATCCACGATGTTGATCTTCACCCCGCCCCAATGCAGGGCCGTGTTCTTGGAGAGGATGGTGATCCCCCGCTCCCGCTCCAGCGGGTTCGAGTCGAGCACACGCTCCTCGACCTGCTGATTGGAATGGAAGATCCCTGCCTGGCGCAACATCTTGTCGACCAGCGTTGTCTTCCCGTGGTCGACATGCGCGATGATGGCGATGTTTCGAATGGTCACTGCTGAGTACCTAGTGAGTGCAGAATGTAGCGTCCGATTGAAGCGCTGCGATCTACGATCTACAATCTGCAATCGTTCAGGTCGCGAGTATAGACGGGTCCTTCTACAAACGCAAGCCGTCAGGCAGGTCTCACGGGAGCGTCCGGGCAGGCGCTTCCCTCCTGCTCGATCTGCATCGTGACGTGATGGATTCCGAGATCGGCCAACCGATTCTGGGCGGTCTGGAGCACACGCTGACTCGTCGCGGGATCATCAACGACTGCGTGGCCGCTCATGGCGACGACGCCGCTGGTCAGGGTCCACACGTGGAGATCGTGGATGTCTGCCACGCCGGGGATTGTGCTGAGTCTCCGTTCGACCTCGATCAGCTCGATGTGCTTGGGCGTGGCCTCCAGGAGGACGTCGACACTCTCCCGCACCAGCCGCCACGCCCCCACCAGGATGAGAAGCGCGATCCCCAGCGAGATGAGGGGATCCATCGGGGCCCATCCAGTAATCCAGATGACCAGACCGGCCGCGAGGGCGCCAACCGATCCCAGGAGATCGCCGAGAACATGGAGATAGGCCCCCCGAACGTTCAGCGAGTGCCGGTGACCTCCGTGGAGTCGGCGAGCCGCGTAGAGATTCACGAGGAGGCCCATCGTCGCCACCACAAACAGGATGCGGGGCTCCACCGCGGGTGGAGCGGCAAGCCGCTTCAGGGCATCCCACACGATGAACCCGGTGAGCACGAAGAGCGCGGTGCCGTTGACGAGCGCGGCGAGGATCTCGAGGCGGAGATACCCATAGGTCTTGCGGGCGGTGGCCGGCCGTTGGGCGATCCACGAGGCGAAGAGCGCAAGGGCCAGTGCAGCGACATCGGTGAGCATGTGCCCGGCGTCCGCCAGCAGCGCCAGGGAGTTGGCGATCCATCCCCCGGCGGCCTCCACGAGTGTGAACGCCGCCGTGACCACCAAGACGACCTGGAGGGTCCGGGTAGGCGGTTTGAGGGCCGGCACCCGATGGGTGCATTCGAGCGAGCGGTCAGGAGGGCGGAGAGCGTTTCCCAGCTCATGCACGGTGACTGACCCCCGCGTTTGCGGCACACACCCGTTGGCTTACCTTTCGGGTACCAACCTGTATGGAAGAACTCACTTTAGGTTCATTCCTGTTCCGCGGCGCAGCCGTGCTCTTCCTGATTGCCGCGAACGCATTCTTCGTTGCCGCCGAGTTCGCTCTGGTTGCGTCCCGCCGCACACGCATCGACGCCATGGTGCGGAAGGGAGACACCAAAGCTAAGTTGGCCCAGAGGGCCATTCAATCGCTCGATCGTTACATCTCCGGCACGCAACTGGGGATCACCGTGGCGAGCCTCGGCCTCGGCTGGATCGGGGAACCCGCAGTGGCGGCCGCTATCGAATCGGGATTCGAGTTCCTGCCGCCCCCGGCGGACGTGATCACTACCCACACCGTCGCCGCCGCATTCGCCTTCCTGCTGATCACCTTCCTGCACATCGTGCTGGGCGAGCTGGCACCGAAGGCCGTGGCCCTGCTCCACCCCGAAGCCACGAGCCGCTGGCTCGCCGGGCCCCTCATCGGTTTCACCGTGGCCACCAACCCGTTCATCTGGGTCCTGAATGGAGCCGCCAATGGTCTCCTGCGGATCCTCGGGATGCGGCCGCCCGGCGAAGCGGAGCGGGTGCACCAGCCCGAGGAGATCATGATGCTGCTGCGACAGACGCAACAGTCAGGGAGGCTGGAACGCCAAGACGTACGGATGATCGAGGGCGTGTTCGAGTTCACCGAGAAGGACGCGAGGGACGTGATGACACCGCGCACCGATGTCATTGCGCTTCCGGCGACGCACACACTGGCTGAGGCGGCGGAACGCATCGCCGAGGCCGGACGTTCACGGTATCCCGTGTACGGAGAATCGCTGGACGACGTCGTGGGGATCGTGCACGTCAAGCAGGTGCTGCGGGCCGTGCGGGAAGATCCAGACCAGTTGGCCACTGCGATCATGCGAGAGCCGCTCTTCGTGCCGGGCACGCGTGAGGTTGAGGACGTGTTGGCCGACATGAAGCGTCTCAAGATCCATATTGCCGTGGTGCTCGACGAGTACGGCGGAACTGCCGGTATCGTCACCATGGAAGATCTGCTGGAAGAGATCGTCGGCGAAATCTACGACGAGTACGACCGCACGGCGGACGTGCCGGTGGCGGTCGGTGACGGCCTCACCGTGCCGGGCGAGATAGAGATCGACGATCTCAATCGACGCTACGGTCTGACGCTCCCCGGCGACGACTACATCACGGTCGGTGGATATGTCTTCGGGAAGTTGGGGCGGTTGCCACGTGCCGGCGACCGGATCACGGAAGAGGGTGCGACCTTGGAAGTGCTCGAGATGGACGGCAAGCGGGTAGGGAAACTGAGGATGGTGATGTCGAAACAACCGAGGCGCGGCCCCGAACCGAAGACGGCCACGTAGGGAACCGACACGGCCGACCCAGCCCTCGCCCGACTCAGATCGTCATCGCCAACTTCACCGCCAGCTTCACCGCCTCCCGCATCGAGCTCGGATCGGCGATTCCCTTCCCCGCAATATCGAACGCGGTGCCGTGATCTGGGGCCGTGCGGATGAAGGGAAGGCCCAGAGTCACGTTCACTCCCTTTCCAAAACCCGCGACCTTCACCGCCGTCATCCCCACGTCATGGTAGGGCGTGAGGACAGCATCGAACTCCCTCCTGAGGGCGCGGACGAAAACGGTGTCGGCAGGGAGAGGGCCCGTGGCATGGAGCTCCTGGGCCGCAGGCTCGAGGATCCTCTCATCCTCATCCCCGAAGAGCCCACCCTCTCCAGCGTGAGGATTCAGCGCACAAATCGCCAGCCTGGGATCCTCGATGCCCCACCACTCATCGAGGGCCTGCCTCGTGATCTGCCCAATTCGGAGGACACGGGCGATCGTGAGCTCGTTCGCTACGTCGCGGAGTGGGATATGGGTCGTGATGAGCACCACCCGCAAGACTCCTGCACAGAGCATCATGGCGACATCCACGCCCCCCGCCAGCGCCGCCAGCCACTCGGTGTGCCCGGGATACTCGTATCCCGCCAGGTGCAGCGCTCTCTTTTCCACCGGGCCGGTGACGATGGCTTGGACTTCTCCGTCCATCGCCAGTTGGACGGCCGTCTCCACTGAAAGACCGGTCGTGCGACCGGCCTCTAGGGGAGTGCGGACCGTTGCCGGTTCGCCAATCGGAATTCGCTCCGCCGCCGGAACGCTCTGGATGAGATCGATGGGTCCCACCACCACGTACTCTGCTCCCGGAGGCGGATCTGCGAGCGCCTTCGCGACGACCTCCGGGCCGATGCCACGAGGGTCACCCAGCGTGATGGCGATGCGGGGGCGGGAGGTGTCAGGTGTCAGGTGTCAGGTGTCAGGTGTCAGGTGTCAGGTG
>JBDHDH010000171.1:0-10660 GCA_039591615.1 Gemmatimonadota bacterium | reverse complement strand
CTCGTTCACCGCTCCGCGACCAGACTCGCCATCCACGCCCGCACGTCCCTTACCGCGGGCTGGAGCTCGGGATCGGCGTCCTGCCAGAGTTCCACGAACGCGTTATAGTACTCGACCGCCTTCGCGGTATCGCCCCGCGCCTCGTACAACTCGCCGAGGCGCCCGTAGGTGCGGGCGCGCCAGAAAGCATCCACCACCTGTCGACCGCCCAAGGGCGTATTCAGGTACTGCTCATAGTACGCGATGGCCGAGTCGGCTTCGTCGGCCAGGTCGTAGGCCTCCGCCATGTGGGGGAGCGCCGCCAGGTAGACCACGTCAATGACCTCTGTGCCCCACTGCTGGAAGTGTGGCAGTGCATCACGGGGTCGGCCTTCCGCGACTGCGATCTCACCGGCCACCCAGTGCCGGTCCCAGGTCGTGCGTTGGATCGCGGGATCGACCGTCTCCTCGAACTGTGCCACGAAGCGACGGGCATCCGGTAGCCGGCCGGCGCGGGCGTAGAGTCTCGCCAGGTCGAGGTACGGCCGGTCGGCCGGAGGCATGGAGTCGAGCGGATGACGCTCGAGCGCCTGCGCGACCTGCCGAAGCCCCTCGCCTGGGGGCTCCCTCCACCACACGTCGAGCCAGGCGAGATCGATCGCCCCGCTGAGGGAGGCCGCGGATACCCCGCGTTCTTCCTCCACCCGAATGCGATCCCGCATGCGCCGGTCCGCTTCCGCGAGCCGGCCCGCGTGCAGCGCGAGGAGGGCCAGAGCGTTGGCGATATCGGCGCGGACCGCGAGGCTTCCCAGGTTACGGTCCTCGAGGTCGCGCACCCGTGCTGCCGCTTCGTCATAGTCGCCGCGGGCGAATGCCATGTTTGACCGGGCGAACCCCAAGTCGGGATGCTCCGGTAACCGCTCCCCGAAGAGCGCTAGGGTCGACTCCGCCCTCTCGAAGCTGCCTTGAGCGATCTGCGCGGCCATCGCACCCAGGTATTCGCCCGTGTTTCCACGACGGTGTCCCATCACCTGGACGTAGGCCCCCTCGGCCGCGGCCCACTCGCGCATCCACAGATTGAGGAGGCCCAGGTTGTGCCACGCCGCTGATCGACGAACCGTCGATACACGGCGACCGCTTGCTTGAAGTCTCGCAGCACCTGGGCGTAGTAGATGCCCTCGACGTGGAGCCGCTCCACATCCGTGAGCCGCTCGCGATGCTGGAACGCCTTAGTCACAGCTGCGTTCCCCCTCGTGAGCTCGCCGCGGTCGAACAGGAGCGCAATCCCCAACTTTCGATACGCCATCGCGAACGTGGTATCGAGCGTGATGGCTTCCTCCAGAAGAGCGATGCCCTTATCGGGATTGGCTTCGCGCTCGATGGCGCGCACGGCTTGTGAGTACTTCGAGAGCGCGTCCAGCGAGGCTGTCGTCGCGCGCCCCAGCGGCGGATCGGCGCGGATGCTCCTCAGCGACTCGCCGATCCGCTCCCGCAGCTTGCGAGACAGTCGCTCGATTGCCGCGATGACCTCGGTTTCGTCGCCTGCTGTTTCACGCAATGCTACCAGGACGCCTCTGTCCTCCGCGGACAGGACCTGGAGCGAGAGCACATACCCGGCGCCGGCGGCATTGACCTCGCCGGCGACGACTGCTCTGAGACCCTCTCGCATCGCCACTTCGCGGCTGAGGGCAACATCCAGCGGTGTGTTGACGTCGCGCCCCATGCTACGGAGCACCTCATCTAGATCGCTCGGCGCGAGCAACGTCACCACCCGGGACTGGGCGAGGTCGATACGAAGCGCTTCGGTGACCGCCCGCCCCAGCGCCGCGTCAGGCGTGTGGTCCGTGACGTCGGCGAGGATGATCGGTGCGCGTTCCTCCAGCACGCCCGCGCTCACCAGCGTGGCTGCCGGCCCGATCCCGAGGGCGCGCGTCGTCATGTAGCCGGCCGCAACCACTGTCAAACCGGCGAACGCCAGACCGCCTCCGAGCACGGACCGTCGCCACGTGAACAGGCGCCGCACCCCCGTCGGCGTCGCGACCATCGTCCCGACCGTTCGCGCCTTCGCCCGCTGCCGTTCGTGGTGACCTGTCAAGACCATGATCGGGAGGCCGATGGCCAACAGCAGGACCGCCCCCAAGAACACCCAGTCGGGCAAGCCGAGCTGGTACATGACGAAATAAACGAGCGCGAGCACCACCGCGGCCGCGACCCCGAACAGCACGGCCACCCGCACCGGATGCGCCTGCCGAGCCAACGCCGCGTAGTCCACCGGCGACACCGGCTGCGTCCCAGTCGGCGTCACGCCGCCACTCGGCGTCAACAACGCGTCCAGATGCGGCATCACGTCCCGCGCCCGCTGCCATCGATCGGCAGCCTTCTTCGCCAGGCAGCGCAGGATCAGCTCGTTCATCGCCTCCGGCACCGTCTCCCGATGCGTCGTCACCGGCTCCGGCGCCTGCGTGATGTGTGCCGACAACACCGCTTGGGCGGTGCTCCCGCTGAAGGGTGGCCGGCCGCTCAACATTTCGTACGCCAACACTCCCACCGCATAGATGTCGGCTCGATGATCGACGTGAGGATCGGCCGCCGCCTGCTCCGGCGCCATGTACGCTGGCGTCCCCAACGCCACGCCGAGGGACGTCAGGTGGCTCTCGCCCGTGGAGGCGCTGACGGCCTTGGCCACGCCGAAGTCGGTGACCACCGCATGGTCGCCGGACAAGAGCACGTTGTCCGGCTTGATGTCGCGGTGCACCACCTGATGCTCGTGGGCGTAGGCCAGCGCATCGAGCACCTCTCTGAGGATCCGGGCGGCTTCGCCGACCGGCAGTTCACCCTCGCGGGCCAGCTTGGCACGCAGTGACTCGCCGTCGATGAACGGCATGATGTAGTAGAGGAGATCGCCGGCGGCCCCGGCGGTGAGCAGCGGGACGATGTGCGGGTGCTGAAGCCTGGCGGCGAGTTGAATCTCACGCTCGAACCGCTCGACGTTGACGCCCGCCCCCATCTCGGGCGGCAACACTTTGATCACCACGCGCCACCCCAGGCGCACCTCGTCGGCCAGAAAGACCCGGCTCATCCCGCCACCGCCGAGCTCTTTCTCGACGCGGTACGTGTCGCCCAGGGCGGACTGGAGGCGGGACTGGAGATCAGCGGACATGACAGCGGATTAAGATAGGCGCCCGCCGGCCGCGTGGCGAGCGGGCGCTCGTGGGTGTTGACCTTAATAAGGAAACTGGCCGCCCAGGGGGGCCCGCGGCGTGCGCCATCTCCGGAGCGTCAGCTTCCTCTACAATGGAATAAGCGGGCCGCCAGCGCGGTTGTGAGAGGGTCGAGGATGTTGCCAGCAATGTGACGTGTTCTGGAACGCCATTGATCGGTGGACGCCGCGGAAAGCGGCCGATTGGCGAACTTGGAACCTCAGTCGTGCGAAGGCCCGTCGCGCGATCCTCCGGGCCGGGCTACGGAATTGTCAGGCATCCGAACCGGCAGTCTTCTGAGCTGTGGTGATCCACAGCCAGGGCACCGGTCGGGGTCCGCGTCCCTTGCTGGCGCAATTGGCCCGGTTGGGCGTTTAGTTAGTACCTGTCGCAAGAACGCTCGGCGATCATACTGCCTTCGCTGGGGGATCTCATGTCTCGTTACCTGCTCATCCCGGCGCTCTGCGCGACTCTGGCCCACTGTGGTGCACCCTCGAGCTCCCGCGAGCAAACAACGCTCCGGAACTAACGGTCTCGACTACTCTTGGCGGGACCGAGCTCGCGCTCGATGTCATAGCGGTCGGCGTCGGCCATGCGCAAAGATAGGGCTCGGTACCCGAGGTGGCGACCCGCGCAATCGCCATCTCGGGTACCGTCCGCGGAGGACACACGTGCGGATTGGCGACCGGCTCAGGCTCTCAACCGCTCGAACGGGAGCTGCTTTTCACGATCGAGCCTCTCCCGGCAAATCCGAGGTCCGCCTCGGCAGCCGCCAACCGCTAGCTCGCCGGCGCGATGTTCTGGTTGATGTGGAAGACGTTGTCCGGGTCATAGGTCGCCTTCACCGCTGCGAGCCGCTCGTAGTTGGCGCCATAGTTTGCAGGCGCGCGGTGGTCGTCGTCGCTGGACATGAAGTTGACGTAGCCCCCGTCGCCGCCCGAGTGGGGATGAATGGCTGCGTAATAATCCTTCACCCACTTGGTGTTGGCTTCGTTGTCGGCAGGGTCGTCCCAAATCCCCACGATCACCGGGGCAAAGTTCTTGTCTCGATGTCCGAATGCGGTCTCGTCGGCGCCGACCCGCTGAGCCGCACCGTTGATCGGATGGAGATGCATGCTCGAGCTGATGTGCGGTGTCTTCTTGCCATGCTCGATGTGCGCCGCGATTGCCTCGTCGGTGAGTTCGGTGACGAAGTCTGCTTTCCAGTAATGCTGCATGCCCTTCGGGACGAGACCGTCGAAGGCGCTTTGGAGAGCCGGGAACGGCATCACGTCGACGTTCTCCGCCTTCACCTCGGCCGCGTCGCGTAGTGGCTGCAGTACTCGCTCGGCCTCCTCGTGTGGACCGTTCCAGCAGCAGACCAGGACACAGAACAGATCTCCGACCCGGTCCTCCGGGATGAAGGGCAGGGGAGGAGCGATCTGCCAGCCGAAGAAGCAGCCGAGCTGTTCGGGCGCATTGGCGATGAATTCGCGGTAGCACTCCAGGACTGCCGCGGCATCGTCCACCTCGTAGAACATCGGGCCGCCGACGATGTCACCGACCTCGTGGAGCTGAAACTCGAAACTGGTGACGACGCCGAAGTTGCCGCCGCCGCCGCGCAGGGCCCAGAACAGATCTTCGTTCTGGTAGTCGCTCGCCGTGACCTGCCGGCCATTGGCGAGAACCACATCGGCCGAGAGCAGGTTGTCGATGGTCAAGCCGACGCTGCGGGTCAGGTAGCCGAGGCCGCCACCCAGCGTCAGACCACCGACTCCGGTCGTCGAGACGACGCCCCCGGGAGCGGCCAGGCCGAACGGGTACGTCGCATGGTCGACATCGCCCAAGGTCGCGCCGCCCCCGACCCAGGCGACCTTCTTATCCGGGTCGACCCGAACGTGGTTCATGGTCGACAGGTCGATGACCAGACCGTCGTCCACCGTGCCGAAGCCCGGAACGCTGTGGCCGCCACCACGAACGGCGAGGTCCAGGCCGCCGTCGCGGGCCGCGGCGACCGCGGCCATCACGTCGGCCGCATCCACGCACCGGATGACGGCGCTGGGCTTGCGGTCGTGCATGGCATTGTAGACAACGCGAGCGTCGTCGTAGTCAGAATCCGAGGGGGTAATGATGCGCCCCCGTACCGCTTTGGTCAGTGCCTCGATCATGTCGCTCATTGGTTGCTCCTCGTCTCGGGTTCACCTCAGCGGTGCCAACGATACACCCTCAGGCGTTCCGAAAGCGTTCCCCCTCAACCGGGCTCGCTCAGCAGGGCTGTGGCCGCACGGAACGCCGGGAGATCATGACCAGACGGAATCGTGTCGACGAGGTCCCCAAGTCGCTCGCGCACCGTCTGATCGGGCAATCGCATGGCGAGGGAGTGAAGCGCCCGAAGCTCCAGCCAGCGCGCCCCTTGTGCGGAGGCGAGCTCGACGGCACTGCGCAGAGAAGCGGATGCGGCTTCGGCCTCTCCGCTGCGATACGCCAGCTCCCCATCGACTCGCCACAGCTCGGCCTCGAGATAGCGCTGGTTGCGGCTTTGTGACCACGAGAGCCCCTCGCGTGTGGCCGCTCGTCCTTGGTCGATTTCACCGGCCATGCCACGAGCCCGAGCGAGCAGCAGGAGACAGTAGGTCAGGTGGAGGGTCTCCCCGTCGGTACGAGAGCGCGATACTGACCGCACGATCTGCTCGATGCCCCCGAGCGATCCCTCGCAGGCATCCAGCCAGCCCCGAAGCGCGTCTAACACGACCATGAGGTAGCGCTCCGAAAGACGCTTCCACAAACGATCAGCGTCCCCGAGGAGCTCGGCCAAGCGGCCGAGGTCTTCGGCCTCGGCCGCCATGATCGCCGCGTACGTGATGACGTACCCCAACGTCATCACGTGATCGAGATCGACGGCGATTTCGAGCGCAGATCGGGCGACCTCGTCGGCCCGGCCCGGATCTCCGCCCCACAGCTCGACCCACGCCAGCCGTACGAGGCAAACCGCCTTCGGGTCCTGGGCGTACAACGCCAGATGCTCGTCGCGATGGGACAGGTCATACCTTTCAACCGCGCCTGCGAGATAGTGCCGGGCCATCGCCAGATCGCCGCGCCAGAACGCGCTCACGCCGAGGAGATATCGGCCCTCTGTCCTGGCGATCGGATCATGACTCTCATGGTCGAGGAGGGCCTGGCCGAGTTCACTGCAATCGTCGAAGCGGCAGCCCTGCAGTCGGGCCAGGCCGAGGCCGCGGAGAATCGGTGGGTCCACGGGTCTGCGAAGCTTGCGGCAAAGCGAAAGAGCTCGCTCATAGAGTTGGTGCGCACCGCTGGAGCCGTAGCCTTCGAGGGCAACAAGGGGTGATCCGAGGGCGATCCGGATGTCGAGTTCGAGCGCATCGCGGTCGGGTGACGGTGGCACGTCAGCGAGTAGTGAGAGCGCCCGCCGAAACATGGTGACCGCTTCATCGAGCGCCGATACCGCTACCGCTCGGGCCCCCGCCACACGGTAGGCATCGATGGCCGGTTCGACCATGCCGGCCTGGTCGTAGTGTGCTGCCAGCTGCGGGCTGGCGGCATCGATGTCGTTGTGGAGCTCGACCGCGATCGCCTCGGCGACGGCCCGGTGGAGTTGACGTCGACGAGCGGGACTGACCATTTCCAGCGCGACCGCCCGAAGCTTGTCGTGACTGAAATCGTAGGTGAGCCCCTGATCGCGGATGATCCGTCGACGCCAGAGTTCGTCGACATGATCAACGAGTTCGAGCTCATCGATCCCAGTAGCCGAGCCCATCAGACCAACCGAGAAGGACCGACCGATGACCGCCGCCACCTCGGCGAGTCGCCGGGCGCCGTCAGGTAGTTGGCCCAGTCGGGCGCGCAGCACGGCCCGCATCGTCGGTGTGAGCACTGCCTGACTTCCATCGGCGGCGATCCCGGCTCGAAGCGCTTCGATGACAAAAAGTGGATTGCCTTCGGTCTCGCTCCAGAGTCGTGCCGCCAGTTTCTGGTCAATCGTATCTTCAGCGCTCAGCCGAGCAGCGAGCGTGGCCGTGGTGGCTTGATCGAGCGGGTCCGCGTCGACGAGTCCGACGAGGGGATGATGCTCCGGGATCTCTTCCCAGCGGACGGTACCGACGATGAGGACCGGTGCCGTCTGTCCGGAACGGACCACGAAACCGATCAACTCGACTGTCTCGGCGTCACACCACTGCAGATCGTCGATGATCACCAAGCGCGCGCGGTCGCCGCCGACGATGGCTCGGTTCACCGCGTCGAACAATCGATGGCGCTGAGCCGGCTCGCCCGATGGGCTGGGCCCGGATGGCTGGGATGCGTCGAGGAGTTCGGGCAGCAGGCGAGCGAGCTCGGCCCTCCAGACCGGGTCGAGCGTGTCGATGTGGCTCCGGAGCGCTTCCGATCGGAGTAGGTCGACGATGGGGCCCCACGGCAGTCGGCCTGCAGCCTCGTACGCACGAGCCGATGCCACCACGTGTCCCTGTGCGAGAACCTGCTTGCCCAGCTCCATGGCGAGACGGGATTTCCCGATCCCCGGTTCTCCCGTTACCAACACGAGATGTGCCCCACCCTCCCGTGCGGTGTTCCAGGCTTCCTCGAGCTGGTTCAACTCCAGGTCGCGGCCCACGAACGGCGATTCGGCGACGGGTGCCAGGTGCTCACCGTGCACCTCGTCGCGGTTGATGGTGCCGGCCCGGAGCTGTTGGTACATGGCCCCGATCGCCTCGCCCGGTGCCACCGCGAGGTCGCGTTCGACCACTTCGGCGTGGCGATGGTAGGAGCGCAGCGCCGCGGCTCTATCACCAAGGGCGAGATGTGCTTCCATCTGCATTCGGACGGCCGCTTCATCGGTCGGCTCCAGGTCGATGATGCGTTGGGCAAGCCTGATTGCCGCTTTGTGGTCGTCGCGCCCCGCAGCCTCTTCTGTCAGCCGCACGAGGGCCCCATACGCCTCAGCTCGAAGTTTCGCTCGCTCGTCCAGGACCCAGTCGTCATAACAAGCTGGAAGGAGATCGCCCGAATAGAGGCGTGCGGCGAGCTCGAGATCACCGGCCGCCATGGCATCGTGGAACCTCAGCACGTCGACCTCGCTCGGCCCAGTCGGAATCCACCGCACAGTCTCGTTGTCGATCTCGACGAACTCATCGATGTCGGGAAGGGAATGACGGAAGTCGTGGAGCAGCTTTCTGAGGTTGGTGCGCGCCTGACGTTCGTCGGAGTCGGGCCAGAGCTCGAACGCGAGTCGTGAGCGGTGCTGCGGGCCTCTCCGTAACGCGATGAACGCCAGAAACCGTTGCAAGCGAAGAGAGTTGAAGGCGCGAAGACGCCGGCCGTCCAAGATGATCTCGACTACACCAAGAAGTCGGACTTCTAACCGCGCCGGCGGTTCGCCACGGCCACCGCTCGCGTCAGTCGGCATGGCGTGCCCTAATTCGGCTCGCGGTGGTCGTGATCGCCTGCACGAAGCGCTCGGCGCCGAGCACGGCCGCGAGTTCAGGCTTCAGCACCTTGAGCGCCACATTGCGCTTGTGCCGGAGGTCTTCGGCAAGATACACGGTGGCCATTCCACCGGCGCCGAGTTCCCGCTCGATACGGTAGCGGTCGGCGAGAGCGGCCTTGAGGCGGTCGCATTGCTCGGTTTGGTCGGGCACGGCACGGGGCTCCTGGCGAGAGCACCTCTAAGATGTGGCCCAACAGGGGGGCGGGCCAGCGGGGGCTGAGGGACCCGCAGGGTGGGCACTGTCAAGCCCGCGTGGAGGCTTGGTTAGGCCGGGTTTTGCGAGGCGCTAACCCTACTAAGGAATGTCGGACACGCGGTCCGCCACTCCGTTACAATGCCCTGCCCCCGCCAGATGCCGCCTGTGTCAACTCAGGGCGCGGCTTCACTTTGCGATGCCGCGCTGTTATCGGATGATTTGCTTATGAGACGGCGGTTTACGCGCGTGGGCGTCAGTTTTTCAACGATTTACGCGCGTGAGCGCTCGTGGGCGTCCGTGGATGTCGTTACAACGATTGTTACAATCCCGAGCGAATCAGGCACAGAGGGTAGGCAATCACGGCAACGTGTCGGCATTTCACGGGCTTCCGTACCCCTCAGGTCGCATCAACTTCTGAAACGGTCGGTGGTGTTCCTCGTAACGGCGGTTAGTTCTCGTTACTCGTGGCCGCCGGCCGCAACTCCTCCGGATCGAACACCCACCCGCCCTTGATCACACGCCAGATGCGCTGCGTGTTGCGGATGTCTTCCAGGGGATTGGCATCGAGCAGCACGATGTCGGCGGTGAAGCCTTCCGCGATTCTCCCCAGGCCAGGGCGTCCGCCACGTCCCACGTGATCTCGAGCGTATCATCGACGGAGAGCTGCTTCTCGCGATTCAGGCGATTCGCGCAGGGCCTTACTTCACCTTGCGGTGCCGAGCGATTATCGGATGAGTTGCTTATGAGACGGCAGTTTACGCTCGTGGGCGCGCGTGAGCGTCAATTTTTCAACGATTTACGCGCGTGAGCGCGCGTGGCCGCCCGTGGGTGTTGTTACATCTAACGTTACAATCGCGAAGGCCGAGGGAAACCTGTCAGTTCCCCACCTTCGCCTTCAGCTCACTGAACCAATCAACGACGACTCGTAGGGACGACACACGCAACTGTGCCGATTCGCTCACGGCGAGAACGCGCCGCGCGTCGGCCGTGATGTCCCACCCTGCATCGGTCAAGATCATTGGCGGAAAGACAAATCTCGGCTCCGGTGCTGAGAGTGTGAGCTGCCCACCGGATGCGGGTGTGGCTGCGACCCGGAAGATTTGGTCGCCTCGCCGGAAGTAGAGCGCGTCCCCCGAACGGTTCCACAGCGGTTCGACTCCACCTCCGGTCGACACCGGCTGCGCGATGTCCGTGCCTTCTGCAGCGCGAACGTAAACCTCGTCCCGGCCGGACTGATCTGAGACGTATGCCACCCACCTCCCGTCGGGCGAGGGATGCGCCTGCCACTCATCGTCCGTTGTAGCGAGCCATGTGCTCAGGCTCCCTGTAGCGACATCGAGCACTTTGATGTCGTAACCGTTCGTCGACCGCCCAGCTCCCAGAGAGTCCGCATCGTAGTACAGCTCGCTCCCGTCGCCAACCCAGCCCCCAGGAGACGACAGCCATCCGGGATCACCGACCACTTCGAGGTCGCCCGTGCGAAGATCGACAATTCCTACTTGTGGTGGACCCCCCGCACGGACCTCTGTGGCCAAGGCGACCCGTGCCCCCTCAGGGGCCCATAGCGGCCACAGGTCTTCGCCGGCATCGTGGGTGAGCGGAAGCCATGTGCCGCGGGCTACGTCGCCCAGCCACACGTCGAAGTTGCTCCCATCGTACAGCGTCGCGACCACGCGGAGATCGTCCGGGGCGAGGTCGGGGTGTGCGTAGTTTCGAACGGGGAAAGGGAGTGGCTCGACCGCGCCCGACATCGATATCCACACCAGACGACGTTCCGACCGCCAACCGCCCCCGGACGCGTAG
>JBDHDH010000170.1:0-9415 GCA_039591615.1 Gemmatimonadota bacterium | reverse complement strand
GAGCCGGATCCATTCACCGGCTTCGGCATGGCGATCGTTGGCGGGGCATTTGGGGCGATCGTGGGGACGGTGGTGGCGGGGAGCGGGGCGGGGGGAGCGGCGAGCAGTGATCTCCCGGCCCACCAGGTGATTGTCGAGCTGCCGCTCCGCGTATTCTTCTAATAGTTCAGTCAATAGTCAGGGAATATAGTAGTCAGTTGAATGAGCGGGTTGGTCCACGGCGTCCGGGTTGCATGCCGGTCGATCCGTGGCGATTTTACCACCCACGCGCCGCTAGCTCAACTGGCAGAGCAACTGACTCTTAATCAGTAGGTTGTAGGTTCGATTCCTACGCGGCGCATTGCCTAAACCGTTGTGCCTGTTGACGCTGGCTTCGAGCCAGCGTTTTTCGTGTTCCGGCGTGGGGTAACAACTGGGGTAACTTCGGTTGCCTCGAGGCCGTTGTCGCGCAGCTTCGGTGCATGCAACACCACTCGCGTCAACGTCTCCGGATCTGGCTGCTGGTAGCACACCAAGAACGTATTGCGATCGCGCCAGCCGCCTGCCAGGGCAACGTCCTTGAGCGGCAGCTCCTTGCGCTCGGTAGCGAACTTGCGCCGCCAGGGGTGCCACAGGCCGCTGTTCAACGTTGTCAGACCAGCACGTCGGTATGCCTTACGCAGGCGCCAAGCCACGTCAACTGCTACCTCCATCAGCTTCAGATAGCGGTCGTAGGTTTCCACTGGCCGGCTCGGATTCTTTTCGACCGGTTGTAACAAACAGTTAAGTGCTCATTTGGCAGGTGCTCATTCGGGGTCAGCGTGAGCACCCTCGTCGTTGAGCGCAAGGCGCTGCGCTGCTACCTGGCTAACGGCGGGCAGGCTGCACTGCGTGGCTGGCTTGCCGTGCGGAGCACCGCAGCGGGGCCGCTGTTTCTGCCGATCGACAACGCGGGCTGCATCGGTTGGCGCCGGCTCAGCGACCAAGCCGTCTTGGTGATTCTGCGTAAGCGCGCCCGGCAGGCCGGCGTGGCACCCTTCTCACCGCATGATCTCCGGCGGACGTTCATCAGCTACTTGCTCGAGCAGGGCGGAGACGTGTCATCGGTGCAGCAGCTGGCCGGGCACGCCAATGTGGCGACGACGGCTCGCTACGACCGCCGGGGCAAACAGGCGAAGCAGCGGGCGGCGGCGCTGTTGCATGTGCCGTATGCAGGGCGCTGAACCAAGGCCGGGAGCGGTCTCGGGTTGTCAAGGTCGGGCGGAACACTCGACTCCCCTATCAATGATGGAGGATCGGGTCGCCGAGCGTTCTCCGCGTGCTCGTATCAACGCTGGACGTGGCTCAGGCCAGCGGTAGGCCGCGATCAGGGGAATTCCCGCGCCCGGCTGTAAGGATAACTCCCACGCCCGTCCTTCCCGGCGCTCCGCGAGGCCGATCCGGTTGACGAACCGGTCCACGGCGCGCTAATTGGTGCGGACGTCGACGCATCGCTCATCGCCATGGAGACGACCGTATGCCCGTCAACGTGCTCGCCAGCTTTGATGATGGTCTCGAGGCCGCCGATCGCCAGCGGGATCATTTCCTCACGAGCCTGGACTTCGCGGACGACCGGCTGTGGGTGCCGTACGGCGAGACCGCTTGGTTTCAGCCCTGCCATTTCAATGTCACCACGGGCGGCTTTACTGCCGTGCTCAAGGCCCTCCCGGGGACGGTAGTGCCGAAGCACTACCACGTGAGCACGGTTCAGGGCTACACGCTCCAGGGGACATGGCGGTATCTGGAGCACGACTGGATCGCGACCCCCGGCTCGTTCATCTTCGAGCCCTCGGGGGAGGCCCATACGCTCGTCGTCCCCGAGGATGCGACGGAGCCGATGATCACCCTGTTCGTGGTAAGCGGAGCGCTCGTGTTCGTGGACGACGAGGGGAACTTCGCCGCCTACGAGGACGGCTTCACTATCCTCGAGCTCGCTAGGGAGCACTACCGCGCGCAGGGCCTCGACCTTTCGCGCCTCGACGCGATGATCCGCTGAGGCGGCTGGACCCGGAATCGGGTCGCCGAGCCGCTATCAGCGCCCGCGGGCTAGGTGGTGGCCCTCCAAAGTACGCCGAGGTCCGGTAGCATAGCTGCGATCCTGAGACGGCTGAGGGCCATGTCTCCCTGCCAGAGCGCCAACAGCTGATCCCGATAGGGAAGCGCGAAGGCAGCGAGCTCGGCGGGGAAGTCCGCTAAGGTCTTTGGTCGGCTGCAGCGCGAAGAGCTTCTCAATTCTTGGCTCATCCTGTGTAAGGTGACCTGACAGGATTCGGTGGAGATCGTCCTCGAGGCGCGTCCGACCAAAGAGTGCCTCTGCGATAGCTATCCCGAACTGGGTCATATCGAATCTCATGTGGCATTTCGTCCCATCGCCATTCTCGCTCCTGCAACACCTTGGGCATGTATCGGAGGATCATATCCTCGTATATGGCTACAGAGAGGTTCGTGAGCATGGTTGTGACGTGACCGAACTCATGGCCCAGAAGGTACGCAAAGCAGGTGGGAAAGTCGGGATGTAGGGCAGCCCATTTGCACCCGATTACTACACCGCAGTCCCAAGGCTCGCTTAAGAAGTTCTCCAGTCCGCAGAGGTTGTCTTCTACTCCTTTCGGTGCGCCCGCCACCGGAATGCTACCACGGTTGGACGAAGGTCCGCGGTCGCGCTAGTCGGCGACGTACATACCGAGCTGGAACGCTCGGTACTTTAGCGGTGGCAGCTGGTCGCATGTGACGAAGCCCGGCGCCGCGTTGATCACGTCCGGGATGCGGTTCACGAACTGGGTGACAGTCGTAACGGCCGTCGGCACGGTTGGGTTCGAGAGCTTGAGGTTTGGCTCGCCAGTGATTGACCATTCGTTGATGTCGCTCTCGTCTTGCTGGTAAACGCGGCCGGTCATTTCAAACGAGAACGTCAATCCCTCGCCGGTCTCCACGCTGTCGACGTCGGAGGATCCGATCACGCGGCCGGCCGAGATCACGGCGTCCAGGCTTTTCGAATACGTGTCGACGGGCGCGATCTCGGGACGCGTGCTGGTGGTCACGGATGTCGGTGTTAGCCCGAGGCTGGTGACGAGCGCGCCGAGCTGGCTGGTCCACGACGGCTCGCAACGTGTCGGGATCCGGCTGCTGGTAGGACGAGAGCAATGTCTGCACGTCGCTCCACCCGTGGGGACAGGAGATCGTGGCGTGCTCGCCCGGGAGCGGCAGTGGTACCTCGTCGTACGCGTAGTCACGCTAGAGGTACGGGATGAAGTCCTCTCGGGGAACCGTGAGCAACGCCCGCCGTATGTGCACCGACTTCAGATAGCCCGCCTCGGTCAGCTGCTCGCCTTTGGCAGCTCGTTCGCGTGCCAATTCACCCCGTGTCTTGGTCGGCTCCCTGGGCAGAGGCATGATCCAGCCGAGCATGGCAGCCCTGTGTCACCTGCGTCGTGCGAGTCTCCGGATGCGGTTCTGGTTACGTATCGGGTTCCTCGTCCGGTGGATCGTAGTCCTCCTCATCTCCCTGTTGGAGTCTGTGATCCTCCACCTCCTCGAAGGCAACGTCTTCCGGTTCCCGCACCAACCCCAGCTTCGAGTGGGGCCCGATGAAGACCTGGACCCGCTGTGAGTCATCAACTCCCTGCCTCGGGAGCGGCTGGCTGTACTTCGCGGCGGTGTTGATCGCCCGCAAGGCATCAGCGGGGGGGGCCGCTGACCGCGAAAGGCCTGGCCCGCCACGTGCATGACCTTGCTTCATACGTGTTAGGCTGGACTCGCGCTCAGATTGGGAAGGTCATCTACGCGCCAAAGCCCGAGCGACTTGTCCGCAAACGCCCCATTCAGTTCAGTACACTGTTCCCGCAGCAACTCCACCGGCCGGGGGAAGGAAAACGGAGGCGTCTCGAGATTTATTGGGCGCCAATCACCAGTCACAATGTCGCGGAATCCGAATTCTGTTGTGAACGTCGTCGTCAGCACATACTTGATGTTGCTCCTCCGGATATTACCTATAGCCTTCGCAATGTCCGTGTAGGACAAATGGACGAAACAATCTCGACACAACAATAAATCGGCCGGTGGAAGCGGCGAACGAGTCAGGTCCAACACCAGAAACCGTCGTTCGCGCGTACCATGCCGCCGAGCCGCTTCAACAACAACTTCGGGTACGATGTCCCCTCCCGTGTACCGAACATTGGACAAGTTGACTCGGGCCATCCAATTGAAATTCCCACATGGAACATCAAGGAGCGAACCGACGTGGTATCGCTGACATAGCCCTGGAAGGGCATTGGCTATCACAGTCGTTTGTGCAACGCTGGACCCGGCACCGGACGGGGTTTCGGCACCACACCATAGGTTATGCTGGTAAGCGTAACGAAACGCCGTCAACGCATCAGGTGGGCCATCTGCATCCGCGCTCTTCGCGAAATAATCCGAATCGAACGCGACCAACTTCCGCCGATCAATCATAGAGTAATCCCGGTTTTCGCTGGTGCAGCCTCACTCTTATTCTGCAGATCAACATATCGACTCATTCGACATCGTGCCCGCGCGATATTCACGAACACGCTTGCTCAAGCGCCACACACCGCCCTCAGGAGCTCTCGTGGGCCAGCCGTTCCGCAATACTCCGCACCGGCCGTTGCATACGCCGGCCATCAGCCGCAAGAGCGTTAGCCGAGGCGTCGCTTCACATCGTCGAGGATGGTCGCCGTGCGGGTAGCGCCAATGCGGGTTACGCCCAGTGCACGCACGGTCAGGAGGGCGTCCAGCGTACGGACGCCACCCGCCGCCTTGACCTGTACCTGCTCCGGGCTGTGGCGTCGCATGAGCTTCAGGTCCTCGTGTGTCGCGCCGCCGGTGCCGTAGCCGGTCGACGTCTTCACCCAGTCGGCGCCGAGCGCGCCGCAGATCTCGCACAGCCTGATCTTCTGGTCGTCGTTCAGATAGCAATTTTCGAAGATGACCTTCACCTTCTGGCCCCCGTCGTGCGTGGGTTCGACGACGGCGCGGATGTCGTTGCGCACGTAGTTCCAGTCGCCGCTCAAGACCTTGCTGATATTGACGACCATGTCGAGCTCTTCTCCGCCGTCGTCGAGGGCGCTGAGCGTTTCGCCCACCTTGGTCGCCGTCGTGTGACCGCCGTGGGGAAAGCCGATGGTGGTGCTAGCCCGAACCGTGCTGCCGGCGAGCCGCTCGGCACACCGTTTCAGATAGTACGGCATGATGCAGACGCTGGCAGCGTCGTAGTCCAGAGCTAGCTGGATCCCCTGCTCCAGCTCCTCTACAGTCAGCGTCGGGTTGAGCAGCGAATGATCGATCATCTTGGCGATGTCGAGATAGGTGTGGTCCATGGTTGATTCGGGTTGGGAAACGTTTGGCCTGCGCAGAAGTCCGTCGGTCGCTTCCGAATGTTCGCCCGTCAATCCGGCAGCGCGAAGGCGACAATCGATCCGCCGGCAGGCCGGTTCGACTTGCCGCCGCCGGCGGAGATCACGACGTACTGCCGCCCGTCGACCATGTACGTGCTCGGCGTGGCATTGCCGCCGAAGGGCAGGTCCGCCTCCCACATAACCTCTCCTGTGTCCTTGTCGAATGCCCGGAACTTCTCGTCCGCGGTGGCTCCAATGAAGATCAACCCACCCGCCGTGACGACGGGACCGCCATAATTCTCCGTGCCAGTCGACGGGATACCGCGCGCGGTCAGCTCCTCATATTCTCCCAGAGGTACCGTCCACTTGATCTCGCCCGTATTGAGATCCACGGCATTGAGGGTGCCCCAGGGCGGCTTGATCGCGGGATAGCCTTCGGCGTCCAACCACCGTTGAAACCCGCGGAAGGCGTAGGGCGGGCTCTCGTTCACGGCGTACGAGCCCTGGTCCTCGCTCGGCTCGCGCGCTTCCGGCTGAGCTCTGCCGAATAGGAAGTCGATGATCGCCTGCCGCTGCCGCTCAGGAACTTGATCGAACGCCGGCATCCGAGCGCCTGCGAACGTGAGGACCGAAGCGACGTAGTCCGCCGGGCGCCGGTCCGCGAGGTCAACCAGCGAAGGAATGCCGCTCCCCGGACTCCCGGATAATTCGAGGCCGTGGCAAGAGGCGCAGTGGATCCGGTACAGCCGCTCGCCCGGAGGAAGAGGCTGGCCGCTCGGTCCCTTCGTGGGGATGAGCTGGTAGAACCAGGGTATCTCGTTGATGTTGACGTAGAGGATGCCGTCCGGGTCTGCCGCCGACCCACCCCATTCAAACCCGCCGTCGTAGCCGGGAAATATGATCGTTTCCGTGAGCACGGGCGGCGGGAAGTAGCCGAAGGAGCTGTCGCGCTGGAGCGTCTCCGTCGTCAGCTGGCGCGCTTCCGGAGAGATGTTCGACGCATCTTCCATCATATATTTCTGGCGCATGAGGGGAGCCGGCCTCGTCGGGAAGGGCTGTGTAGGCCAGGAGCGCATGTCCGGGAGCCGACTTTCCGGCGCCGGCCGCTCTTCGATCGGCCAGAGGGGCTCTCCCGTCACGCGATCAAACACGAACAGCAGGCCCATCTTCGTGCCCTGCGCAAGGGCGTCGACGCGTCTGCCGTCGTGGGTGACGGTCAGGAGCGTCGGCGGCGTCGGCAGGTCAAAATCCCACAGATCGTGGTGCACGATCTGGTAGTGCCATAGAGGCTCGCCGGTGTCTGCGTCCAGCGCGACGACGGAATTGGCAAACAGGTTTTGGCCATAGCGGAATCCGCCGTAGAAATCCGGGCCTGCCGATTCGGTGGACGCGTACACGATGCCCCGCGCCGTATCGACGGCGATGCCGGACCAGTCTGAGGCGCCACCCGTCCAGGCCAGGTAGTCGTCCGGCCAGGTTTCGGAACCGGGCTCGCCGGGCCGTGGCAGGGTGTGGAAGATCCACTTCCGCTCTCCGGTACGCACATCGAAAGCACGGATGGCCCCGGGCACGTCCTCGTTGACGTTGGCACCGATGATGAGCAAGTCGTGGTAGACGTACCCGGGTGTGTTCAGCCCGACGTTGGGGCGGCCCTCCACGTCCATCTGATCGCCAAGATGGATCCACCCCCCGTCACCGAAGGACGAGATCGGTTCTCCCGTCTTCGCATCGAGCGCGTAGAGCCATGGACCCTTTACCGTAAAGATGTGACGGTCGTCGCCATCCTCCCAGTACATCACGCCGCGCTGGCGCCCGCCGCCTTGATACATGCTACCGCCGTAGGGATTGAGCTCGTCCGGGTCGAACGTCCACAGGTGAGTACCCGTTGCGCCATTCAAGGCCATGACCTTTCGAGACGGTGACGCTGTAAACAGGACGCCGTCGACGATGAGGTTGTTTGATTGATACTCGGCGCTGTCTCCGGTGTCGTACGTCCAGGCAACCTCCAGCTCGTCGACGTTGCCCTTGTTGATCTGGCCCAGGGTCGAATACTGATTGCTGGATGGGTGGCCGAGGTAGGCGGCCCAGTTGTCTCCTGCTCCTACAGGGGTGCCGGGTGAAAGGCATGCGGTAACCAGAACCATGCCGGCCACGAAGGACAGAACCGGACGATCGGCGAGAAGAGTGCGCGACGGCATGATGACGCGGATGGTTGAACGTTCAAGCAGCTCCAATGTGGAGATACAGAGCCCAGGGAATCCACATGGGACCCACCCCCGAAGGGTGAGCGGCGTTAAACAGGTGCCGCTGCCACGCGCTGCAAGACGCGGCCTCATCCTCGGAGGGGAAGATCTCCTCCCGCCTGAATAAGAGGCTTAGTATGGGTAGCTTCTTCATATTCCTTCGAAGCGGAAGTGCCTCAGAACGAGCGTCGAATCTCGATGGAGACTGGAAATTTCTTCGTGGTGAACAGCAGGTTCACGGTTTCCGCATAAGAGATCGAGACGTGAAGGGCGCGGGGCTGCTGGGTTTCGACGAACTTAACGTTGCGGGCTGCGGGTGGCAGATCCATGCTCGCGATATCGTCCAGCAGGTGCTGACGGATTCCCTCGCTCGTAAGCTGACCGGCATACCCGAGTCGTTGCTTCACGGCCTCTTCGAGCTTATACCGTCGCCAGTACACTCCACCGAACTCGATCCCGTAATAGCCGACAACGGCGAGGACGATGAGCCATAGCAGCAGGCCTATCTTTACCTTGCCAGATCGATCTTTCGGTACAGACAGTTCTCTCACGGTGTAACCATTGCTCTGGCAGTCCCACGATAGGGCCACCGCACGTGCATCGCAATAGTCACGTCGCCAGGTGAGAGAGGCGAGAGACCCAAGAGCCATGCGGCGAAGGTCTCGAGCGCTGATGGCAAACGTGTCACAGACTAGTCCGCGGGGTCGCTCGCAGGTGGCACAGCTTCTACCACTCAGTTTCCCAAGCGACGCCTGAGAAACTCAACCGTACGACTGAACGCGTCCTGCGCTGCCGGTTGCGAATACGTCGACGCATACGGCGCAATGAATGCGTGGCCGGCGCCAGAATAGAGATGCATTTCCACATCACCGCCATCAGCGACTACCGCATCCCTCAAGGCATACGCATATCTCACAGGCACAACTTCGTCGGCGTCGCCATGGAGAATGAGGAGCGCAGGAAAATCACGCACTTCTTGCTCAAGGGCGTCTGTTCCTCCTCCTCCCCCGCCGTAGAAGTCAACCACAGCCTGCACACCTGCAGCCGACCCAGCCACCGAAACAGCCAGAAACGCGCCGCGAGAGTATCCGACCAAACCGACTGGCCGGTCAAGAACCGATGGCAATCCCCTTACGTATACGACCGCGTTCCGCACTGTTGCCTTCCACCGAGGCCACTTTTCGAGCTTCTCGTCTGAACGAATCGCAGCGCCGCCTGTCTCCCCGTAGTAGTCAAGCGCTAAAGCCACAAACCCGGAGTCGGCCAGAATTCGTGCAACATCAGCGTGCATCGGCCGCCAACCAGCAGCCCCGGGGAGGACAATCACAGCAGGGTGGGGGCCTGTTCCCTGCGGCATCTCGACGAGGCCCCACACGGCTGGAGAGACATCAGTACCTGTAAGTCGTTCGGGGGCTTGCACTGCAGCTGCAAGAGAATCTGTCGGCAGCAGGCTCCCGAACAACAATAGGGGAATCACGCGCATACGCTAACCCGGTAGCTGCTGTGCGTCTAACGCATGTTGAGAGCACGCCCCATGCTGCTACCATGGAGTCGACGAAGACCCATGGCCCACAGCAAGGAGCGGCTCTCATGAAACGGAGTACGAAGTATGTAGCGTTGGACGTCCATCAGGCAACGACGGTCGCGTCGGTGCGGCAGGAGGGTGGACGGGTGATTGCCCGGACCATCCTGCCGACGGAGGAGCCGGCGCTGCTCGAGTTCTTCGGCGGGATGCGCGGCACCGTGCATGTCGCCTTCGAGGAAGGGACCCAGGCGCAGTGGTTGCACGACCTCCTCGCG
>JBDHDH010000169.1:0-7485 GCA_039591615.1 Gemmatimonadota bacterium | reverse complement strand
CCGGTGGTCATTACCCGCCCGGACACGGCCGCCGGCGAAGTGAGCCATACCGAGCCGATGCAGATTCCCGGGACGCGCGCCGTGGTGTTCCAGACCAACCTCCGCGACGTCGACGGGTCGCAGATCAGCGTAATCGATCGCGACAACGGCAAAGTCAAGCATCTCGCGGCCGGGAGGAGCCCGAGGATCACCCCCACCGGGCATCTCGTCTACACGAGCGACGATGGTGTCATGCGCGCAGCACCGTTCGACTTCGGCCGGCTCGAGTTGTCCGGGCCGTCCTCCGCGGTCCTCGAGGGAGTGAGCATCGAGGACGTTGCCGCCGAGTACTCGATCGCCAGCAACGGGACGCTGGTTTACGTCTCTCGGGCCAACGCCGAGGAGCGGGCGTTGGTGCTCGTTGATCGCAATGGCGGTGAACGCGTCGTCACGCGACAATTACGAGCCTTCTTCGGCCCCCAGTTCTCTCCCGATGGCGGGAAGGTGGCGATCCACTTGTCAGGAGGACCGGGGAGTGGCTTCGACGTGTGGATCGTGGATCTCGTGACCAACGATCTTCGGAAATTCACGCTGAATCAGCAGAGCTTCTTCCCGTCGTGGACGCCCGACGGCCGGTATATCACGTACGCCCGGCGCACCCTGCGCGGCGTCAATACCTTTCGGAAACGTGCCGATGGTGCAGGGGAGGAAGAGGAGCTGTTCACCTATGAGGGGGATCAGTGGGAGGCGTCATGGACGCCGGACGGCCGAACGGCTGTCGTGAGGCAGAACGCCGCCGATACCGGAAACCGAGATCTCTGGCTTTGGACCGTCGGCGTAGAGCCCGGTGGCGTGCCGCTCGTGAAGACGGAGGCCAACGAGCGATCGCCCGCGGTATCCCCGAGCGGACGCTATTTCGCGTTCGCCTCCGATGAGTCCGGTCGATCGGAGGTATACGTGCAGGCGCTTCGGGGCGAGGGCCGTTGGCAGGTTTCGACCGCCGGGGGTACGGAGCCGGCGTGGTCGCCCGACGAACGCGAGCTCTTCTACCGAAGCGGTAACCAGATCCTCGCCGTGCCGATCCAGACCAATCCCGTATTTTCGAATGGTACGCCCCAGGTGGCCATAAGCGGGCCCTATGCTGCCTACTCCACGCACGTGAACTACGACGTCCATCCCGGGCCCTATGCTGCCTACTCCACGCACGTGAACTACGACGTCCATCCCGACGGGCGGCGGTTCGTCATGGTGAAGGTCGGGGAAAGCGAATCGCAGCTCGTGGTGATCGTGAATTGGTTCGAGGCCCTGAAGAACCTCGGACGATCCGTCGATTAAAGTCAAATGCAGAATGCAGAATGCAGAATGCAGAATGTCGAATGCAGAGTGCAGAATGCTGAATGTTGAATGCCGAGGTAGTTCTTTATGCATAGAACCCCGTGGATCTCCTTCACTCTCGCGGTCGCCGCCGCGGTGCCGATACTCGAGGCGTGCGCTCAGGCGGACCGGTGGACCACGGATTTTCCGGTACCCAAGGACGAGCTGGTAACCACCGGTCGCAACCCCTACTTCGTCTTGGAGCCGGGCTACACCCTCGTGCTCGAGGGGCGCAACGCCCAGTTGATCGTCACCGTCCTGAACGAGACCAAGACGGTAGACGGTGTGGAGACACGGGTGGTCGAGGAGCGAGAGAGCCGGGGCGGCAGGCTGATAGAGATTTCCAGGAACTACTTCGCCATGAGCAGTCGAACGAACGACGTCTTCTACTTCGGAGAGGACGTGGACATGTACAGGGGAGGCGAGGTCGTGAGCCATACGGGGGCGTGGCTCTCGGGCGTCGGGGATGCGAAGTTCGGCCTCATGATGCCGGGCCAGGTGTCGGTGAATGCGGGGTACTACCAGGAAGTCGCTCCGAAGGTTGCGATGGATCGAGCCGTGATCGTCAGCGCGAGCGAGACGTGCAGGACGCCGGCCGGCGAGTTTGAGGACTGCTTGAAGGTCGAAGAGACGACGCCGCTGCAGCCTGGCATCATCGAGTACAAGTATTACGCCCCCGGCATCGGGATGGTGCAGGACGGGCCGCTGAAGCTCGTCCGGGTGGAAGGAGCCGACCAGTCCGAGGACTAATGGGTGCTGACGGCCTTCTGACGCACGGAGTTGGCTCGGTCGCGTGGTGCCTGCGCCGGACGCGGGAGACGCGAGGCGCACGGCTGCGCTATGACAGCGGTCGACACAACTCAATGCCGACACGAGTAACGACACCGGCGCCTGTCGTCGATCTCTTCGCGTCGAGCGCATCGTGTTGCAGCGTCCTAGCTGCGCACCACGCGACCGAGCCAACACCATCCCGATCACGACACGATTGGTGTGGGCCCCACGGTTTCCGGCTGAACGTGAGAGCCGCGGAACTCTTTACGCAGACAGTGGTCTCATAAGAAAACACCCGCCGCCAGGGCCTCGGGTGCCGCTGGCACGGTGCCTGCCGGAGGGAAACCGAGCGCGCCGACGGATGTGCCCGCGCGTCGCTTCATTCTCGCGAACTTGCCGAACCTCGAAGCGGAGTCCTCATGGCGTCACTCAGCCGACGTACCTTCCTCCGATACTCAGCAGGCTTGGCCGGAGCCACAGTAGCGGGATTCGGTGCCCTTCAGGCCAGGAGCTGGTTGCGCCCAGGTGGGCCACCGCCCGCCACCCTTGGAAGCGGGGCCTACGGGGCGCTGCGAAAGGCCGGACGAGAGCTCGCACTGCCTCCTGACTTCCAGTATCGCCGCTTCGGACTGAGGGGATCCCCGATGACCGATGGCTTCCCCACGCCGGGGGCGCACGACGGGATGGCGGCTTTTCCGCTGCCCAACGGCAATATCCGATTGATAAGGAATCATGAGTTGTCCCTCCAGGAGCACTCCGGGACCGTCCCGCTACCGGCCTACGATCCCAAGGCGTCGGGGGGAACCACTTCGCTGGAGATCGACCCTGCGTCACGTGAGGTAGTGAGTGATTTCACCAGCCTCAGCGGGACGGTGCGCAATTGCGCCGGTGGACCCACGCCCTGGGGATCGTGGCTCTCGTGCGAGGAAACCGTGGTGGGTTCGGCCGAAGGGGCCACTCGCCCTCACGGATACGTCTTCGAGGTTCCGGTAGATACCGTCGGGCCGGTGGATCCCATACCGCTCAAGGCCATGGGGCGCTTCGTCCATGAGGCGGTTGCCGTTGATCCGGCGACGGGGATCGTGTACGAGACCGAGGACCAGCAGCGGGCCGGTTTGTATCGGTTCATTCCCCAACGACCATATAGCGACGGCCGGCCTGCCGACCTCGCCGCTGGCGGCCGTCTCCAGATGCTGGCGATCAGGGATCGGCCGAACTACGACTGTTCCAGACGGCAGACCGCCGGCAGCACGTTACCGGTGACATGGGTGGATATCGACAACCCAGACCCGGCCGACGCGGAAACGAATCCCGCGGCCGTATTCGAGCAGGGCTGGGCCGCCGGTGGCGCTCGGTTCACGCGCGTTGAGGGGTGCTGGTTTGGTGACGGCAGTGTCTATTTCAGCTGCACCGACGGGGGGGATGCCGAGCACGGGCAGATCTGGCGTTACCGTCCTGCGGAGAACGGGGGCGAGCTCACCTTGATCTTCGAGTCACCGAGCTCCAAGATCCTCGACCACCCCGACAACGTCTGCGTGAGTCCTCGCGGCGGCATCGTCGTGTGCGAGGACGGTGACCCTCGCATTTATGTCCGGGGTCTCACCCCGGACGGCAGGCTCTTCGACTTCGCGTCGAACATCACCAATGACTCTGAGTTCGCCGGTGCCACGTTCAGCCCGGACGGTCAAACCCTGTTCCTCAACATCCAGTATGATCCCGGAGCGACGTTCGCGATCTGGGGTCCGTGGGAGCGGGGGGCGCTGTAACGCCAGCAGCCGCTTCTGCCAATCTAGTTTCCCTGCTGAGATCGTCGGTACAGGGTCAGCTGTCCGCGGCGCTCGCCTTCGTCCGCGATGACCAGCGAGAGATCGGGAGTGAACGCAATCCCCTCCGGCTGGCGGTGCCTTTGCTTCCGAAGTCCCCGGATCTGAAGGACTTCCCCAGCTGGAGTGATCTCGGCGATCGTGGGGTCGCGCGCGGAAATGACGAAATACGTTCCAGTTACCGGATGGCGCTCGATGGCGGTCGGCCGGAACTCGTCACGGAACCCCGCGCTCAAGAGGCGGCGGGGAATCGCAATGCGTGACGGTTCGGCCATCCGACGCCCATCCAGCGACCAGCGAAAGATGACGATCCAATCCTCCAACGACTTGATACGGGCCCGCTTGCAGGGGAGCAGCAGGACCCGGCCCGCCGGCTCGAAGGCCAAGCCCTCGACCTCGCACTGCCGCCCCACCCCGGTGTCGTACGTATTGTAGCGTACGCGCTCCTCGTCCCGGCCCTCGGGGCTCTCATAAATCTCGCCGTCGCTCGTTACCATGTAGATGCGATCACCAGCCACTGCAACGCCTTCGAAATCCCCTCGCACCGTCTCGTGTCCAAGACTGAACTTCTTGACCACCTGACCGTGCCGGATGTCGATCTCGTAGATGATCCCCGCCTCGTCGTCATGACCAAAAGCTCGACCGTCAGCCGTCATCGCCAGTCCCGAGATCTCCTTCAGCCTCTCTGGGAGCTTTGACTCCTCTCCGGCGCCGCGGCCCAAGTCGAACTGACTGAGAGCCGTCGTGGGGCTCTGGGCGCTGCACGTGCTTGCGGACAGCGCGAGAGAGAGAACAGATGGCAGGAGCAAAAGAACGGGCCAACGCCTGAGAATCACTGTACGAAACTCCCTCCGGTCACGGGAACCATCGGTTCGCCACGCCCTCACGCGCCTTCCGACCGGCTCCCAAGCTAATCGAGAGCGCGTCCGGCGGCGACGTCGTCGGTCCTCAAAGCTGCCAGCTACAGTGGTACTCCGGAGGGGGGCTTCCCGATCCCATGGGGACGGACGGCGAGTTCGAGTGGGACATCGGCGCCCAGGGACTGCGCGGCAGGCGGATGCAGGTAGCGCGCGTGATGCTATTAATGAACGGGCTGCCAGGTCGACGGCGCCGTCCGGAGGGGCAGCGCGTGCCAGGCTGACCTGATGGAGTGGATGGTGCCTCTCGATACTTCCGCGCCAGATCGCTGGTCGCGTCCGCTCTCACCGGAGCTGGACCTACTTCAACGTCCCCCACGGGCTGAAGTTGACCCACAGCCAGACTGCCAAGGCCAACCACCACGCCGTGAGCAGCACCCAGGCGGTGATCTCCAACAGTGTGGTCACTGAGAACCGTGTCCCCACCTTGACCAGCCTGGCCATGAGGGGGGCGAGGGCCTTGTTGGTAATACCGAGGTTCGCGTGCCGTGACAGAAGTCGCATGAGGGTTCCCGCCGCAAATGGTTGCCAGGAATGAGCTTCCACACGGACAGCCGTCCCTCCACCAGAACGGCTGCGCTGAGGGGCTTCGGGTTCTTCATAGTTTGGCTGGGGCCCGCCAGCGATGCCGTGACAAATGTCACCGGTACGCCGAGGGGCGGGACGCGAAGTCTGTGGCAGGCGGCGCAAGCCCGGAGGGTTCGGCCAATCATGGAGTTCTGGCGGTGTGGCGTGGCCGCAACTCCTGCGGATAGGCCGCTCCACGCCGTGCCTCACTTCTCCCGGCGTGGTCACCCGGGACCGGCCCACGAGGCCGGGAGTCGAGTGAGGGTGGCCGTGTTGGATCCTCGCCATCGTGAAGACCCGGGAACGCTCTTGCGGGCGCGTGTGGCAATGCGCACGTTTGCCACTGTGATCGAGTCGGGCTGAGAGGTCCGGGTGGTCGGAGCGATGCACGATTGGTTTGGGATCTCGTTCACGAGCGATGAACCCCGCCTACGGCCGAGGGTACGCTCACCGCGGTCGTCCTCGCGCTGCCGCACCCATCCTTCATACTGCAGGCTCCCGAACACGGCACCCGCGCTGCGGCAGTGGCGATGCTGGTGCGCTCGACGAATTCCCACCCCACGAACCGCTGTTCTTCTCGATCGCGCGGCTTCCGGGCCCATCATGAAGCAGACACCCAGGATCGTTCGTCACGGGACCCCGTCGGCGTCGGGGCTGGCCCCTGATGACGTCGCAACGGCCGAGAGGGCATGGACTTTGCTGCCAAGCACGCCGAGTGATTCTACAGCTTCGCTTGGGACGTTGAGCTTCACGGCGCCCGGCCCTCCCTGGTCGCCAGTCTGGCGGTGCTCAACTCGTGAGCAGAATCGCACGGAAAGAGAATTCATGCCCGTGGACGAGAGTTGGTCCTTACAAAGCGTTTTGTGGTCTGTGCGTTTCGGGGGCTCGACGAGCGTCCGCATGGGTCCCCGTTAGTTGTCATTCGCAAAACGCGACGGGCGCACAATTCAAGTAGATGCGGTGTGAGAGTAACGGTCAGAATGGCCGAGTTGTTTAGTACCGAGTTCGAGGATGGACATTTGACTCCGCACGGAGGTTTCCAGCGATGATGCGTCGGATCATTGAATCGAGCCTGAGGCTTCGACTCCTAGTCGTTGCCATCGCCGCGGTGGTGATGGTCGTCGGCCTGACGGAGCTTCGCGACATGCCGGTAGACGTTCTGCCCGAGTTCGCGCCTCCGTACGTGGAGATTCAGACCGAGGCCCTGGGACTTTCGGCGGAGGAGGTGGAGGAGCTCGTCACGCTGAACGTGGAAGAGCTGCTCAGCGGTGTACCGTGGCTGTCGGCGATCCGCTCCAGGTCGGTCCCGGGAATGTCGTCGGTCGTCATGACATTCGAGCCCGGGACCGATCTCATGCGGGCACGCCAGATGGTGCAGGAGCGCCTCACCTTGGCGTATGCGCTGCCCAACGTGTCCAAGCCGCCCGTCATGCTCCAGCCGCAGTCGGCGACGAGCCGGGTCATGATGATCGGGCTCACGTCGAGTAAGCTGTCCCTGATCGAGATGTCCGTCCTCGCCCGGTGGACAATCAAGCCGAAGTTGCTGGGCGTACCCGGGGTCGCGAATGTGGCGATTTGGGGTCACCGGGATCGCCAGTTGCAGGTACAGATCGATCCCGAGCGGCTGCGCGCCCACGGTGTCTCGCAGGATCAGATCATCGAGACCACTGGGAACGCACTGTGGATCTCGCCGTTGACCTTCCTCGAGGCATCGTTCCCAGGAGCGGGGGGGTGGATCGACGGACCTCAGCAGCGGCTCGAGGTACGCCACGTGTTGCCCATCTCGGCGCCTGAGGACCTGGCGCGCATGACCATCGAGGGTACGTCCCTGCAGTTGGATGACGTGGCCGAGGTGGTCGAGGGACACGCGCCACTCATCGGAGACGCTCTCCTCAACGATGATCCCGGCCTGTTGCTGGTCGTTCAGAAGCTGCCGGGGACGAGCACCCTGGAAGTGACCAAGGGGCTGGAAGCGGCGGTGGCGTCGTTGCGGCCCGGTATGGTCGATGTAAACATGGACACGACCATTTTCCGATCGGCGAGCTTCATCGAGC
>JBDHDH010000168.1:0-8357 GCA_039591615.1 Gemmatimonadota bacterium | reverse complement strand
ATGCCGCCGCATTCAGGACAGCAGTGCACGTCCAGGACTATCCCCCCCAGCCCCGGATCCATGTCGGCCATGTCTTCGGCGTTCCTCGGCTCCACGACCTTGGCAGCGTGTCTGTTCATCTCCACATCACAATGCGGACAAACCAACTTGGCCACGTCTCGCATATCCTCCATCGCATCGCTCACCGTGAGACTCCTCGCAGCCGGCCAGAGAGGGCGCTGCCCCCTCGATGCCTGTAGACCCCATCATGGCATCGCGTCACTTCACGGCGATCGTTTCCCGGCCATGGCGTAGCGTTCTTGCCATCCAGAGCAACTCATCCAAGAAGTTGTCCACACGCCCCATGTATGCCGTCTCGAGCAGGTTCCCAGCGTCATCGAATACCTTGTGGACGGCTCCGAAGTACACATCGGTGAAGATGGTCATCAGACCCAGCTCTCGAAGCACCGGTAGGAGATTCTGAATCACCCGCGCCCCCCCGAAGGCTCCCGCCGATACTCCCACGATTCCCGCTGCCTTGTGGATGTATTCCTCCAGGCAACTATCCAAGACGTGTTTGAGCAGTCCGGGGAAACTGTGATTGTATTCCGGCGCGACGAGAATCAGTGCGTCGGCCCGTCGCATGGTCGCCGAGAAGTGCGGGTCCTTCACGCCCTCACCCGCATCGTCGACGGGAAGTGGAAGTGTCATGATATCAACGAGCTGGGTGTCGACTCCCGGCCGCCGCGCAAGCCGCTCCACGACGAAACGCGCCGGATGCACGCTCATCCGACCCTTGCGGCTCGTCCCCAGAATAACAGGGATGCTCAATGGTCGTTCGTTGCCCATCTCCCACTCCTGCCTGCGGTGTCCCCTCTGCCTCTCGGGTGACTCATCTCTCAACCACCTGCATCACGTGTCCATCCGGATCGCGAACCAAGAAGCCCCTGCGAAATCCCAGCGCGCGATCGTCTGTCTCAATCACACTCGGAGAGACGAAGCGGAACCCCCGCTCTCGGAGAAGGTGCGCCACCGCCTCGACGTCGTCCGTCACTAGCGTCGTCTGCCAGTGCATGATGTCATTGGAACGTTCATCGGGGGGCATGGACCGCCCGTCGGTTGGAGTCAGGTACTGCAGGAACTCGATCCCCGGCCCCCGGGACGCACGCAGCGCCGAGATGCGCAGCCGCGCCCCGAACACGGCATTGAGCCGCTCCTGCTCGACGCCGTAGTTCTCACTCGTGCCGGCAATCGCGAACCCGAGGACATCGCGATAGAACGTGAGACTTGCCTCGGTGTCTGCGACGCCGATGGCCGTATGATCGATCCCGAGAAACACGCGATCGGTGGGCTGGTGCCATTTGGGGTCACCCTTCCCCACTGGAAATCGGATGATCTCCAGCACGTGACCGTCGGGATCGCGGAAATAGAACGCTTCGATCCCGCCAGCGTTCGGATTCCAGTCCGGGAGGCGCTGCGGACCGGAGGATACATGACGTACACGGTGCGCGCGGAGCACCCCGTAGGCCCTCTCCATGTCACTCACGACGATAGCGATGTGCTGAAACCAGCGATCGTTGCTTCGAGCATCCGCTGGGAACGGCCTACCTTCCGGCGCGAGGTACTCCGTTAGCTCCACCGTCTCGTCGCCCAGCTGAAGCCGCACGACGCGCATCCGCATCGGGAACACACCGGTCAAGCGCTCGTACGATTCTCCCGTCACCTCCACGTCCGACACCTTCTGGAATGTCAGGACCTTGGTGAAGAAGTCGACCGAACGATCCATGTCTTCGACGGTGAACCCCACCGCAACGACACCCTGGATCGTCCCGTTGGTGGCGCGCTCCGCTGGCGCCAAGATCTCGGTCTGACACCAGAGATGCGGTGACAGCGGCCCACCGATGAGCGCCGCCACGAACAACCCCGCCCACAACGGCGGATGCAGTCCTCGCAGCAGTCTCATATCGTCGCCTCTCGAGCCATCGTCACGGGGACACCAGGGTGAGAATCGCCGGTGGCTACCGCCCTGTATCCACAGTGGAAGATGCAGCGCTTATCGTTGGCATGGTGCAGCTTCGCGCAGAACACCCGGTGTATCCCCCGCACCTGCACATACGTCTCCGCGGCCAGCAACATGCCCAGGGCTGGCGCCGCGAAATAGACCCACACGGCCGTCCAGACTCTGCCGGACACCGCCGATCCAAAGCTCCGAGCAGGGTTCATGCTCATTCCCGAGAGTGGCGCCTCGATCGCGATGTATCCGGCGACCAAGACGCCTGCGAACAGCCCCGTGAACCGCGCGAGCCGAGCCGTATTCGTCGCGAAGAGGATCGTCAGCATCAACCCGAACGAGATCAGGAGCTCGGCAGCGAACGCGACGCCTACTCCTGCTCGTCCTGGCACCGTCACGACGTGGCGGACCGGCGGATCGCCGAACGCGGCTCCGAGAACCGCTGCCACCAGAACGACGCCGATGACGGCCCCTCCGAACTGGGCGATGACATAGAACGTCGCGTCCCACGTGGCGATCTTGCCAAGCCGAAAGAATGTGAGGGTCACGGCCGGATTGATGTGCGCGCCGGATTGCTTTCCCCAGGGGGAATAGATGATCGCAACGGCGGTTGCGCCCATGGCCAACCCCATGAGCGCCCGCCGCAGTATGGGGTTCGCGATTGTTGCGTGAACGGGCGACCCGGGATACTCCAGAAGGGTGCCAAACAAGCCGGCCGATACCATGAACACGCCGAGCCCAGCAGCCTCCATCAAGTACTCAGGCCAGTGTTTCGTGAGGCGCCGCACCGTCAGCGGCCGCCGTTGGCGTTCACATCCACGTAGATCTTGATCGCGTCCTTCGCGTCGGCGAGCAGACGAATCATCTCGTCGTACGCCTCCAGGCCTCGGACGGGATGCGTGAGCAACCTGCTCAGCCAGCCGGGCCAGTGAGCCTCGGCGAGGGCGAGGTCCGCCACGCCCTGTTCGAAGTCGACACGGGCAGCGTTCACACTTCCCACCGCCACTTTGTTGCCCAGTACGAAGCTCTGGAGGATGTGATCGGCGTGCACGGCATCCGCCTGCCGATCGCCGCCGGCGATACCGGTGAGAACCAAGACACCGTTCCTGCCCAGTCGCTCCATGGCCTCGAACACCAACGGGCTGAACCCAGTCGCCTCGACGATGAGATCAACGCTGCCACGGTTCCGAGTGACGTCCTTGAGCTGTTGATCCTTGGCGCTCACGTAGTGGGCGCCGATGGCCTCAGCGAGCTCGGCGTTTTGGTTCGGCTTGGGCGCAAGCGCGTAGGTCAACACCTCGAGTCCTCTCACTCTCAGCGCCATGGTCGCCAGGAGTCCCAGCGGTCCAGCCCCCAGAACGACAGCACGCCGGGGCCGCCACACCCCCAGACGCTCCTGGATCTTGTAGGCCTGGCGGATGGCTTTTTCGGCGACCGACGTGGGCTCGAGCAGGACACCGACACCCGCCAGCGCTCGGGGCACCTTGATGGCGAAGTCGACGTGGTCCACGACCCGCTCGGTGAGATATCCGTGACGTAGGCTGATGCCACGCTCGAAGTACGTGTCGGAGGTAGTCATGTCTTGATAGCCGATGACGTCGTACAGCGAGTCTCCCGGCCGACGCACCATGAATACAACAAGGTCCCCCGAACCGAATTCGGTGACATTCGGACCCACAGCCTCGACGATCCCGAAGCTCTCGTGTCCCAGAACCAAGATGTCCGAGCCCGGCGGTGCCGCGCCGTACTCGGCGGCGTTGATTTCGCGATCGGTGGCGTCGACGCCCACCCGGACGATGCGGGCGAGGACTCCCCGGCCATCGGGAATCTCCTCGAGCCGCGGCTCGGGGATGTCGGCGAGATGGATGCTGTTCGGCTTACCCGGATAGACGGCGATGGCTTTCATGCGTCGAGCCTCTCGAGCAGGTGGTCTCCCACACGCAGCGCGTTGGCCATGATGGTCAGGGCCGGGTTTACGGCCCCACTCGACGGGAAGAAGCTACCGTCGACGACGTACAGATTATCCAACTCATGCGCCCTGCAATCCACGTCCAGGGCCGACGTCTTCGGATCTCGCCCGAAGCGGATGGTGCCGTTTTGATGCGCAACTCCCGCCAAGGGAATGCGCTGACCCACGAAGAGGTTCCTCGAGAACAGGCCCACGTGGCACTCGTGACCGTGCTTCGGGCACTTGGTCTGTCGCTGCATCAGGTCCTTGAGCTTGGCAATCAGCCGCCTGTGACCCTCTTCGTTGTTGGGCGTGTACCCGAGAACGACGTTGCCCCGCCGGTCTACCGTCACCCGGTTGTTGGGATCCGGCAGATCCTCCGAGGTCAGCCAGAAGTCGAGAGAGTGCTTGGCCATGACTTCCAACGTGAAACCGGGCGCCACGGCAGGCGCGCCGGCTTTCAGCGTCTCCCGATCGAGCTTGCCAACGAAGGAGATGTGACCCATGGGGTGCTTCCACTCATCCGATCCGAAGTAGAAGTCGTTCAGCGAGAGTGTTTTTTGGAAGACGGTCGGGTTGGGACACTTGGAAACCGCCATCAACACGGAGTTGACGTGGCCCATGTAGTGTCGGCCAACCACGTCCGATCCGTTGGCAAGCCCGTTCGGGTGCCGGTCGTTCGCGGACCGAAGCAGGAGCGCCGCCGAATTGATCGCGCCGCAGGCAACCACCACGACGTCGCCTGAGAAGGTCTCCGTCGATCCATCACGCTGAACGTGAACGGTCGTGACCTCCCGCCCCGTCGGACTGGTTTCGAGCCGTGACACGTAGGCCCGCGTTATGAGATGGACGTTCGCGTGTTGGAGAGCCGGGTCTACACATACAACCTGAGCGTCGGACTTCGCCGAGACCAGGCACGGGAAGCCGTCGCAGGTATTGCAGCGGATGCACCGACTCGTTCGGGGGTTCTGCTCGTCCAACATCACGCCGAGGGGCGTGTGAAACGGCCTGAGACCCACGCGTGCGAAGTCGTCGCTCAGGTGCTGCATGCGTGGCTCGTGGCTCACCGGAGGATGGGGATAGGATCCCGACGCCGGCGGTTCGGTCGGGTCCTCTCCCCGCTCACCGTGCACCTGATAGAGCCGTTCGGCTTCGGCGTAGTACGGCTCTAGCTCCTCGTACCCCATGGGCCAGGCTGGAGAGATCCCTCCATGGTGCCGCAACTCCCGGAAGTCCTCCGTCCGGAGTCGAAAGAGGGCCGCTCCATAGAACTTCGTGTTGCCGCCGACCCAGTAGTTCGTGTGGGGATGGAGCTCCTTCCCATCCTTGTCGTGCCACGTCTCTTTCGCCTGATACTTGCCCTCGGCGTTGACGGCTTTCGGGTCCCAATTGTCCTTCTCGCGAGGGACATAGTCGCCACGCTCCAGGATCAGCACCCGTTTGCCCGAGGGCGCCAACCGATGGGCCAGCGTGCCACCGCCGGCGCCGGAACCAATGATGATGACGTCGTAATGTGTCGAGTGCGGCATGCGTCTTCGCGTGCGTTGGTGAGTGCCATGGGGCGGGAGCCCCGCAGGGAGGTGGTCCGCCACGACTGCCTCAGTTGCTCGCTGCCCTCGCGGATATCATCGATTGTGCATCGTCACCAGCCCGGAGGCTCCCAAGCCGGCCCAGGCAGCGCCAGTCGGACGAGCGCGATCAATCGATACCGTTTCGGCTCTCTCGAACAAGGGGAGAGGGTCAAGAAGCCGGCGTGAGCGGCGCCGCCCCGAAATTCACGCTGAACCGTCGGCACCAAATCGATACTGCACGGTACTTCGCGAGATCGATATCCACCGGCACGTCATAGTTCTGATCACCGATGTTCCCCTTCATGGCACCCAGATTCACAAAGCCGGCATCGGCGACGGTCTCATCGTCGTTCACGTCCTCGGCGGCGACGAGGTAGATCTGGACATCCGGTCCGTTGGACGTTTCGAATTCCGTCAGACGTAGCACCAACCGGCCGTCGCCCAGGCGATAGATGGTGGCCGTGCCTTTCGTGTCGTGGGCATTGGAGTGAAAGTCGCCAGCGAGAAGGGGCATCGGTGCGTCATCTGCAGCTGCCGTTGCGGCACCCGCGGAATCGCCCGGCAGGGATTCGCTGACCGTCTTGTCGATGAAGATCCGCTCTGGCCGGAAGGCGTACCAAGCTCCACCCAGCACGACTACGGCCGCAATGAGTAGCAAAGCGCGTCGCGACATCGAGTGTCTCTCCTCTCTCTGATGAGCTGGTCCAAGAGGCGGGGTCAGGTTCACTGGTGCTCCATGCGGCCGCTACAATGCCGGGGTGCACGAAAGGGTTCCCGTCGCCGAAGAGCCCACGACGCAGCGAACGTCTCATTTGTCGGCTATCAGGACGGTCAATAGCAGACGAGGAGTGCACCCGACCTTGAGAGCTGGGTGTGTGGACTCGTTTCGGCTGCGGGGGTGTTGCCATCGGGCGGTTGGAGAGCGGCGCCAGCGCATGCCGCCGGCGCCGATCGGTCGACACGGGAGCTACAGCACCCCCTTCACCGACCCGCGCGGAGGTAGTGCTGGCTCATGCCGATCGCGCCGGCGACCGTCACGAACCCCAGCACCACAATGGGCGGCCAGACCAGTAGCCCGAAGATGGTGGCTGCCGACCCGACGATCCCGACCATAAAGGGCTCGGCGCGCCCATGCGTGCGCACTCCCAGCCAGAGCCCTAGGCCGATGAGGCCGAGCGCCGCAAGGATGATCGGGACTAGGATCACGTCGGCACGTGCGATACCGAAACCCGCGGCGAACAGCGTCGTCGCGGTCGGAAGGGCGAACCAGGCGAGCAGCGCCACACAGGCGACGACGCCGCCCCTGCCGCTGCACATTCTGCAACATGTCGAACACTGCATTGCGTCATACCTCCTGTCGCGAGCCAAACGCGATCACCGGAAGCACACCCACGGCTCGGGGGAGGTCGCACAGCCAGCGGACGCTCCGCCTGGCGCTGCCGGGAGTGTCAGCGTGAGGCCGCGGTTCGCAAGCACGGGAGCGCCTTGACCCACGTCGCCAATCACTCTCCCACCAAGCGAAGCTCGGCCCTCGCGTAGTCGATGACCGCCCCCGTCTCGTGGAGCAGATCGCCACCGATGACGCCGTCGACCCGAGCGGCACCGATCGCCTCCAACGCGTCGTTGGGGTGGGATAGGTCCACAACGCTGACAGGTACGTCGTGCAGCACCATCGCGTCTACTTGGAGTTCGCCGATCACGACCGCGGTTGCCTGGGTGGACCCGGCGCAGCCCACGGCGGACCTCGTCTCGCTCCCCACATCGATTCCCCAGCGTGCGGCACTGGATCTATCGACGACGGTTCCCGAGGCGCCGGTATCCACGAGGAAGCTGGCGGGCTGGCCGTCTACCGCCGCCCGTAGCTCCATCTGGCCGCACTTCGTCCGCTTCAACGGGACGGAGACGTACCCGTTGCCCTCGAGCGCGTCCTTCTGCGTCGTTCGCTTGCTCATCGTGACCTCTCGCCATCGAGCCTTGATTTCCTCGGCCTGGCCCGTCATCCCTCACCTTCATCGGTACCAAGAACCTGACTTGCTTTCTCCCGGAGTTTGGTCTTCGCCAATTCCACGTCAGTCAGGGCGTCCTCGAGATCCTGCAGCTCCCGACTGCGCACCTTGAGCCCTTCGCGGATAAACAGCGCCGCGGCCTCGGACCGACTCTTCACGGCCCCCGTCTCCACCCAGGCGTCGAGCGTCCTTGCCGTCTCGGCGTCCACTCTGACCATCACGACTTGATCACGCGCCGCCCTGCCCATCTCTTCGACACTCGCCCAGAGACTCGATGGCACGCACACCACCTTGAGCGGCGCCGCCCCCTCAGGCGTGCAGCACATCGACTCGGGATCGAACCCTTGCGACTCGAGTTGGTCCTTGATGAGCTGCCACAGCCCAGACGGTTTCTTGGTTTTCTGCTGGTCTGCCATTAGAAAGCCGTAATCTAATTACAACTTACGCTAAGTTGCCACCACGTGACGCGCAACCCCCCTAGGCGCGCACGGAGCACCGTGGAGGCAACTAACCAACTATGAAACAACGATCTAAGCTCATGGAGGAGGTAGACCAGCGGTCCGCGCCGTGCTTCCCGCGGCCGCTCGCCGGAAGGAATGCGAGATACCCTACGGCAGAAAGCGTGGGGACCCCAGGAGACCCGGACTCGCCCGCTCGCCCTCCGCAATGGCGCCGGTGACCGGCTACGGGGTGTTTGTTGCTACGAGGACGCCTGGGGGGGTCCGAGCCCCACGGGGTGGCGTGCGGCCGCGAATGTCGTAGCGCCGGCGACTGCGTGCCGGGGTCTCTCGATGCGGGTCAGCCTGGTGAGTCGGACCAACGCTCACCGGTCGCCAGCCAGA
>JBDHDH010000167.1:0-6378 GCA_039591615.1 Gemmatimonadota bacterium | reverse complement strand
TCGGCCCTCACCGCCACCGCGGGCGGCGCCATCGTCAACTGGCCAGGCGTTGGGCCGGTTCAGTGGACCAACGCATCCGGTGGACTCTGGAACGATCCCGCCAACTGGAGCGGGAATGTCGTTCCCGGGCCCGCTAACGACGTGGAGATCACGCTCGACGGCACGTACACCGTAACCGTCGATGTCGCCGCGACGGTGGCTTCGCTCACGGTGGGCGCGGTGACCGGCACGCAGACGCTCGACCTCGGGGGACAGGCGCTCACGGTAAGCAGCACGTTCGCCACACAGTCCGGCGGTACGCTCACGATGACCGCGTCGACCGATGCGCTGACCGTACAGGGCGACGCCACCTTTGGCGGCGCGAGCACCGATGGGCTCCTCACCGACGGCGTCGTCTCCATTGCCGGCAATTTCGTGCAGTCCGGTGCCGGGAACAGCTACCGGACGACCGGCACCCACCGCACGGTGTTGAACGGCACCGCGGCGCAGAGCGTGGACTTCGGCACGCCGGGCAGCAGCTTCGTGGCGTCGCAGTTCCAAGATCTGGAGATCAGCGGCACCGGTGACGTGACGTTCCTCTCGACGGTGAATGTGACCGACTCCCTGATCGTGCAGAACGCGATCACGCTGACCGCGAACGTCTCCATCTTCATGGGTCAAACGGGGGCGCTGGTCACACCGGTGGGCAGCAACCTGAACGTGGCGAATGAGCTGCACATTCCCAGCGTGCTCGACGTGAACGGTGGTTTCTCCGCGTTGACGACCTTCTTCCAGGGGACCGGCCAGGTGATCCCCGCAAATCTCCCGTACACCAATCTCACCGTGTTTGGGAACTCCGCGTCGTTCGGGGTGGGGACGCCGACGATTAACGGGAATCTGCTCGTCGGCAGGCTCAACAACTTCTTCATCGGCAACCTCACCCTGAGCGGCACGACCGTCGTGACCGGGAACGTCGTGGTCACTTCGTCGGCCGGCAGTGTCACGAACCTGATCGTGAACGGCCAAAACCTGACGGTTGGCGGCAACCTTCAGACGCAGGCCACCGGCGTCTTCACGATGACCGATGCCGCGGATGTGGTTACAGTAACGGGCAACGCGCTGTTCCAGGGTGGTAGTACCGATGGTCGACTGACTGCCGGTTTGCTTCTCCTGAGCGGCAACTTCACGCAGTCGATCAGCCCGACGGCGTTCCGACCCTCCGGCACGCATCGAACGGTGTTCAACGGCACCAACCCGTCTGCGGACCAAACCGTCGCCTTCGTCCATCCCGACACGATCAATGGCTCGTATTTCCACGACCTCGAGCTGCGCAACACGGGACAGGGCATCCGGATCAACAGCACGGTCCCGGCGCGCGGTCAGCTGATCTCAACCTCCGCGACCACGCCGCGACTGGTTGGATTCTCGAATCTCGTCGTGACCGGGGTGAACGTGGACGGACTGGTGATGGAGACCGCGCCGCTGACAGTGAATGGCGGAACCATCACGACGTTTGACAACGTCACGTTCCAGAGCTACGCGACCGACGCGACACAGCTCACCGTCAACCATCCGGGGGCCGCGACGCCGTTCACGTTCAATAACGCGACGTTCCAAACGACGCCCACGACGGGCTTCTACGTCAGCGCGAACGACATCGCGTCCACCGACGGCAACGTGCTGACGCTCGAAATGGCGAACTCGACACCGGCAGACGGATCCGTCTTCGAACAGGAGCTGGGTGGAGCGATAATCAACTGGCCCGCCGCCGGACCCCCGTCTCAGATCGTTTTTGCCGGTGACTCGGCCGGGGGGCTCTCTCCGGGCGTGTTTAGTGTCGATCCTGACGGCACGGGCCGCTTCCGAGTGACTTTCGAGATCGACCAGCCGACGAGACAGGAGCATCCTCGGTGGTCGCCGGACCGAAGCCGGATTACCTATGGGGGCCGGGCCACCACCGCCGAGCCGGTCCTACTGCACGTAATCGCCGCGACGGGAGGGGCGCCTGACCACCTGGTCAATGACACGAGCACCTATAGGCCACGGTACAATCCGACTGGCCAGCATCTGGCGTTCGAATGCGGCGATGGATTCTCACAGATGGATGTGTGCGTCGTCGCCAATGTCGACGGGCCGCTCGGCACGCTTGACAGGATCGGTGATGGTGCGGGTAAGACCTTTATAACCGACTTCGACACGGTGAACCGCAACGATGGAGTCGGCTTCTTCTCGTGGGACCCGCAAACCGGCAATCGCATCGCCTTTGTGCGCGACTCGACTGACGGCGTGAATCCGGCGTCGAGCCGAATCTACACAGCGCTCTTTGACGGGACCGACGTCCAACCGCTTTCGCCCGATTTCATGGACTTGGGAAGCGGCCCGCTCCGGATCGAGGGTCCCATCGACTGGTCTCCCGACGGGACCCAGCTGGTCTTCAGCGCCGTGGACGCGAAAGGCATCGATCACATATACCGCATCGATCGGAACGGCACTGGCCTCACCCAGCTCACAAGCGGCCCGGACGCCGACGACGATCCGCTGTTCTCGCCGAACGGACAGGAGATCCTCTTCACGCGTAACCTCGCCGCCGCCGGGTTCTGCTCGCTGGACGCCTACATCATGAACGCCGACGGGAGTAATTCCCGGCAGATCACCAACGAACAGGTTTGCGATGTCGACACATCGGTCTTGGGCTACGACTGGTCGCCCGACGGAAGCGAGATCGTCCTAACCGGCTTCAACATGCCGTTTGGCAGTGTGCTGATCTACGTCATCAAGCGCACCACGACGGCTGCAACGTATTTCGCGGAACGGCGTCTCGTGGGGCGGGGCGCCGTGGACTTCGAGGTTCAAGACGTCCTTCCCAGCTGGCGGCCGTAGGGGTGACGCCCGGATCGCTACTGGCGGGGGGCTGGAGAGCGTAGCACTGGCGATGGGGGTCCGACGCGACCGCGGACACCGACGGATTGATTACGGCGCCACTCCTCAGCTGCCCTGATAGAGGTTTCGCGCTTTCTCCGCAGACACGAGGATTCCCTTGATCATCGCGGAACTGAAGCCTTGGTGCTCCATCTCGTTCAAACCGGCGATCGTGCATCCCCGCGGCGTGGTCACACGGTCGATCTGCGACTCGGGGTGATCGCCCTCGCTCAGCAGCAGCGCCGCCGCGCCCTTCGCGGTCTGCGCCGCGAGGAGGAGCGCCTCGTCGGGATGAAACCCGATCTCGATCCCTCCTTGGGAGGCTGCGCGGATCGACCGCAGAAAGAACGCGACCCCGCACGCGCACAGGGCCGTGGCCGGAATCATCATCTCCTCTGGGATGACGAGTGTCTTCCCCAGCGCGTCGAATAGTCGCTGCGCCACCGTCAGCGCCTCGCCGTTTCCTTCTCGGGCCGCCAGGCAGGTCATCGACTCCCCGATCGCCACGGCCGTATTCGGCATCGCCCGCACGACCGGAAGGGGCTTCCCGATCATCTGAGTGATCTGCTCGATCGACACACCCGACACCACGGAAATGAGATGCTGCCGGGTTACGTCCAGGGTGTCCCGGATGTCGTCCAACAGCGGAGCAAGCTGCTGTGGCTGCACGGCGATGAGGACGGTTCGCGACGTCCGCACGGCTTCGGCGTTGTCAGATCCGACAGAGAATCCGGCTTCAGCGAGCTCATCCAGCTTCTCCACCTGTCGGCGGGTGATGGTGATATCATTCGGCGAAATCTGACCGAGCCGGGCCCAGCCGTGCGCCAGCGCCTGACCGAGGTTGCCGCCGCCGAGTATCGCCACAGATCCAGCGCTTTCTACGTGGGAGTGCACGATGGGTGCTCCTTCACGAGGTGTGGTTACCTGCCCGCCGCCGGGGCGCGACTGACGCCACGGCTCAACTGGGTGTAGACTTCTCGCCTGCCATTGGCGAGTTTACCGCTCCAGAATGTCGCCAGTGGCCAGCCCCCGCAAATTCGTTCGCTCAGCACTTTACACCCTTTGGGCAGTCGGTACTCCGCACCCATTAGCAGTGCTCGCACCCGTCGGCTCCTTCTTCATTGTCTTTGAGGCCGTCCCCGCATTCGCCCAGAGTTCCCCAGAGACGCCAGCGAACTTGGCCGGTAAGGCGTCCGCTGAGCCGCTCCGGGATGTCGACACCCGCATCGCGCCACACGAGGATCCGCGCGAGGTCACGATGCTCGGCGTGATCGAGATCCGAGCCTCTCTCGATCGCTTTCTGGAGCACGCCCGCGACATCGAACGGTTCGTGGGAGGCCGCTCCATCCGGAGCGTGTCACGGATCCAGCCAGCCGCGCTCAGCGAGAGTGTCGCGGGGTTTCGATTGCCACGCAGGGATCTTCGCCTGATCCCGGACTGCGCCATCGGAGCCTGTCGTGTGAAGCTCTCGGCACCGCTCATCGAGGACCTTCACGCGCTCGATTCCCGCAGCCCGATATTCGACGAGCAGGTGACCGCCGCCATGCAAGGCTGGCTCGAGCACTACGTGCGCGACTATTTGGCGCACGGCGACACGACGCTGATCATGTACGCCGACCAGAAGGAGCCCGCGCATCCAGCGGCGCCTTTCCACGATCTCGTCACGAGCTCTGCGGCGTTCATGGAGCTGCCCGAAGCATTGCGGAAATCGCTGCTGGGAACAACGGACAGCTCGTCACCGACCGCCGAGACCCTACTGTATTGGAGCGTTGAAGAAACGGGCCTGAGGCCGCTGACCGTGGTCTCACAGGCGTTCGTGATTCCTCCGGAACGGACCGGCAGGGTTGAAGCGTGGGCTGCGTTGAAACAGCTATACGCCAGCCACTACCAGTTGACTTCGTTGAGGCTCTTTCATGCGTCGGAAGTGACGCGCTCGGGGGAGCAGGAGGTGTTGCGAGTGACAGTGGTCGACCGTCGCGTGTTCGACAACCCCGCCGGCGGAATCAGGCGCGCCATCCTCGAACACCGGCTGGAGGCGTACCTCGAAGGGCGACTGCGAGAGCTGAGGGATGCGCTCGAGCTGCCGGCACCCGGCGTTCCAGCGGCTTCCCACCAGTAGGAGGCAGCTACCTCGTACGAACCCGCGGATGTCACCCGGTGCCAACCGCCGCACCAAAGTCGACGAGGCGGCTCCCCACGGAGCCGCCTCGTCCAACAACGGGGCAACGGATGACGTCTTCAGCAGATTCAGATGGCGCTACTTCCACGCGTGCTCATGGACCGGCACGGCGCCTAGCTGCTCCATGAGGCTCAGGGTGTCCCAGAGGTTCCGCTCCTCGACGACCTTGCCCTCCGCGATCTGCCCGATGGCCATTCCCTTGACGGCCACTTGCTTGCCGGTGGGGCTGATATCCATCAGGCGCCCCTTGTGTGTCCCGGTGAAGGTGTAGGCCGTCATCACCTTGTCGTCTTCGGCGATCAGGTAGTCGAGCTTGATATGAAAGTCAGGAAAGGCAGTGAGGTACGTGTCGTAGAACTCTCTCAACCTCTTGGTGCCCTTCAACTCACCCTCGGGAGTGTGGACGACGCAGTTCGACGCGTAGAGCTCGTTCATGAGGGTCGGGTTCTTCTTGTTCCAGATCTCCTCGATGATACGACGACTCACGTTCTTGTTGTTCTCAAACATCGCGGCCCTCGCTTCTCTCAGTGTCCCTCGTCACCAGTGCCCGTTGTCCAAACAACGCAAGGACGTGACTCATCACCCCCTCTCCTGGGCGCCGCCACGCGAGCGCCCCCCGTAGCTCACTCTCGTGCCGAGATTGGGCTTACCTGCCGGTAGGTCTCATCGCGTCGTTCTCGACGTCGCGGTCTTCACGGAAGGTTCCTGGCGGCGCGTGGCCCGGGATCGCGCATGGCACGGCCCTTGGCGTCGCCATCGTGGGAAGTGCGTTTCGGCGGCCCGAGCGGCGAAACGCCGCACCATCACCACTCCCACATAGCGATTAACAAAAGAAACACCCAGACACGTGAAGCCACGGTGAATGACGGGTTAAACGTGGTGGGGCCGTGGATTTCGGTCCCGCCCCCGGTCTGCCCCACCTTGCCTGGGAGGCCGGCGGACCAGTAGCGCGAGCGAGGCATCCGCCAGCGAGTCACGGCGAAAGGCACACGGATGGGTCCCCCTCAGCGAGTTCGCCAAGGCTACGGGGCGTGTGTTCATTTGGTACGCTATTGGCGCTTGAAAGCGTCGAGCGCCCGCTGGATCTGTCGAGTCCGTTGCCTCGTGGGCATGACGGGGAAAGGACAACAAGGCGCTCGGAGCTGGTGCCTCGAGATGAGAGGCATGTTTCAGTGCGCCGCCGGACGTTCTCTCACGACTGCAACGGCGGGTCGCCCCATTTGATAGCGCGCTCGGATGCCTTCAGCAATGCGCTCCGCGTTGGCAAGGATCGTGAGGCTGGTATTGACCGCCAAAGAAGT
>JBDHDH010000166.1:0-6428 GCA_039591615.1 Gemmatimonadota bacterium | reverse complement strand
GGAGTCGGGAGCGATGCCGGCAAAATGGGCCAAGCCTTGGTCGTTCGTCGTGGCCGTGGCGAGGGTTCGGCCGCTGTTGTCGTGGAGGGTCACTTTCGCGCCGGCACGCGGGAGTCCGTCGCCGGCGCCGGTTACCCACACTACGCCCTCGTCGACTCCGAGCCGTGCGTGAATGGCGAGATCGGTGACCTGCGCTACGAGGATGTTGCCGCCGCTCTCGGGGAACCCCCGTACCTGCACCGCCATCAACGTGCGGCTGTTTGGTCGCTGGGCATTGAAGGCTGGTAGTCGCACGCCGGTAGTGACCCACGTGTCCGTCTTGCGCTCCACGGGGATGCGGCGTGTGATGGTGCTGTCGGCCACGAGGGGCCAGATGTCGGAAAGCTGCCAGTGGCTCGTCGAAGCGAACCGTCCCTCGAGTGATCTGGGGATGGGGGCGACGACCAGCTCCAGACTGTCGACGTTGATGTGAGTGGCCGCGATGGTTCGAAAGCTCGTTCTTTCCACCAAGACACGGCCGGATACGTAGTTGACGGTGGGAGCGAATCCGGTGGTACGAAGGGCGTGGGCAGGATTCCCGGTCAACCGTTGGCCATAGACGTCGCGCAACGAGGTGTCGGCGATGACCGCATAGGTGGTTCGCGGAGTGAGATCGCCGGCGAGGGTCCACGAAAAGCGCTCGGCCAGGGTGTCGCGGATGGTGAACGCGAAGTCCGGAACGATCCGCAGGGCATGCTGTATTTCGGCACCCCAGACGGGTGTCGAGAAATCAACGCGGATGGGTCCCACCGGACAGAAACCGCGCGAGCCGGCGCAGGTCGTGTGCGAGACGCGAAACTCCGGATGGGCGAAGAAATTCCATTGTCGGCGTGCGTCCTCGCCACCTTCGCCCAGCTCGGCGGGGAAATCGAGCCGACCCGGGCATCCGGCCGGTAACGGCTCGACGGTGCTGACGGTGACGATCCGGTGCCGAGCGAGGGCTTCCTCGTTTCGGTAGTTCCCCACATGACGGAGCTGTCCCGGCTCATCGGGTGTGACTGGGCGTTCGCCAGCAACACGAAGAGGGATCCGTCTTCCGGGTTGAAAGCGTCTGGGCCGGAATGCGGCACGGTCACACACGCGATGGAGCACGAAGGCGGCGGTGCGCTCGATATCAGCGTGATTCGGCGGATCGCTGAACACCACGTCGAAGCGGGCATCGGGCCGAACTTGAGTCAGCCCATTCTGCCAGTAGTATCCCTCGTCGGCCCTGGCGATGAGCGTTCGCGGGCCCCGCACGCGGAAGGAGAACTGAAACGGCGCATCGAGCGTGGTGCCGTCCATCGCCGTGAAATTGTTCGCGATGGTGACCGTATAGGTCTGACTCGGCTGGAGGGGGTGGTTCGGCTTGAAACGCAGGGTGACCGGGTCGAGCCACTGGAGCAAACCGTCCACGCTCGGCGCTATGGAGAAGAACGTGTGGGGGTCGATGGTCTGGTTCAGCTCCACCGCGACCGGTCGATCGAACGTGATCCTCACTTCCTCGGTCGCTTCCGCGACACGATTCGGTATCACGCGGAGGATCCCCAGCTGATCGGCGGGGTCGGCGGTGAGAGACGAGGTGGCTACAGCGGCGGCGAGGAGCGCGAATCGTGAGGTCATGGGACGCGAACCAAGAATGGTGAGGGTTCAGACTTGCACACGTGGGAGGTCGAGCGCTGCCGGGCGAGCTGGGTACCCTCCCAAATCTCGTCCTAATAATAGGCTCATCCGGGATAACAGGGGACGGCTCGTCGGAGTTTCGATGCCAGGTGCTCGGGACCGCGAGATAACCGTACGGCTGGCCTGATTCAAGAGGTGTGCGTTTTGTCACAATAACGGGCCCCGGAACCCGCGTGGGCGTCTTGCTCACATTGCCGCGCCACCTTCTTTCGGTGCACTTTGTTCCGGTCTTCTAAGGGAGCCCCAATGTCGAAGAGAAGCTTGGCTGCTGCGATCCTGTGTTCATTCGTAGTCGCCGCCGGCCCCGCCGATCGTCGCGCCTCTGGAGCTCGCTTTGTCATCTCGTTCCCGGCTGAGCGCAGCGATCGCCCGCTGGATGGGCGGCTGCTGCTCATGATCTCGGCCGACTCGACGAGAGAGCCCCGGTTTCAGATCAACGACGGGGCCAACACGCAGCTCCTCTTCGGGAAGGATGTGGAGGGGCTCAGCCCCGGGGAGGAAGCGGTGATCGACGCGTCCGTCCTCGGGTACCCTCTCCGAAGCATCGCGGAGATACCGGCGGGGCGGTATTGGGTCCAGGCGCTGCTCAACCGGTACGAGACGTTTCGCCGCGCCGATGGTCACACCGTGAAGCTGCCGCCGGATCGCGGTGAAGGCCAACAATGGAATCGAAAGCCCGGTAACCTCTACTCGACACCACGGGCGGTGCAGCTCGATCCGGCGTCGGACGAGGTCATTCGGGTCCGCTTGGATCAGGAGATTCCGCCGATTCCCGACCCGCCCGATACCAGGTACGTGAAGCACGTTCGGATCCAGAGCCAGCTCCTAGGCGATTTCTGGGGCCGACCGATGTCACTGGGTGCCCACGTCGTCCTCCCGGAGGGTTTCGAGGAGCATCCGGAGGCGCAGTATCCCCTGGTTGTGAACCACGGCCACTTCCCGTACACGTTCGGCGATCTTCGGGACGAGCCGCCCGATCCCGATCTCCCGTGCGAGTACGCCCAGCGGTTCCGGCTCGATTGCTACAACAGGATTCAACAGGAGCATGCGCATCAATTCTATCGGGACTGGACGGGACCGGACTTTCCGCGGGTCCTGCTGATCGAGATTCAACACCCGACTCCCTTCTACGACGACTCGTACGCGGTGAACTCCGCCAACAACGGTCCGTACGGGGATGCCATCATGTACGAGCTCATCCCGCACATCGAGAAGGCGTATCGCGGGATCGGTGAAGGGTGGGCGCGTTTCACCTATGGCGGCTCGACGGGCGGCTGGGAGGCGATGGCGGTCCAGGTGTTCTATCCCGATGAATTCAACGGTGCGTGGGTAGCCTGTCCGGACCCCATCGACTTTCGTGCCTACACGGTCGTCGACATCTACGAGGATCGGAACGCCTACTACGTGGACAGCGACTGGAAACGCACGCCGCGTCCCGGACGGCGTGACTGGCGGGGACACGTCACCGCCACCCTCGAGGAGATGAACCACCGAGAGCTCGTATTGGGCACCAGGGGCCGCTCGGGAGACCAGTGGGACATCTGGCAGGCCGTGTACTCACCCGTCGGGGACGACGGGTACCCCAGGCCCATCTGGGACAAACTGAGCGGCGAGATCGACCACGAGGTCGCGAACTACTGGCGGGAAAACTACGATCTCTCCTACATCCTGCGTCGGGACTGGAAGACGCTCGGACCCAAGATCAGGGGAAAGTTGTTCATCTACGTGGGTGACATGGACAACTACTATCTCAACAATGCCGTGAAGCTCACGGAGTCATTCTTGGAGAGCACCACCGATCCGTATTACGACGGCGAAGTGGACTACGGCGACGGGGATGAGCATTGCTGGAACGGCGATCATACGCGGGACAACGCCTACTCTCGGCTCCGCTACCACCAAATGTTCATTCCCCGGATCATGGACCAGATTCGGAAGAACCACCCGCCCGGAGCGGACACCTTGAGTTGGCGATACTAGTCGGTGCGACGAGGACACGCATCGCCCGGTTCGACGGAGGACGGATCGCCATCGTGGTGCCCGGTGTACGCTACGAATGCCCACCGGCTCCCTGGCGACCGTTTCGTTTCTAATGCACCTGTCAGTTCGAAACCTCTGACGACGGATCCAACGCTCAATGACCAAGACACGCTGCGCACTCTCGTTCGCTCTCGCGTTGCCGGTGGCCACGGCCGCGTCGCTGCCCGCGCAAGACCAATTCGGCCGAGCGGTCTCAGTAGTGGACGATGACGTGTTGGTGGTGAAACCGTCCGCCGGGCGAGGACCTGCGACGGTCTACGTGTTCAGGGTTTCGGGCGGAGCCTGGCGCATCGAGGAACGCCTGCGTCCCATGCGCGGCGCGGAGACCGGTGAGGGCTTCGGCCCGTCAATCGGAGTGAGTGGCGGGACCCTCCTCGTCGCGAGTGGGGACCCGAATGTGCAATGGGGTGCGGAAGCATTCCACCGCGGTACCGACGGCGCCTGGACGCAGGCAGGACCGCTACCACTCGGGCCGGAGCGGGAAGCTGCGGAATCGTCTCGCGATCGCCCTCTCGATCTCCCGACCCTCATGCGGATCGTGCAGCCACCGGGTCGGGTCGTCGCCGTGGACGGGGATCGCGCGGTCGTGGCAGTCGTCACGGGTCCGCGCGGTACCGAAGGCGCGTGGATCGTGGAGCGAGAGAGCGGTTCGGATCAGTGGTCCTCGAGTGCTCGCCTGCAGTCGCTTCGAGCGGGATCCCGTGACCGGTTCGGGGCCGCACTCGCGCTCTCCGGTGATCGGGCATTGGTGGGCGCCCCCCGTTACGGCGAGTCGGGGGCCGTGTTCGTATTCGGATGGGATGCCGGGGTCGGGGCGTGGGTCGAGGAGGACGTGATCCAAGCGGACGACATGCCCGCCGGCAGTCGCTTCGGTGCCGCGGTGGATCTCGACGGGGATGTGGCCCTCATCGGCTCGCCTGGAAGCGGACAGGCACCGGGCGCTGTGTCGTTTTATTCGCGTAACCCTGTGACGGGGACGTGGCACGAGCGGCGCCGGCTCCGCGGGACCGGGGAAAACCGTGGCGATCGCTACGGGACGGCGTTCGATGTCGCCGGCGACGAACTGTGGGTGGGGGCTCCGGGGGCGGACGAGCGACGTGGACGGATCCATCGGTTCCAGCGGGTAGGGGCGCTGTGGCAGGCCGCCGGCGTGCTCCCCACGTCCGGGCTGGAGCCACTTTTTGGTCTCGGCACGGCGATCGCCCTGGGGGAAGGCGTCGGGGTGGCCGGTGCGCCCGGTGCGGACGGCGGCGTGGGACGCGCCGCCGTGTTCACGCGACCCGAACAAGGCCAATGGGGTGAGGCCGTGTGGCTCGAGCCAGGTGGTGACCTCGAACGGATCGCCGGCGAAGAAGTGCGGTGCTCCGACGGGGAGGCTGCCGGCTTCGCCTGCCACGACGTCGATCTCCTGGCCTTTCTCCCGATCCAGGCGTTGGGTGGCGGTCCGGGCGAGCGGGTGAGCGACCTGTGGGGGTGGACCGATCCGGAGACGGGTCGGGAATACGCGCTGGTGGGCCGGACGGGTGGAACAGCGTTCGTCGACATCACCGACCCTCCGGGTCCGATCTACCTGGGAGTGCTGCCGGCGAATCGCAGCGGCGCCAGAGACATCAAGGTGTACCGAGACCACGTCTTCTTCACGGGCGACGGGGCCGGAGACCATGGGATGCTCATCTTCGATCTGACGCGACTCCGGGACGTGGCAGACCCACCCGTCACGTTTGAGCCCGATGCGCGCTATGACGGGATTGCCTCCGCCCATAACCTCGTGATCGATACGGAGAGCGGCTTCGCGTACACGGTTGGTAACAGGTCGGGAGGGCAGACCTGTGGCGGCGGCCTGCACATGGTGGACATCCGGGATCCCACGAACCCGACATTCGCTGGCTGCTACACGGATACGGAAGGGCTCATCTGGCCGGGACGCACGCACGATGCCCAGTGCGTCGTGTATCGGGGTCCCGATGAGAAGTACCGGGGCCGGCAGATCTGTTTTGCGTCGAACGAGACCGCACTGCGCATCGTCGATGTCACGGACAAAGAGAATCCCGATCCTCTGGCCGCGGCGACCTATCCCGGTCTGTCGTACGTGCACCAGGGGTGGCTGACCGAGGATCAGCGCTACTTCTATCTGGACGACGAATTGGACGAACTGGTTGGTCAGGCTGAGCGCACCCGGACCGTCGTGTGGGACGTCACCGACCTGGACGATCCGGTGGTCGTCGGTGAGTACTTCGGTCCGAGCGGCGCCACCGACCACAACCTGTACATCAAGGGCAATCGGATGTACCAGGCCAACTACCAGGCGGGACTACGGGTGGTGGACATCAGTGATCCCGAACACCCCGTGGAGGTCGGGTTCTTCGACACCACGCCGTACGAGGGTAACCCGCCTGGCTTCAACGGCGCGTGGACGGCGTTCCCCTTCTTCGAGAGCGGGACCGTGATCGTCTCGAGTATGTACGAGGGGTTGTTCGTGCTGAAGCCGAGGGTGCAGGAGCTGGTGCCATAGAAGGGTGTCGGGTGCCGGGTGTCGATACCTGACACCTGACACCTAACATCTAACACCTAGCGGGCTTCCGCCAACACATCGTGAACTCGTGAACCGCCAGGACATCGTGTACTTGGAGTGGCGCATGCTGCCGCGGGCCTCTGCTCTAGCGTTCCCAGACTTTTCACGTCTGGGG
>JBDHDH010000165.1:0-9195 GCA_039591615.1 Gemmatimonadota bacterium | reverse complement strand
TCCAGTAATCGAGTCCGAACCCCGCCTGCCAGGCACCCAGAGCCTGGGTTGCCCCGTCGAGCTGGCTGTCGAACACCTGGGTCCAGCGGAAGACCGGCTCCCAAGCGCCAACGCGATACGCCGCCTGTGCGTAGACCCCGTGACGTCGCAGCGTCGGGAATCCGCTCGGCTCCTCGATCTCCTGTCGGGTCTGTACGTACTCGCTACGCACCTCGAAGTTCTGCACGCGAAACTCGCCCGCTACGTTCCAGCCAGTCAGATCGAGGACGTTGTTCTCGTCGTAGTCGCCGTTCATGTACGAGAAATTGAGCTCGAAGTGCGGCGGCAAACCGATGTCCAGGCGGCCGCCAATCATCTTGTCGGTGTTGTTGTCCTCCGATGACGATGGGAACACGTGCGTGATGTAGCCGTTCAACGTCAGGTGCAACGGTCCAGGCCGCAGCATCGCCCGCGCCATGACGCCCAGGTCGGAGATGATGGGCAGCAAGGGCTCGGCGCCGAATGCCGCCACGTGGTGGCCGTAGATGGGTGGCGCCGTTGGGAACTTGTTGATCCACGTCGGGTGCAGCCGCTCAGCGAAGACGCCGAAGGGCAGCAGGAACTTCCCGCCGATCAGCGTCAGGTTGTCGGTTACCATGACGTCAAGTTGGGCATACTCTAGCCCGGTCTCCGTCACCCCTCCCTCCAGCTCGAACTCCCACTCCGCCTCGAACAGGATGCGATCTTGGAACTGGAACAGGAAAATGGGGTTGATGGCTGCGTTGAACGCGTTTTCGTTGTCGCCCTGGGTACGGATTCCGTAGCCAACGGTGCCGTAGCCCGAGATCACCACTTGGGTGGTGGGAACCACTCGATCTCCGGTCCCGGTGGCTTCCTGACCCAAGGCCTCCGCATTCACCGCCATCAATAGCGCCGCCGCGATGCCGATGGCGCGCCGAAGTGAGCGCTGAAGCTCAACCGTGACCATGGCCGCCTCCTTCGTCTCCGGGCTCTTGCTGTTCGTCTGCGGGGCTCGGCACTGGAATGTGGAACTCACCCTCCTCCAGCACACCGCCTGCGTCGATCCCGACGTGCAGTTCGTACTCACCGGCGGCGCCGAACGCGAACTCCGCTTCGTACTCGCCGACGCCTTCTTCGGCCACGGCCAATGCTGTCTCTCCCCCAGTAGGATCGTGGACCTCGAGCTCGACCTGGAGGCCGCCGACGGCTGGACCGGCCGTCCCGTCCGGCAAGAGCTCGAAGACCAGGACGTGGATGTGCCCGCCCTGATGCTCTAGCACGGGGGCCGGCGAGAGCTCGAGCTCGACCCAGTACGAGCCGATGATCCGATGGGCGTTGTGAACGTCGAGCTCGTGATCGCCCAATTCCCACTCCAACCGATGCTTGTGCGGCACCCCCCTGAAATGCAGGTGATGCTCGCCGTGCTCGAAGAACGTCACGTGGGCTTCGTATTCGTCGCCGACCCGCTCCATCTCGACCACACCCACCTGAACACCCTGATGCTCGATCTCCAGGTGAGGCTGGTCGATCTCCATCGCGGCGCCGCCTTCGGTGGCGTGGACGTGGATCTGAATCTCTTCGAGGGTTTCGACTCGGCTGACCTCGATCTCGAACTCAACGTTCGCCTGCAGGTCCTCGAGTGCCGTGGGATTGTCCCATCCAGCACAGGCTCCGACGGTGAAGGAGACAGCGAGGCTGGCCGTCAGCCAATGCAACGGCTTGATCACAACTGCGTCCCTTTTGCGCATATTGACCTCGCGTGAACCTCTTGTTTGTAGTTTGCATCTTCACGTCATTGGACATCCATCGATCCCGGAAGGCATGTAGCGTACCCCGCGCCGCGACGTTCGGTAACTGTTTGCTTAGCAATAAGTTATAGCGCTCAAGCCACAGTTTGTGCCGGAGATAACTGCGGGATTTGCCCCAGGTTCGCGGCAAAGCGGCTGGGCGATATGCCGCACTCCGGCCATGTAATCGCCGAGGGGCAGCATATACGCATATCCTCATGCTTCGGAGTGAATCCGACGGAGAGAAGGCCGGCTGCGTCGACATTCTCTTGCGGGTTGGCACGTCCCGGCGTGGCTGCTGACCGGCAAGGAATGCCCGATCGCCGTGACAGCAGTGTGGAAGGAGCGGAGCCTCTTGATGTAGGGGCGAGCGTTTAGCGAGCGGGTACGTCTGCCGAATCCGTCCCATTCGCGGCTGTCGACGAACCCGATTCGAGTCCGTACTTCTCGAGTCGGTAACGCAAGGTGTCTCGGGAGATGCCGAGGAGCCGGGCCGCTCGGCTCTTGTTTCCGGCAGACCGCTCGAGCGCTTGCAGGATGAGCTGTTTCTCGACCTCGTCGAGATCGATGCCGCCGGCTGGGAGGACGAAGGTGCGTGCGCCGCTGACCTTCACGCCATGGACTTCGGGAGGTAAGTGTGCCGCGATGATGGTTTCCTCGTCGTGGAGCAGGAGCAACCGTTCGAGCGCGTTTCGGAGCTCGCGGGCGTTGCCGGGCCACCGATACGATTCGAGCGCCTTGAGAGCGTCGGGGGCAACAACACGTCGCGGAATCGACATGTCGTCGCACAGGGAGTCGATGAAGTGCGTCGCCAGTGGCGCGATGTCTTCTGGCCGGTCACGAAGCGGTGGCAGGATCACCGGGATGACGTTCAAGCGGTAGAAGAGGTCTTCCCGGAAGTCTCCGTGTTCGACCGCCTCATCGAGCTTGCGGTTCGTCGCCGGTCCCGCACGCCTCCCACCCGGCGGAAGCGGTGGGTTTCCAGGAATTCGAGCAGCTTCGCTTGCGCGGGCTTCGGCATGTCGCCGATTTCGTCGAGAAAGATCGTTCCGCCATCGGCCAGTTCGAACAGGCCGCGCTTGACTTCCTTGGCGTCGGTGAAGGCGCCGGCTTCGTGGCCGAACAGCTCGCTCTCCACCAGGTTCGCGGGAAGCACCGTGCAATTGACGCTCACGAAGGGCTTCTCTTGCCGGGGTCCCCGAGCATGAATCGCTCGCGCGACGACGTCTTTGCCCGTCCCGCTCTCGCCCCGGATCAGAACCGTTGCAGCACTCCCTTTTACCCCAATGCGCGTGATCAGCTCGGCGGCTTTACGGATTGCGGCAGAACGACCCACCAGCGTTACGCCGGAAAACTGCCAGCGATTGCCTTCGCGGTACCGTTCGAGCTCTCCGAGGAGCCGTTGCGCCTCGAGGGCCTGCTCCACCAGCAGGAAGAGCTCGGGTAGATCGACCGGCTTTTCGAGAAAGTGGTGTGCTCCAGCTCTCACGGCGGCCACGGCCGTCTCCACCTCACCGTACGCCGTGATCATGATCACCAGCACCGACCGTTCCCGTTCCTTCAACTCGACGAGGAAATCGAGACCGGACCCATCCGGAAGCTTGAGGTCCAGCAGTACCAAATCGGCCGGATCGCGTGCGAACGCCTCGAGCAACTCCGTCCCCGTCTCGAAGCCCTCGGCCTCGTAGCCTTGGTCCTGGAGGTGTTCCACCAGCCACATCCGTATGAGCAGTTCGTCGTCGCAGACGTAGATTCGCGCGTTTTCCATAGGACCGGTTAGGTCTCGTCGGTGCTAGTGGGCTTGCTAGGGGGCCGCCGTGGGGCGTTTCCGTCTTGGGGGAGCACCAATGTGAACGTGGTTCCCTTTCCCACGCCGCTCTCGACCGAGAGGGTTCCATGGTGTCGCTCGATGACGCTCCGCGTGATGGACAACCCGAGCCCCGTCCCTTGGTGCTTCGTGGTGAAAAAGGGCTTGAAGATCTGAGTGAGCTGATGAGGAGGAATCCCAGTTCCTGTGTCGCTGATCCGGATTTCCACCGCGTCTCCAACGGGCTTGGTGATGACCCTCACGCGGCCACCGGCCTCGCTTGCCTGGACACTGTTCATGATGAGATTGACCAGAGATTGGCGGATCATCTCCTCGTCGACGAACACTCTCGGCAACGTTCCAGCCTCGACATCGATGCGCACGCCTGCGTTTCCCGCCGTCGGGCGCACCAGGGTGAGCGCGCGGTCAACGATCTCGTTCACGTCTGCTGGCACGAAGTCCGGAGCGGCGGGCCGGGCAAACGCGAGCAGGTCCTGCACAGCAACGTCGATTCGGGAAACCTGACGACCGATCTCGTCGACGATAGGTCTGAGATTCGAGTGGTCTTGTGTATGTCGCATGACGAGATCCAGCCCGCCGGCGATTCCGACGAGCGGGTTCTTGATCTCGTGTGCGACCCCAGCCGCCAGCTCCCCCACTGTTGCCAGCTGGCCAGCACGTTCGATCTCCCGGTCATGCAGTTCGTGAACACGGGCCGAGGTCTGCGCGAGTTCCGCCGCCATGTCGTTGAACGCCGTTCCCAGCTCGCCAATCTCGTTCCGCTCTCGAATCTGCACTCTCGCGATCAGATCACCTGCGGCCAGCCGGCGCGTCGCCGACACGAGGCGGCGGACGGGAGCCACGATCGTTCCTGCCATTCCCAGTGCGAGCGCGATGACGACCAAGGCGAGAAGCGCGCTCAGCCAGAGTGACATCTGCCGGAGCTGTCGCAGTTCGAGGAGGGCGTCGGAGACGGGCACCTCTGTGATCAGGCGCCAGGGGCGATCGGGCACTGACACCACTGTGCCAATCACCTCGATCCCTTGCCGATCCGGATACACCGCGCTCGAGCGGAGTGGAAGCTGGAGCAGTGGCGTCTCGAGGCGTGCGCTGTAATCGATGATGCCGTGCGGATGGGAGATGAAGATCGGAATCCCTTCCTCGTTGACAATGAAACTCTCCACGCTACCGGCCGTGTGCTCGGGGATCTGGAGGAACTCCGATGGGCCGAGCACTTCCACGTAGCCTCCGACGTATGCCCTCGGGTTCGATCCGTCGCCCGAGTTGATCGGAACTGCGAGGCGGAGACGCGGGGGCCTCGGGGGCTGGGGATCTCGGACGACCTCGACGACCGCGGACGGCTCTTGGAGCGGGGGCCCCATCCACAAGGGGAGGTCAGCTGGCGGCAGTGGCGCCGATGCCATGATCTCGCCACTTGCGGTGAAGACGTACAACGCCTCGAAGGCCGGATGCGCGGCCACTTGCTGCTCCAGATAGGGATTGGTGCCGGACTCGGGGGATCCAGCTTTGGACGGGTCGCCAGCGGCAGCCGTAAGACGGATTGCATCGTGGGACGCCATCTCATGGAGGTAGAGGGTGTGTCGCTCCAACTGGTCGCGGGCGTGCATCCCCTGGAGGTCGGCAATCCCTTCGAGGTAACGCTCCACCAGGCCCTCGATGATCGCGGTGCTTCTCACGTACCCCAAGCCGTTGGACAACACGAGGGGCAGGAGCGAGAGGAGGAGGAACGCGGCCAGCAGCTGGCGGCCCAAGGGACCAGCCAACGGACCGGCCCAACTCGGTCGGGCCTTACGGACCATGTCTCGAATGCTCATTCGGGTCATACCACGGGTGCAAGTCGCGAGCCCCTCACGCCGCCACCTTTCAAGTGCTTGCAGGAACAGCGATTGCGGGGAATCTGGACTGCTTTCACTGCAAGGGCACTGAGGCATTTGCCCCAGCCGAGCCGACCAGACAAGGGTGGGGGATATGCCCCATCCAGTCAAGTCGCTCTGGGTCGTCCTTCCTGCAGACCGGTCACTCATGGTGCATCTTGCAGTGGGGGGGTGTGTCTCCCCAAAGCCGTCGGGATCACAGTTCAGCGAGACCTTTCCCTCGGCTTGATCGTTATGGTGCGGTTCCGGGTGAAGGCCAGTTTCTATGTTGACTTGCATGAGGGAGAACGCGGACCATGCATGGGACGCGACACACACATCACGCCGACAGCACGCACAGAGAGGCGCACCTGGAACAGCGGGACCCCGTCTGCGGCATGACTGTGCCTGCGGACGGCGCCCTGCGTGAGGTTTACGCGGGAACGACGTACGTGTTCTGCAGCGAACACTGCCTGCGGACGTTCCGTGACCATCCTGCCCGGTACCGCTCCGAGGCGACACCCGATGCCGAGGTAGAGTCCACGCCGTCGCCGGGAACCACCTACGTGTGCCCTATGGATCCCGAGGTCCAACAGGATACGCCGGGGACCTGTCCCAAATGCGGAATGGCGCTCGAACCGGACGTCCTTGCTGCCCCCACGACACCTACCGAGTACGTCTGTCCGATGCATCCCGAGATCGTGCGGAGTGCGCCCGGGTCGTGCCCCATTTGCGGGATGGCGCTCGAGCCGCGAACGGTCACGCTCGACGAACAAGAGCACCCCGAGTTCGTGGATATGCGACGGCGCTTCTGGGTCAGTGCGGCGCTCACGCTCCCGGTCTTCGCCCTCGCGATGTCCGAGATGTTGCCGGCTGGGGGCCCGTTCGGACGGTGGCTCCCGCAGTGGGTACTGACCTGGACCCAGTTTGCCCTGGCCACCCCCGTGGTCCTGTGGGGTGGCGCACCGTTCTTCGTCCGCGGCTGGCAGTCGGTGGTCACCCGCCACCTGAACATGTTCACGCTGATCGGTCTCGGCGTCGCGGTGGCCTACGCCTACAGCGTGGTGGCGGTCCTGGTGCCCGGTCTCTTCCCGGACTCGTTTCGCAACCATGCCGGCGGCGTCGCCGTCTACTTCGAGGCCGCCACTGTCATCGTGACGCTCGTGCTGTTAGGCCAGGTGCTCGAGTTGAAGGCGCGCAGCCGGACAGGTGCCGCGATCAAGGCACTGCTCGGCCTCGCGCCGAAGACGGCCCGGCGGATCGAGGACGAGGAGAGGGAAACCGACGTACCCCTGGAGCAGGTCCGACCGGACGATCGACTGCGCGTGCGTCCCGGTGAGAAGATCCCGGTAGACGGCGTGGTGCTGGACGGCGCGAGTGCGGTGGACGAGTCGATGATCTCGGGCGAGCCCATTCCCGTCGAAAAGGCCCAGGGAGACCGGCTGATCGGTGCCACGGTGAACGGCACCGGCTCGCTTGTCATGCGGGCCGAGCGCGTGGGGACCGACACGCTGCTGGCCCAGATCGTTCGGATGGTCGCCGAAGCGCAGCGGAGCCGCGCGCCAATTCAGAAACTCGCCGACGTCACCGCGTCCTACTTCGTCCCGGCGGTGGTGCTGATTGCCGGTGTCACCTTCATCGTGTGGGCATTGATCGGGCCCCAACCGGCGATGGCGTTCGCGTTGATCAACGCGGTCGCCGTCCTCATCGTCGCCTGCCCCTGCGCGCTGGGCCTCGCGACGCCGATGTCGATCATGGTGGCGACGGGGAAGGGAGCAACCGTGGGCGTGCTCTTCAAGAACGCCGAGGCCATCGAAGTGCTCCGCACGGTGAACACCTTGGTGGTGGACAAGACGGGGACGTTGACGCGAGGGAAACCCGCGCTCACGGGTGTCGTGCCGGCGGAGGGCTGGAGCGAGGGGCACCTGCTCATGTGTGCGGCGAGTCTCGAGCGCGGCAGTGAGCACCCGCTGGCCGACGCGATCGTCGCGGGAGCGGCGGAGCGACGCGTCTCGCTGGTCGATGTGACCGCCTTCGAATCGGTGACGGGCCAAGGGGTCACCGGCACCGTCGGTGGTCGTCGTGCGGCGCTGGGCAACGTCACGTTGATGCGCGCCCTCGGCATCGCGGTCGATCAGCTTGCGGAGCAGGCCGAGGCGATGCGTGCGGATGGTCACTCCGTGGTGTTCGTGGCGGTCGACGGGAGGCTGGCTGGTATCCTGAGTGTGGCGGATCCGATCAAGGAGACCACCGCGGCGGCGATCGAACAGCTACATCGAGACGGTGTGCGCATCACGATGCTCACCGGCGACAGCCGGACCACGGCTGAAGCAGTCGCCCGCCGCGTGGGGATCGACGACGTCGTGGCGGAGGTGCTCCCCGACCAGAAAGCCGAAGCCGTGCAACGGCTACAGCGCAAAGGGCACATCGTCGCCATGGCGGGCGATGGGATCAACGATGCGCCGGCGCTGGCACAGGCGCACGTCGGGATCGCCATGGGCACAGGCACAGATGTCGCCATGGAAAGTGCCGGGGTCACGCTCGTGCGGGGCGATCTTCGCGGCATCGTCCGGGCACGTCTGTTGAGCCGGGCCACGATGCGCAACATTCGGCAGAACCTGTTTTTTGCGTTCATCTACAACAGCCTCGGTATCCCAGTCGCCGCGGGGGTGCTCTACCCGCTCCTGGGCATACTGTTGAGTCCGATGATCGCGGCCGCGGCGATGAGTTTCAGTTCGGTGTCGGTGATCGGGAACGCATTGCGGTTGCGGGCGGTGCACGTGTGACGCAAGACGCGACGCATGGATCCTCTGGACTGTTCAACGGTTTTCGACCTATCGGTGAGTGTAGCGCGCTCAATCTCGTTTGGATCACACCAGGGATGGTGGACCCAGCGCAGAGCAGAAACTGACCCTGGCGATGGGGTTGAGGGTGCCAGAACCTGCAGACCGGGGGTGGTCCTCATGCTGGGCGTCTTGAAAAGTGCGACCTGCGGCATCGTATCGCACTTGCATGGTGGTGGCCTCGCTGTCCAGGCGCGTGCCTTTCGCAGCGACGGTTGCCGTTACGGTTGCCGTTTGTTCCGGCAAAGTCCGGCAGAATGTCGTGCCTACGCTCGGGAGCCCGTGAAATGCCGACATCTTGCCGTGATTGCCTACCCCCTGCGCTTGAATGGGGTTCAGGGGGTCGCGGGTTGACGCCCCCATTACGCCTCCACCCAGCCCGCGTCCGCTAACGCGTCAAATCCCGCCGTCCCGACTCGGTAAGGCGATGAGAGTCAATAACTTAGAAGACGAGCGGAAGCGAGTGTCCGCTCATTTTTTGCTTTGGTGTGGGAATAGTGTGCGAACTTTTTCAGAGGGGGCGATTTTTGCATTTCTATTCCTAGCCGGTACCTTGAGCCGGACCGAGTCCTTGCACCAGTCTGTGGCGCTGTCAGCTCAATTCCGCCACGTCCACGAACACATCAAACACGTACTCCCTGGGCACCTTCCCAGTAATGCCCGCGAGCCGTCGCGGGGGGGTGGCCCGAGCGAAAGAAGCACAATACGGCCCGGCTGGTGACGACTGGCGCGGTGCCACCGGTTCTTGAGACCATCGGCTCTGTGTGACGCGAAGCAGGCACCCTGGGTATTCCACAGTGGGAGCGTCCCATTCATGAGACCAACCACAGGTGCTATGGCAACTGCCGTCGCTCTGGTGTGCGCCTGCCGTCTCACGGACCCGG
>JBDHDH010000164.1:0-6516 GCA_039591615.1 Gemmatimonadota bacterium | reverse complement strand
ATCGTCGAGATGAACTGCGAGCCAATGAGTCCTACGCCTATTCTGTCATCCATATCGATCCCATGTCATAAGTGGCCAGCCGATCCGCCGCGAATGCAGCGGCCCTTGCCGTGAGCGCCATCCGTGAACGGATACGCCGGGTGCATGGGCTTCTCCGGCTCGTACTGGTAGGAACCGTCGGTGGCCAGGAGGTCCTCCGTCCCGATCGGCCCTGCCCCCCAGCATGACAGCCAACAGGGGGCTATCCTCGCTTTAGGCAAGGCTGATCTTCCTTCCTGGCTGCTTTACCGCGCTGTACCGCATGCAATCGCCTCCGGCACGGAAACCCTCTGTGTTCATTGGTACATGAAGTCGCCGTGAGATTTCTCTGAGACTCTTTGTGGGGACGGCTGGGACCGGTAATCACTCCGGTGCACACAGGTGCCCTCTTTTGCGCGCGAAGCCAGGAATGGGAAAACTCTCTTGCCAGTGCGCGGGATGCCACTCAGCTTGCAGCCGACAGCACGACGCGGCAAGCACATGCATCCCTACACAGGAGTGTTCTGGACCAGTCTGATCATCGGCGGCATTCTGGGCTTCGCGGCAGCGCGGATTCGGTTGTCTAATTCACCGCTCGAGGGAAGGCGTTGGGTCGTTGTGCTCGGTATCGTGGCCGGCGGTGTCCTCGGTATCGTAGTGTCGCTCGGTCTGGCCCTGGTCGCCGCTCTCTTGGATCACTCTTTCGATCGGAGGGGGACTCGGGATCTGTTGGGGCCCGTCCTGCTCATCTTGCTGTTCCTGTTCGTTGGCTTCTCCCTGCGCCGCAAGTAGCTGGCGAACTGGGTTCAGCTCAATCGTTCGCCGGGGCTCGCGATCTCCGCCGCGGATGAGTTCGGCCCGGAGTCCCACGATCCCTTGCTCGAGCCTGGCCGTTAACCCACCAACGCTCGGCTTCATCTCGGCGCCCTTGATTGACATCCCCACGCCACCGCGACAGGGTTCCATCGTTGCGCTTGTTCACGTTCTGCTCGGCTACTGGAGCCGGTCATCCAACGCCAGGCAAACCACCATGATCTTGCGCTCCGCTCTCATCCTGAGCCTCTGGGGTACCGTCGCGGTCCAATCGTCGTGTGCCAAGGGCTGTTCGATCATGAGGAGTCCAAAGGCATCGAGTGCGCCGGATATCCCTCCCGCCGAGGTACTGGCGACGGTCGTAGCACAGACCACATCGCCCCCTCGGGCCATCCGCCGCGACATCCCGCTCACGAACGCGATCAGGCGCGCGATGGAAGCCGGCGCACGCGATTCCACGGGGCGCCCCGGACCCGACTACTGGCAGCTCCAAACCGACTACACGATCAACGCACGCCTCGAGCCGGCGACGCAGACGATCACCGGGGCGGAGACGGTCGTGATCCACAACGATGGTCCCATGGAGATGCGTGAAATCGTGCTCAGGCTGGATCACAACATCTTCCGGGCAACCGTGCCCCGGGGCTTCTCAGTACCGGCAGAGACCACGGAGGGAATGATCGTCACCCGCATGAGCGTTAACAGTCAGGCCGTCGATCTCAATGCGCCGCCGCGCCGTCGCGGCGACGATACGCCGGCACGCCCAGCAGCCTCGGGAATGAACCAGACGGTTGCCCGAGTCTCCCTGCCCACGCCGATCGCGCCGCGATCCTCGGCGACGCTCGAGATGGAGTGGCACACGAAGCTGCCGGGTGGTCCCGACGGGCGAGGCCATCGGATGACCCAGCGGTGGGGCGACACGCTGTTTCAGCCCACGCAGTGGTTCCCTCGGGTCGCCAAGTTCGACGATCTGCGCGGGTGGGACACGAACGTCTATCTCGGGCCGGCCGAGTTCTATAACAACTTCGGCCGTTTCGATGTGCGCATCGACGTCCCGGCTGGATGGATCGTGAGCGGGACCGGCGTCTTACAGAACCCCGATGAGGTGCTTACGCCGACGGCACGCGAACGCCTCTCGCGCGTGCTCGAGTCCGATGAGACCGTAACGATCGTGGGCGTCGACGAGGTGGGCCCGGGCAAGGCGACCGCTCCGGGCGACCGACTCGTGTGGCACTTCGTGGCCGACACGGTCAACGATTTCGCGTGGGCGACCGCGAAGAAGTTCGTGTGGCAAGCAACGCGGGCGACGATCCCCGGAAGTGGACCGGTGCCAATCCACATGGTCTATCTCCCCGGGCGCGCCGAACGGTACACCAACGCCGCCTCGATCACCCGTCACGCGCTCGAGTTCTACTCCGAGCTGTGGGCCCCGTATCCGTTCCCGCAACTCACCCTGCAGGATGGCCCCAGCGCAGGCATGGAATATCCCATGGTCATCAACTCGAACCAGGGCGCAGCGGATCACGAGACCGCCCATCAATGGTGGCCCATGATGGTGGGGACAAACGAGACGAGGTACGGCTGGATGGATGAGGGATTCAATCGGTACATGAACATCCTCTCCCGCGCGGACCGGCGGGGCGAAGCGCCCGATCTCGACGGTCGAGGCCAGAGCTACGGGAGCATCAGCGGAGACGAGTCGGAACCGCCGATGATGTGGAACGCCAACTACGCGGGTCCGATGTACGGTTTCCAGACCTACGCCAAGACCCCTCTGATGCTCTCCATGCTGGGAGGCATGGTCGGCGACAGCGCGGTGTGGCGCGCGATGAGCGAGTACACGAAGACGTGGCGCTTCAAGCATCCGTCCCCGTGGGACTATGCGTTCTTCATGAATAACGCTCTCGAGCAAGATCTGGGCTGGTTCTGGTACTACTGGCTGTGGACCACCGAATCGGTGGACGGTTCTATCCAGAGCGTGACGACATCCGGATCCGAGACGACGGTGACGGTGCACCAGGACGGGCAGATGCCGTCGCCCGTGGTGCTCGAGGTTCAGTTCGCGCCCACCGGCCCACCTATCCGGCCGATGTCCAACGCACGGATGCTCGATGACGCGACGGCGATCGTGACGTGGCCGGTGAACGTCTGGTTCGCAGGAAGCCGCACGTTCGAGGCCGACCTCGACTTCGGCCCGCGTCGCATCGAGAAGGTCATTCTCGATCCGTCGTGCCGGTTTCCGGACCGCGATCCGACGGACAACGTATGGCCAGCAGAGGCTGCGGCTCCGGCGCCGGCTCGCCGGGGCCCTCCAAGCGGACCAACGGCGTGCTTGCGGTAGCAACCTGCAACTGGAGACGCTTGAAGGGCGCTGGGAGCTGACGAGGGCACGTCAGACCGATCCACCGATGAAGGGTGGAGCGATCTCGCTCGCCAGCAAGGTGGCTTGCCGCCTCTGCCCCCCCTCGCGCTCGGCGCGGCATCACAGCACCCCATCATTGAGTATCTTCTGCGTGCAACGCAGCCGGCTCGACGCCGGGAACCTCCGCGTGACGCCAAAAGGCATGAGAGCACCACGCACCTATCTCGCCACCGCTGTCATCCTCGCCGCGATCGGCGGCGCGGCGTGTAGCCGCGCCGGCGGAACCGGCGCTGACACAACCCCCCGGCCTGCGGGCACCTCGACCGCCGAACTCGAGGCGCTCTACCGGGCCCGGACCGACAGCGCCCGCATGCGCTTCACCGAGGCCGACGTCCGCTTCATGACCGGCATGATCGGCCACCACGCGCAGGCGCTCGTGATGGCCGGGCTCGCCCCCGCTCGCGGCGCCAGCCCGTCGGTGCAGACCCTGGCCGCCCGCATCATCAACGCCCAAGAGGACGAGATCGCCTCGATGCAGCTGTGGCTCCGCGATCGGGACCAGACAGTGCCCGACGTGCAGATCACGGGCACGACGATGAGAGTGCACGGCCCGGAGTACGCCCTGCATATGCCGGGGATGCTGACGCCCGAGCAGATGCGGGAGCTGGATGAGGCCCGGGGATCGGAGTTCGACCGGCTATTCCTTACCTATATGATTCAACACCACCGCGGGGCCGTCACCATGGTGCTCGATCTGTTCGGCATCGATGGGGCGGCGCAGGACGAGGCGGCGTTCAAGCTCGCGTCCGACATCCAGGTGGACCAGATCTCCGAGATTGCTCGGATGGAGCTCATGCTCGAGGCGCTGCCCGCGACAGGCCGCGACCCGTGATCACGAAGTCAACCAGGCTATGAGGAATACGTCATGACCCTTACCGCCCCGGGCTCGCAACCGGTCGCCCGGACGGCCGCCAGCCGTCTCTCGATCCTCTCTCTCGCCGCGGGACTGCTCGGCCTGTCCGCATGCGCCTCCTCGACCACCACGTCGGCGGTACCGGGGACCGGAACCACGCCGGAGCGCACCACGGCGATGGCGAAGCCGCCGAGCCCCGATCCGCGCATTGGGCTCCGGCCCGGGCTGTTCGACGCCGAAGAGGCGGTGTGGAACCTGCGCGTCGTGTCGAAGACGCCGACACCGGAAGATTTCGTCGGCGTCACCAACTCCGACCTCGCATTCACCGGCAAGTACGCCATCCAGGGCAACTACAACGGTATCCAAGTCTGGGACATCTCGAATCCCAGCCAGCCATCGCTCGTAGTCGGGTACGTCTGCCCGGCATCGCAGAGCGATGTCTCGGTGTACGAGAACCTCCTCTTCGTCTCGGGCGAGGGGCTGGGCGGTCGGCTCGACTGCGGTACCGAGGGCGTGCGGGAAGCGGTGAGCCACCACCGGCTGCGCGGGATCCGGATCTTCGACATCAGTGACATCCGGAGCCCGCAGTACATCGCCAACGTGCAGACCTGCCGCGGATCTCACACGCACACGGTGGTTGAGCACCCGGACGACAAGGAGAACGTCTACATCTACGTCTCCGGCTCAGCGCCCGTGCGCCCTGCGGAGGAGCTCCCCGGTTGCTCCGGCGCCCCGCTGGACGAGGACCCCAACTCCGCGCTCTTCCGGATCGAGGTCATCAGGGTGCCCTTGGCCCACCCTGAGCAGGCGGCGATCGTCAGCTCGCCGCGAATCTTCCACGATCTCATGGCGCCCCCGCGGCACGGTCTGGCGCCTGAGGACCTCGCCGAGGTCGAACAGGCCAGGGTGCGGGGCGCGTTCGTCATCGAGATCGATGACCGGCCCAGGGTCCTCCCCGACCGGATGACCACGGCGATGCTCGACAGCATCGTCAGGGCCCGCGGCGATAGCGGCGCGCCGACGGCGACCGACAGCACGGCGCTGCGCGAGTACTTTGCGGCGCTGGTTGCGCGGATCATGGGCCAGCGCGGAGACGGCCCACGTCCCGGGCCCACGCAGTGCCACGACATCACGGTATACCCGGCGCTTGGCCTGGCAGGCGGTGCCTGCGGGGGGTACGGACTCCTGCTCGACATCAGTGACCCGGTCAACCCGACGCGGATCGGCGCCGTGAGCGACTCGAACTTTGCCTATTGGCACTCGGCAACGATCAACAACGACGGCACCAAGATCCTCTTCACGGACGAGTGGGGCGGGGGTGGCCAGCCGAAGTGCCGCTCCACCGATCCCATGGAGTGGGGGGCGGACGCCATCTTCACGCTCGAGAACCGGGAGATGCGCTTCCGGAGCTACTATAAGATCCCCGTGCCGCAGACGTCACTGGAGAACTGCGTCGCGCACAACGGCTCGCTGATCCCGATCCCGGGCCGCGACGTAATGGTGCAGGGGTGGTACCAGGGTGGCATCTCGGTGTTCGACTGGACCGATCCGGCGAACCCGGTGGAGATCGCCTTCCACGACCGCGGGCCCGTGGACTCGACGCAGATGCGGATGGGTGGAAGCTGGTCGGTCTACTGGTACAACGGGGTGATCGTGAGCTCGGAGATCGCTCGGGGGCTCGACATCTTCGAGCTGGTGTCGAGCGCCCACCTCTCGCAGAACGAGATCGACGCGGCCGGGTCGGTGAAGCTCGACCACCTGAACGCGCAGGGGCAGCCCGAGTTCGTGTGGCCGGCCACGTTCGCCCTGGCGCGCGCCTACGTGGATCAGCTCGAGCGGTCGAACGGCCTTTCGGCCGCCAGGATCGCATCCGTGCGGCAGGAACTCACCAAAGCGGAGAACGCTTCGGGTGCCGCGCGACGAGAGGCGCTGACGGGGCTGGCGAGCGATCTCGTCGGCGAGACGGGCGGATCCCGTGACGCCCAAAAGGTGCGGACGTTGGCGGGCGCGGTGCGGGAGCTGGCAGCGGCGACACGTTCATGATGGCAGTCATCTACGGGCGGGGGTAGGCGATCACTCCGACTCGCCCTGGTCGCGCTGAGCGTGATGGTCGAGGAGTCAGAGTACGTGGCGCGGCCCGCTCGAGCCGTGCGGCTGGGGGCGCGCGAAGATAGCCGTGTGCGAAACCCCATCTTCTAGCGTCTCTACCGCTCACCCAGGAGGCAAAACCGGACACGCAGTGGGGTTCAGGGGTCGCGGGATGACGCCCCCATTACGTCCACCTCGCCGCCCGCATCTGCGGAACGCATCAAATCCTGCCGTCCCGGCTTACACAAGTCCAACAGTCAGAGGTGGTTGCGAAAGGGGCCGTCGGTAAGAGGCCGCTTGAACGTTGGCGATGTGTGCCACT
>JBDHDH010000163.1:0-9472 GCA_039591615.1 Gemmatimonadota bacterium | reverse complement strand
ACCAAGTGAATCCCCGCCGGCCCGAGAATCACCGTCATCAGTGCCGGCAGGACAAAGAGAATCAGGGGGACGAGCATCTTGATCGGTGCCTTCCGGGCATTCTGCTCGGCCTCTTGCCGCCGCTTCGTCCTCAGAGCGGCAGCTTCGACACGCAGAACGCGCCCGATCGAGACGCCGAGCTTCTCGCTCTGAATGAGCGTCGTGATGATCGAGCGGATATCATCGACCATCGTGCGCTGGACCAATTCGCGCAGCGCCTCCGGCCGCGGCATGCCCGCATTCACCCGGTGATTGATCATACGGAACTCGTGGGCAATGTCCGTGTGGGTGTTGCTCAGCTCATCCGAGACCCGGAGAATCGCACCATCCAGCCCGACCCCGGCTTCCACGCAGACGACCAAGAGATCCAGGGCGTCGGGCAGCGACTTGCGGATCCGTTTCTTGCGAAGTCGCGTGCGACGCTGAACCACGAATTCGGGGAGCATCCACCCCACCAGGAAGCCGAGGCCCGCCCACAGAAGGACCTGCTGCCCTGGTCGGTTGAGGACATACCCGGTAGTCGTGGCGAGGGCCGTGCACGAGATGATCAGCCAGAAGCGGACGCCGGCAAACGTGAGGGCCGCGGTACGCGACTCCCATCCAGCCCGTATCAGCTTCAGCCGGAGTTTTTCGTCTTTGGGAAGGAACCGGGCCGCGATTCGTCCAAAGCGTGCCAGCATCGGCTCCCGTGACATTCCAAAGGCGCTCGTCCCGATGCCGACACTCACGGTCGACGCTTGGCCGGTTTGCAATCCCCGAACCAGCGACCGCCGGAGCCGACGATCCCGCACCCAGGAGAGGACCGCGAACGTGAGGCTGCAGCTCGCCAGGAATACCAGAAACGTTGCAAGGAGTTGATTCGACATAGCTCAGATCTCGATGTCGGCGAGCCTCCACATGGCGATGAAGCCGATGATCTGCGACACGGCTGCGCTCGCCAGGAGGATGCGGCCCACGGTTTCGTTGAACAGCGGCGCCATGAAGCTCGGGTTCATGATGGTGATCAGGCCCACCACGATCACCGGGAGGAGCCCGAGGATCTTGCTGGAAAGGCGGACCTGAGCCGTCAGCGTCTTTAGCTCACCCTGGATCCGGAAGCGCCCTCGGATAACTGTGGCGATGTTCTCGAGGACTTCACTCAGGTTACCGCCCGTCTCGCGTTGAATCAGCACTGCCGTAATGAACATCTTCAGGTCGAGGCTCGGCACACGGCTCTGCAGCGCCAGGAGGGCCGTGCGGACATCCATGCCCAGGTTCTGCTCCTCGTAGAACTGTGCGAATTCCGCGCCGAGAGGGTCGGCAATCTCTTGGCCCACGAGCTCCATGGCCCCCTGAAACGCGTACCCGGCTCGCATGGCGTTGGTCACCATGTCGATGGCGTCGGGAAGCTGAGATTCGAACTTGGCGATCCGCCTCCGTCGCTTCCACTTGAGGTACAGATAGGGTGCCGCCAATCCCAGCGCAGCGAGCGGGACGGACAGCAGCAGACTGCGTTGGGCCTGTCCGATGTAGAAGCCCACGGCCCCCAGCACGCCACCCGTGAGGACCAGGGTAGCCGGACTCGCCTTCATTCCGGCAGCGTGAATGGCTTGGCTCAGCGACAGCGTGCCGGGCGCTTTCCGGAGCAAGTCGTCCAGCATCGGAATCGCGCTGACGGTTTCGTGACGCAGCAGCCGCACATCGTCCGAAAAGGTGACGGGCTCGCTCAGCCGCCGGCGCGCCGCTTCCTCGCGGGCGAGCCGCCGCCGTGTCATGAAGACATAGCCCCCGACGACCAGCCCTGAGGACGCGATGAAGACGATGACCAGCGTGAACGCCAACATCAGGCGGCCCTTTCGAACAGCTCTGGCGGCAGGGAGATCCCGGACACTTCGAGCTGACGAGCGAAAGACGGCCGCACGCCGCTGGGTCGGAACCGACCGACGACGGTACCCTCGGGCGAGAGGCCCAAGCGCTCGAACTGATAAATCTCCTGCATCGACACGACCTCCCCTTCCATTCCCGTGATTTCGCTGATGCTCACCACACGACGCGTACCGTCCGACAAGCGAGACACTTGAATCACCACGTCCAAGGCCGACGCGATCTGCTCACGCATCGCCCGGTCCGGCAGATTGGTGCCTGCCATGAGGATCATCGTCTCGAGTCGCGCCAGCGCGTCACGGGGTGAGTTCGCATGGATGGTCGTGAGCGAGCCTTCGTGACCCGTGTTCATGGCTTGAAGCATGTCGAGGGCCTCCGGACCACGGACCTCACCCACGATGATGCGATCCGGTCGCATCCGCAGGGCGTTCTTCACGAGGTCTCGCTGGACCACTTCACCTTTGCCCTCAGTGTTTGGAGGACGGGTCTCCAGGCGGACCACGTGATCCTGCTGCAGTTGGAGCTCCGCGGCATCCTCGATCGTGACGATGCGCTCCTTCGAGGGAATGAACCGGGACAGCCCGTTCAGCAGCGTCGTCTTTCCGGAGCCCGTGCCGCCGGAGATCAAGACGTTGAGCCGAGCCTTGACGCACCCCTCGAGGAGGTAGAGCATCGGCTGAATGAACGTTTGGTTGGCAATCAGGTCGTCGACGGTCAACGGCCGGGTCCCAAACCGGCGGATCGAAACCATCGGGCCGTCGAGCGCGAGTGGTGGGATGATGGCGTTCACCCGCGACCCATCCGGCAGCCTGGCGTCCACCATCGGCGACGACTCGTCGATTCGCCGACCGATGCGACTCACGATCCGATCGATGACCGTCATGAGATGCTCATCGTCCCGGAACTGCACGTCGACCGGCTCGAGAAGGCCGCGTCGTTCCACGTGCACCTGGTGCGGGCCGTTGACCAGGATATCCGTGATGTCGGGATCGGTGAACAGTGGCTCGAGGGGACCCAGACCCGTGATCTCGTGGAGCAGTTCCTCCACGATGCTCTCCCGTCGTGCGGTATCGAGGTGGATCGCCTGCTCGTGAACGACCTTGGTCACGAGACGACGGATCTCCTCGGCAATCACTGCATCGTCCTCGAGCTCGTTGAGGGCCTCGAGGTCCAGCTCGTCGATCACCTTCCGGTGGATCTCGACCTTGATCCGATCGAGGGGAGTCAGCCGCATCTCCGCCGAGCTCCGTCGCGACGACAATGAGCCTTGCGGGACGGCCCCCGATGCTCGCGCCGCTTGCGTGCCGCTGCCTAATCGTTCGCGTAATGCCATTTCACCACTCCGCTACCGTTTCTTCCCGTTTCTTGTCGATGACTTCCAACGCAGAATGCGGCCGCTCTTCCGACCATTCGCCTCTCCCCGGGCGCCGACGAGCTGCGCTGCGAGATGGTCCAGCGCTTTGGCGAACTTGGATTTCGGTGCAGCCTGGTGGACTGGGAGTCCGTGAGCTGCTGCCGTGACCGTGGCATGGTAGTCGTTGGGCAGCGTTGCCAGGATCTCGCGCTGAATGACCTTCTGAAAGTCCGCTAGGGTGATGTCTCCCTTCGCGCCGTGCCGATTCACGACGAGCACGACCTTTTCATCCGGATACTTGAGCCTCGAGAACAAATCCAACGTCCGCTGCAGGCTCCGCACGGCCGGGACGGTCAGGTGCGTGAGCACGGCGATCTTATCGGCGTGGTCCAGGATCGCGAGGGTGCGGTCCGTCATGTTGTGTTCACAGTCCACAACCGTGTAGGCGAACATGTCCGTGAGGTGTCTCATCACCGCAGCCGTGGACATCCGATCCAGCAACTCGCCCTCATCAGGCAGATTTGGATCCGTACAGACCCACACGCCCCCGGGATACGCATGCAAGAGGGTATCCAGCGACTTGCCGTTCTGCGTGACGACGTCTTCCGCTACGTCTTTGATCGTGTGATTCGGCTTGACGTCCAGAAACACCCTGACATCGCCGCCGTGCACGACCGAATCCACCAAGGCGATGCGCTTTCGGGAATCCAGGCGAGCAACGGCGAAGGCGAGGTTTACCGCCACGGTCGTCGTCCCCAGTCCGCCCTTAGCGCTGTACACAGCGATGGATTCTCCTCTGCCAGCTCGGGGATCGACAGCACGCAGCACGCGGTCCAAGGCCTGGTCGAGCTCGACCGGTTGAACCGGGCGCACGAGGAATTCAACGGCTCCCGCGCGCACCGCTCCCAAGATCAATTCGGGAATCGGGGCCGGACCCGTGGCAATGATTTGGAGTTCCGGCCATCGTCGCTTCAGCACCCTGATCAGGTCGATACCTTCCCCGGTTGCACTCCCTACGGAGACCACGACCAGTCCAGGCGCCGTGCCGTTGTCGAGAGTCCGCCCCACGTCCTCGGGGCTCGCGGCATGGAGCACCTGCTCGATCTCGTGTGAGACCAAGCGCTCCCGGATAACGGCGAAATCGCTGACCGAGTCCTCAAGAACGACAGCTATGTTCTTGTGTGGCAGCACCGCTCACGCTCCTCTTCCCAATGTTAGTCCTCAGCCAAGTTCCATCAGCTCGATGGCTTCTTACCCGAGTCGCTGCTCGAGTCCGCGCTCGCCTTCCGCTCGCCATCCGCAGAAGCATCTACGCTGTCGCCGCGGGACTCCACCGTCCGTTCTTCCATCTGTGTCCCCCGGAACACCTGTACCTTCAGCCAGGCCGGCAGCTCCGGTGGCGGCGGCTCGGGCTCCGGCTCCGGCGTGGTGGATTTCGCAGCCGGCCTCGGACGCGGCCGCGGTCGCGGTCGCGACTGGATGCGGCGAGCCTCCGCTAGAACATGCGTTGACGTCGCCCCACCTGTGTTCACCTTGTCATCATCCGAGAAGCCGCGGAGGGCCAGCTGGAGGACCCCTTCGTTCATCGCGACCGCCAATAGCTCCGCTTGGTCCGGCGTGACTTCCACGGTGACGGTGCTTGCGCTGATCGGCTTGCCTTTGTCATCCCGTCCGAGATGCGTCCCGACCGACAGCACCCGCAGATTCTGCAGGAAGACCTTGGCCGTTCGATCCCGCCGCCGGTTGTCCGGACGCAGGGTCACGAGCACGTCCACCCGACTGTTGGGCTGAATGAGCCCCGCGATCCCCGCGTAATCGTTGACGGGTATCGACATCGCTCGGTGTCCTTCCGCGATCTTCACCTCGAGGCCCGCCCCGGCACCCGTCGGCGCGAGCCTGCCCTCCAATACCGGCTCCCCGGGAAAGATCTGCACCCGCACCACACGACCCACCACACTGTCGACGCTCTCAAACGCGCCAGCCGGCACGGCGTCCGCGGGATACCGCTTCAGGCGTACCGATGCCTCGACGAGAGGCGCGCCTTCCCGAATCTCGTCCACCGCTACCACCACGGGCACGGTGAGGTCCCTTTCCCCCTCGTCGCCCCGCTGCATCACCAGGCGGTATACGCTGAACGTCGCGAACACACCTACGACGAGCGCTCCCACAAACACACCGGTGAAATGTTTCTCACGCATTGGCCACATCCATTTCCGGTTACGATTCCCTCACGTTACTGCTGCCCGCTCCCACCGCAGCGTCGCTTGGCGCGTCAGATTTACGTCGCTCAAGGGGAGCACGATGAACTCAAACGGATAGTCCCGAATCCGCACCACCACGCTCTGCCCATCGAAATCCACCTCGATCTGGCCGTCCGTCACAATGTCGCCGCCGAAGGTAAGCGCAAAGTTGCGGACCACCGCCCGCACCTCATCCGCTCGTCCCGCAGGGTCGTCCAGCGTTGCGGCATAGCGCGCTCCTTCCCGCGTCGCCGCCGCCAGATCGTGCACCGTGTAGAAGGCCCGACCAAAGTCGATGATGCCGAACAACAACAAGAAGAAGATTGGCGCGATGAGTCCGAACTCGACCGCAACCGATCCACGCTCATTCCGTATACCGATCATCTCGCACCTCCGAACAGCGAGACACCCACCAGCTCCAACCCGACCCCGATGACAATGGCCACCGCAAAGGGAAGGGTCCCGGGTGATATTGAGGGCCGCCGCACGCCCCCACTCCCATAACAGAGGGAGCGGGGCAGCGTGGTCACGTAGACCCAGCTACCCAGCGCCCCTCGACTCCATAGCAACCAAAGCACGGCCATGCCGCCGCCAATCAGCGCGGCATGAACCGAGACTCGCAAAACAGACAGCGGACCCAGCCAGATCCCGACGGCTGCTGCGAGCTTGAGATCGGCCGCACCCGCCATTCGCAGCAGGTACGGCACTAGCCACACCACCCCACCAACAAAGAAACCGCCTACTGACACCAGTAGCGCGGTAGGCAGTGGCCGAAGCCACACACTCGCGCCGAGTCCAACACCAGCGAGACTCAGCAACAAAAGGTTGGGAATACGGCGCCCCCGGATATCCCACAGCGCCCCCACGGCCAAGAGACCGAGGAGAATGGTCGCTACCGACCAACTCTGCAGCATGGGATCTACTCCGTTCAACACCGGCGCCGTCTCCCCCATGGTTACTGACAGCCGCCAACGTCCGGGCAATTGGCGATCCGGCCGGTGATCCGGCTGAAAAAGTTGCCAACTTCCCCTGAGAAGGCGTTCATCACCAACCGCCACTTCGGCACTCTCGTCCTTCCACAGTCCGCGGAAGAACCCTGCGATTCTCTCCATCTGGGTCTTTCTCCTTTCGGTTCACTTACGCGTGTCGACGTCACACGGACCGAAGACACCTGGCTGGGTCCGCTACTCGGGCGAGTGTGCTACCCACCCGCGAACTCCCATCTTTCGTCCAAGCCCAAAGGCTTTCTCAGCGGCTTGCCCCACGCCCCCACCACGATTCCTCGAGCGCCGACCGACGAGCTGCGATCACTCCGTTCAGCGGCCGCGAGCAACAACCCCTGCGGCAAGTATCAGGCCCAAACACCTCAGAAAACCCTCAAACCCCAGGAAAACAGCCGCTTCTGCGACACAGTGTTGCCAATACGCAAACATCAACGAACAGGCGGACACTTTCTCCACTCGCCGCAGCTCGGCCTCGTTTGTTTCGACGGGTAGAACCCATCGGAGACCTCGTCGAGTGTTGCACCCACACCGCAGGTTCACGACGCAGCTCGGGGTACGTCACGATCCGTCGCGTGCAACGGAGACCGGTACACAGCACCGCGCGAGGCAGATTGGGAGCCAGCCGGCGCGTCGAGCCCCTTCGCACCCCCACGTCGAACCGCAGAAGCGGCGTCCGACATCTGCGCAAGCTCTTCCAAAAAGGATTCTGGGCTCGCCAAGATCCTCGATCTGGGAACGAGCACCACCGGAACCCGTGCGTCCGAGTCCATCGTTGTGTGCTCGTCGAGCTCCCTTGTCACGACCGCCAGGACCATCGCGGCGTTCTCGGGGATGTCTGACAGCCAACGACATACCTCCAAGGGATCTACGTCCCCCAAGCCGAGGCCGAGCACTACGATGTGGGGCCGCCATGAGCCGACGAGAACCAGGGCCTGCGTCCCCGAAGCCACCCCACAGAATTGGAACTTCGGAGAAACGGCCTCGACCGCGGTCCGCACCGATTCCCGGAACCGATCATCCGGGTCCGCGACGAGTATCCGCCTCACCACATCTGTTTCGAGTTCCGGCGGCACGTACATCCGATGCCTCTCGAGGAAGTTGATCAAGTCCGCGGCAGTGACGCGTCGATGCCCACCAGGGGTTACGTGTCCTCGCAAGACCCCTCGGTCGATCCACTTGGCAACCGTTACTGCGCTCACCCCGCACAGGCGACCGACCTGCCCCGTGCTCAAGAACCGACCCATGGAATCCCCTGCAGCAATCATCGCGACGCTGCTTCGCAAAAGCCGGTCCAATCCAAACAAACGGAGACAACCGGGCCCGATCTCCCTCTCACTGTTGTGCCACGCCAACACACCGAGCCCCTCCTGACCTCGATGTGGCGTGCGTTCACGACGCCCTTCAAGCACGTCGGTCGCTTCTGTGACATACGTCACAAAAAAGAGAGGCCTTACGAAACGGAGGCCTCTCTCGCGGATCCCATCGGGCCGCTTGTTGAATCGGTTACATGAAAGACGAAGCCGGCGCGGCTTTGCAGGCCGTCCGCCGTTGAGATGCGACTATCTAGCTACCGACGGGATGAGAGAAGGGAAGTTTGAGGACCGTCTACTGGTGACACGGCGTCGCGCCCCTATGGGCCGCTCAGGCCACCGATGTTGAACGAAGGGATCCCACCCGCGGGCAATGCGGGGTCGACACTCACCCTGCGGCGGCGGAACCCTTCTGTACCGACATCCCATGAACCGCAATCCGCTGGAAACCGAGAAGGTCCGACTTGGCACGGGATGGCGCCTGCGGAGGCGATGACGCTGCTAGCGCCCCAGCTTTGGGGCGATGCGCTGCCAAGGACGCGAACTCCGGCGAGCCCGCATAGAGAGTCGGTTTGAGCTTGGGAAGAGCTTGTGTTGAAGTCACGGCGGTCCACTCCGGCACGGTCGTTACCATCGAGACGCCCTCTGCTGCCCACCCCAACTGCGAGAGCCATGCCAATCCGGCAAAGCTGTCTAACCTGTTAGAAAACAAGAACATAAGGTAGCCTGCTCCGACCGGCAGCGGGTCTATCGTCCTCCCGGCAGGACAGACGACGCCTCACGAATGGACGACCGAGCCAGCGCCTGACTCGTCCTCCCCTATACGGACGGCCCGCTCGCGTCTCCGGACGCGGGCTTTCATCTTTGACGCCATGGACAACGGCTCACCGTACGCCAGCGACATGCTGGAGCGACTTCGGACGGCACTGGCGGGGCGATATCAGGTCGACCGTGAGCTCGTGCAGGGCGGGATGGGCACCATCTTCCTCGGCGAGGCTCTAGCCACCGGGCTCCCGGTTGCGATCAAGGTTCTGAGCCCATGGGTGGCCAGCCAAATCACCCGGGAGCGGTTTCACCGTGAAATCACCTTCGTAGCTCGACTGACTCTTGAACTCATCGTGCCGATCTTGGATTCGGGCGAGGCGGCGGAGCTTCTCTACTACGTCATGCCGTATCTCGACGGAGAATCGCTCCGGGACCGGCTGTGCCGGGAGCACACCATCCCACTAGAAGATGCACTGGACATCGTGCACGATGTCGCCGATGCCCTCTCCTGGGCACACGTTCACGGGATCATCCATCGTGACGTGAAACCGGAGAACATCTTCCTAACGGGAGGCCGTGCTGTCGTGATGGACTTCGGCGTCGCGGTTGCCATTAGCGTCTCCATGGATGAGCGGCTGACGCGCCCCGGTGAAGTCCTCGGCACCCCATTGTACATGAGCCCCGAACAAGCAATGGGGCGCCGCAAACTCGATCATCGCACGGACCTTTATGCACTCGGGTGCGTTCTCTACGAGATGCTGACGGGGGTGCCCCCGTTTCAGCCTCCGAACCCACGGGCGATCATCGTCCGCCGCTTCGACCAGGAGCCCCCGAGCGTCCGAGCTGTGCACCCCGATGCTCCGCAGCAGGTCGATTCCGCTCTCCAGAGAGCTCTCG
>JBDHDH010000162.1:0-6709 GCA_039591615.1 Gemmatimonadota bacterium | reverse complement strand
AGCGTGGCGTCCCGTGGCGAGTCCCGCCAATCCCACCAATCCCACCAATCCCGCCCTATATTCCTGCCGAGCCCAACCTCAACCGGAGAGACCGCGCATGCGTCTGGCGGCCATAGTCATTGCCCTCGTGATCGTCGGCTGGGTCATCATCACGTTCAATCGTCTGATACGGCTCCGCCAGCAGAGCCGTAACGCCTGGTCCGACATCGACGTCCAGCTCAAGCGGCGTCACGATCTGATCCCGTCGGTCGTCGCGGTCGTGAAAGGACACGCGGCGTACGAGCGCGAGACCCTCGAGGCCCTGACGGCCGCGCGCAGCCGCGCGCTCCAGGCCACGGGTCCCGCCGCCAAGTTCCGCGAGGAAGATCCGCTCGGCGGGGCGCTGGGCCGCATCTTCGCGGTCGCCGAAGCGTACCCCGAGCTCAAGGCGGTCACGAGCTTCGCGGAGCTGCAACGGACGCTGACCGACGTGGAGGATCACCTGCAGAACGCGCGACGCTACTACAACGCCGTGGTGAGAGACTTCAACATCGCCATCGCCGAGTTCCCCGCCATTCTGGTGGCTCGCCCCCTGGGGTTCGGGCCGCGGGAGTTCTTCGGCCTGGACGACGACGCCGAGCGGGCCGTGCCACGCGTGGAGCTGGGCACGTGAGCCGCGCCTGGGCGCTGGCACTGCTCGCGGTCTCGGTGGGGGTCACGCCCGCTGCGGCGCAACGCTCGCTCGCAATCAAACGGTTCGATGCCGCCATCCGCGTGGAACCCGACGGCGGCATTCAGGTGACCGAGACGATCGTCGCGCAGTTCACGGGGTCGTGGAACGGCATCTACCGCACCATTCCCGTGAAGTATCGCACGGCGCAGGGGCTCAATTGGACGCTGGGCCTCGACATCCTGGGCGCGACGGACGACGCGGGCCGATCCCTGAAGGTCGAGGCCGGCCGCGAGCGGCACTACCTCAAGCTCAGGATCTGGGTGCCGGGCGCCGAGAACGCCACCCGCACCGTCGTCTTGCAATACCGGGCGACGAACGCCCTGCGATTCTTCGACGAGCACGACGAGCTCTACTGGAACGTGACCGGCGATGAATGGGACGTCCCGATCGAGGCGGCCACCGCGCAGATCGAGCTACCGCCCGGCACGGAAGGCGTCCGGGCCATCGCCTTCAACGGTGTCTACGGGTCCCGGGCACAGGATGCCTCGGTAGAGACCAGCGGGACGGCCGTCCGCATCGCCATGCCTCACGCGCTCGGCTTTCACGAGGGACTGACGGCGGTGGTGGGCTGGAGCAAGGGCGTCGTCGCCGAACCCACCGCCGTCGCACGGACCGTGGGGGTGTTCGCGAGCAATTGGCCGCTCGGCATTCCCGTCGTCGTATTCATCGGCATGTTCCTCCTCTGGCAACGCAGCGGCAAGGATCCCCGTCCCCGCCCGGTCGCGGTGCAATACAAGCCACCCAAGGACATGACGCCCGCCGAGGCGGGTACGCTGCTCGACAACGACGTCGATATGCGGGACATCACCGCAACGCTGGTGGACCTCGGGGTGCGCGGATACCTGCGCTTCGAGGAGCGGGACGACCCGAAGTTCTTCGGCCTCTTCAGCGAGCGGGAATACGTGATACACCGCCTCCAACCGACCGACGCTGCGAACGGCCTGGCGGAGCATGAGCGCCTGGTGCTGGCCGGGATCTTCTCGCGACGGGGGACGTCCGTGGAGCTGTCCCAGCTCGAGGACGAGTTCTACACCGAGCTTCCCGGCATCAGGTCCAGCATCTTCAACCGGCTGAAGAGGCACGGCTTCTATCGCGCCCGTCCCGACCGCGTGCGTAAGAACTGGGCGATCGCGTCAGTGGTGGTCGGTGGGTTGCTCGCCATTGGTGGCGGCGTCCTGGCCCAACGCGTCCTCATGACGCAGGTGCCGTTCGTCGTCGCCGGCGTGCTCGCAGGCGTCATCGTGCTCGTCTTCAGCCGCATCATGCCCGCCCGCACGCAATCTGGCGCGCGGGCGCTGGAACACGTGCTCGGCTTCGAGGAGTTCCAGCGGCGCGTGGATTCCGAGCACCTCAAACGCGTGATCGTGGGTCATCCCGAAATGTTCGACCAGTACCTGCCGTTCGCGATGGCGTTCGGTCTGGAGAAGAAATGGGCGAGGGCGTTCGAGGGGATCTACACCGAGCGACCTCGATGGTACACCGGCACGAGTGGTTCGGACTTCAGCCCGAGCCGGCTGTCGAACAGCCTGTCCAGCTTCTCGAGCCGGGCCGGCTCCACCCTGAGCTCATCGCCCCGCAGCTCCAGCGGATCTGGGTTCGGTGGAGGGGGAGGATCGGGAGGAGGAGGAGGGGGCGGTGGGGGTGGAGGGTTTTGAGGGCAGAAGGCAGAAGGTCGAATGTTGAATGCTGAATTGAGAATTCAGAAGGATCGGCTCATATCGGATTGTTCGCTGGCTTTGCCTTCTCCCGCTAATCCCGCTGCTCCCGCCTATCCCGCAACCGACGAGGCGACCGCGACGAAGCGTCTCGGAGGCGTGGCCTCCCCGCTGAACAACAGATAGTCCTTGCCTTTACCGGCTCCCGCTGCTCCCGCCTATCTCCCTCCCACCGCGCTCGTCCGATCCCGCTTGCGCTACTTGGCCACTCGGCCGGGCCGAGCGTAGCTTTACGTTGTCGGTGGAGGAACGACGAAGATCCACCGATGCCGGTCACAGCCAAGCTGTCACGCAAATTCTACGAGACGTTCGGCGATGAGATCGCTAACGAGCTCGTGGAGTGGTTCAATCAAGTGGATGCTACCTATCGGGCGGACCTCCGAGAGCTGAACGAGCTCAACTTCCAGCGCTTCGACGCCAAGCTCGAGCAGCGGCTGGCAGAGTTGGACGTGCGGTGGGAACGAAGAATCGGGGACCTGCGCGCGGAGATGGCCGCGCAAAGGGCCGAGCTCATCAAATGGATGTTCGCCTTCTGGGCGCCGACCGCGGTGGGGGTGATTGCGCTGCTGCTGAAGTAGTCACCCCCGGCCTCCCGCCAATCCCGCCAATCAGAATCTCACACTCACCACCCGCACCCCGATCCCCGGCCGCTGCCCAATACTCCCGTCGCGCTGTAACGCGGGATAGCTCACCGGAACCGGGATCGGCGTACCGAACCCCGCGCCATCGCCGAAATGGAACAACGCCGAGGCTCCCTCGCCACCACCGCTCGGCGATGACGATTGCTCCCTGCCAACCATGGCAGCGGCGCCGATCGCGAGCCCAATGGCCGATCCCACCAACGGAATGGCCACGCCGGTCTTGTCGTCATCAACCTCGGCGATGAGGTCGATGCCGAGACCGGCAAGCCCGCCGGCGATGCCAACAATCGAGACGAGCCGCACCTGCCCCACACTGGGCCGCCACGCCCTGGCCAGCGGAATGCTCGACAGCAACAACCCGTTCCCGCCAAGCAACGCCCATGCGGCCAGCGATTCGTTCTCGGCACCCGCCAGCACCCCACCAGCCAGGCCGAACCACGTGCCCCACCACGCCGCGTCGTTGGCCAGCGCTCCGTCGCCCGGCGGAATGTCGAACCCGGTCATCACCGCTCCCGTCCCGAGGCCCACCAACCCACCAACCAGCAGCGCTGCCCACGGAGCCGTGTCAGGAGTTTCCTCGAAGCAGATCTCGCCTCCGATTCCGTCGGGGAAACACGATTCTGTGTCACCGATACTGAACACTTCCCTCCAGCCAGCCGCCTGCCACGACCCCCACATGAAACTGAAGGTGTACGCCCGCACCTGGCCGGAGCTGATGGGACGCTTCCGCGTGTAGGTGAGCGAGCCGGCGAGACCCGCCGTGGGCCCCAGCAGCAAACCCGCTCCATACGGTGGCGAGTCGTCGGCGCCGAACGCCGCCGGCACGACCACGCCAAGCCACGCGCCGATCAACGTGTTCGACACGACGAACGCCGTGCGGCCGCTTCCCGCCACCCGGGCGCGGTCTGTCGCCTCCAGAAGCGCCGCGGCCTCCGCCGCCACCGGTGTGCCCCCGTACCAGCGGATGACGTAGCGCAACAGGTCAGCCGCGAAGTCACGCTCACCCTCGGCCTGCAGCCGCTTGGCCGCGTCAACCAAGACCGCCGCCGAGTCGCTCCTGGTGAGTTGAGCAACGGCGGGCCGGACCGAAAAGGCCAGCATGAGAACAGCACAGGAGAGTGCGAAACAGAGGCGACGCATAGTCATCCGTCCGAGATATCTGTTCCTGATGGTCTGCGATCGCCATGAAGCCTGCGTGAAGCGCAAGTGAAGGCAAAAGAGGGCAGAGGGCAGAGGGCAGAAGGCAGAAGGCAGAAGTATCTGCTCGTATCGGAGCGCCTGCAGCGAACCGGGTGCTCCCGTAGCGCGCCTTGGTGAGCGGCCGGACGAGCGAGATTCTCAACGCGAGTGCGAACCACAGCGCGTGGAGGGAGCCACCGGTTCGCGCGATGTGTCCTCCAGCTCAGCCGATCGTTCGCTGGCTTTGCCTTCTCCCGCTAATCCCGCTGCTCCCGCCTATCCCGCAACCGACGAGGCGACCGCGACGAAGCGTCTCGGAGGCGTGGCCTCCCCCGCTGGGCAACGGACCGTTCCTTGACTTTACCTGCTCCCGCTGCTCCCCGCCTACCCGCACCGGCTTTGAAGACCTTGCGGATTTACCCGGTCGGCATCCCGGAAAACACAAACCGGAAGGAGCGAGACTCTTCGTCGTATACGGCCTGGAACTGCGTTGGCCACCGCACACTCGCCCCCGCGCTGGGCACTTCCGGAACGTCCATCGTGAAGCTCTGCGCCTCGAGGAGCTTCGCTTTGGCGATCATCGGTTCGAGAAAGATCAGATTCTCCCGATAGTACCCCACGATCAGCGAGGCACCAAAGAGATCGGTCTCCTCGAGTTCGTGCTCCAGCATCGCGTGCATGCCCATAGTGGGGACACAGAGTCCTACCAGCTCTCCTATTCCCGGAATCTCCATGTCCGGGAGCGCGTACTGAGCCGGGATCTGAGCCGGTTTGCTCAAATCGGCGCAATCGATCGCTTGCACTTGTTCGGGATCGATCGTGTAGAAGTGAAAGTCAAAGTGCGGCGTCAGGAACAAAGCGGGCGGGTGGCCGTGGGGCTCCCAATTCACGCCGAGATGATCGAATCCGGTTGCGTTTGCCACCTCGTCAGGCAGCGCAACGACCGCCACGAACGGGGGCGGGAACACCATCTCGCCCTCTTCGGGCGCATTCTCCACGCTCGCCAAAGAAACGGTAGCCCCGAACTCAACGACTTTCTCGCCGGCCACCGTCCCCCACGTGCAGAGGTCGCTCCCGAACATATCTTGGCACTCGCCCTGCACCACCTGCTCTCTACCGCATGCGGCGAGCGCCACGATTACGATGCCCATTGTCAACTGAGCGAGCGGAAACCTGCTTGCGTACATCCTAGCCTCCCTATCCGGAGATGAATCCAGCTTCGTGGCGGGATCAGGGCGTGCGCTCAGCAGATCCCCGTCCGCGTGGTGGGGGAACCCCAGACCCAAAAACGGAACCCCCGGTTGAACCAGGCAACGATACGCCAGTTTTCCCGGTGCGGCTAGATGCCCGTCGCAGCGGTGCTGGACGGCCACTTCCGGGGATCGTCCTCGATGATCCCTCGGACACCTCGCTGGCTGGGCTCGGCACACTGCGTCGGTGAGTCTTGCGTCGTGACTGGAACTTGCGTGCCCTAAGCCCAGCGGGGGAGGCGCGCTGTAGAGACGCGCGAGGCGCGGGAGCCACGGCTTCCGAGTGCCTGTGTGATCCCGAGGCTGACCGGGACAGACGAGGCGACCGCGACGAACCGTCCCGAAGGCGTGGCCTCGCCCGCTAGGCGCCTCGCGCCGCGGGCCCGCCCGAGCTATCCTTTACGCTCCCATGCTCGATCTCCTCATCGTCCTCGCCTTCGTCGTCGCTGCCACGGCGTCCGGCTTCGCAGCACGCCGGAAGGCGTCGCTCGGCCTCGACCAGTACTTCCTCGCGGGGCGGACCCTGAAGGGTTGGCAAGCCGGGACGAGCATGGCTGCCACGCAATTCGCCGCGGACACGCCGCTCCTGGTGACCGGGCTCGTGGCCACCGCCGGCATTTTCAGCACGTGGCGCCTCCTGATCTACGGCATTGCGTTCCTCTTGATGGCGTACGTCTTCTCCCCCCTCTGGCGTCGCGCGCGGGTCCTCACCGATGCCGAGCTCACCGAGATCCGGTATAGCGGCCGAGGCGTGCTCCCGCTCCGAGTCTTGAAGGCGGTGTACTACGGCACCGTGATCAACTGTGTCGTGCTGGCGATGGTGCTCGTCGCGGCGGTTCGGATCGCCGAAGTGTTCCTGCCCTGGCACGAGTGGCTTCCCGGCGCGATCTACCTGCCGCTTCAGAACGCTATCCAGGCGATCGGGATCACGCTCACGTCGGCGTCCTCCGGGCTCGATCCGGCAGTCGCCACCACCAACAACCTGTTGAGCGTTGTGCTGATCCTGGCGTTCACCGCGCTCTACTCGACCACCGGCGGTCTCCGAAGCGTCGTCACCACGGACATCATGCAGTTCTCCCTCGCGATGGTGGGAACGATCGCGTACGCCGTGATCGTGATTCGTGCGGTAGGTGGCTTTGGCGGGCTCGGCGAGCGCCTCACCACGCTGTACGGCGGGGAGACCGTGGATCGACTCCTCTCCTTCACCCCGTC
>JBDHDH010000161.1:0-8935 GCA_039591615.1 Gemmatimonadota bacterium | reverse complement strand
GGTCCTGCGGAACAGGATCCGTCTGGTACGTGCAGCGGTGGCCGCCGATAAGGAGGTACGATGAGTGAGGAGCGCCGAAGAGAGCTTTTCAAGAGGCTGGCCAAAGGAGCCGTACATGCGGCGCCGGGGATCCGAACGATGTCCGCTCCCCTGGAGGTGGTCGCGCAGGGGCAGTCGACGAGCCATAAAAACGACCACGGAGGTCCCTGGTCAGGATCTTCGGCCGGAGGCAGCGGTCTTGGCGGTCCGCCAGGCGGCTCTCGATTCGACCCGGAGGTACGGTCCCGCCAACTGCAGATCCTCCGCGAGCAGCGGTTCGAGTCCATCGATGTCGCCGAAAGCGAAGCGCCGCAGGAACTCGAGGGCCTGTTCACGATGGTTCATACTAGAAGTATCCCACCGCACTGGGATTCAGCGGGCGATCTCAAGCAGGCGACCTACACAAACGAGCAAGGCATCCAGGGGCTCAGTTAGCGGGTGCTCGGTATCCAGATAGCGCTCTCGGAGCTTCAGAACCATCTCCGCATACGCAGCCTCCAGGTCGTCGAGCGCGTCCTGTAAATCACCATTGGGCTCAATCATCCTTGCCCCCTTCGAGGTCGCATGCCTCCCGGCACCTTTAGGGGGAAACGTCACCACGATCCGCTATGAACCCTCCCCGGTTTCGGGAAGCCACACCTAAAACATGGGGTGCCGGGCCGGCATACGATAGCACTGCAAGCCCACGGGCTTCGGGCGAAGTGCTTGTGTGACGAATGTCACATCGTCGGCACGCCGGCAGCGGCCACTCTGGTGAGTCCCCCAGCCAGGATTCCCTCGATGCCTGCCACCAAGGACGCGACGCCCGCTGACCCGCTCGTCACGCGGATGGCCAAGATGAAGGCGGCCCTCGAGATGCTCGATGCGGAAATCAGAGCTGGGGCGTCTTGGAGCGACCGCTGAGTTCACGGGGCGTCAACCCCATCCGTCTCCCAACGGGCCCTCGACGCGCTGCCGGGTCACGGGATCCAACTGCTTCAAGACGGTGTCGTGCACCTGTTGCCCATCGAGCAGATGCTTCCTTAGCAGCGTCTTTGCCACCGCCTCAATAGCCGGCCAGTGTGGCTCGAGCTGTTGTACGCCATCCACCACGAAACTGGCATTCGTTCAAGAGGGAAAACGTGTATCCGACCGACGCCGTGAACCGCCTGATTGAGGCAGCACTGGATCAACCGAAACCCACGATCGAACTCACGCTCGCGCTGCAAGACGTGCTCATCCACCGGAAACACCCCGACCGCGACCTGGCCCGCGACCCGAAACGCGGGCGACGGGAGGCACAATGAACTGGCTCATCGTCTCTCTGAACCTTCACCGCCGACAGCTCTACGAAACAGAACGCGGGATGGTGGCCGAGAAGATTGCGGAGACCTCCCGCGGAGGTGATCGCAAGAGCCAGATCAAGCCGCCCATGGGTGACTTGAAGCACGGGGATACCAAGGATGGTGGGCGGCTGACCCGCCGGGAGGCAGCGACGCTGTTGAACGTCGGCACGAAAACCCTTGATCGCGCCCGTGTCGTGCGCTCCAAGGCCGCACAAACGGGGCGACGGCGGGCCACGCGATGTCTTCGACCCGCACGCCCACGATGCACTCGAAGTGAAGTCGTCTTCGCCGAGGAGCTTGAGGAGGATGGGGGTAGTCTTCGGGCCAGAAGGGTGGCTGGGGCCGTGGAGCGTCGGTCTGTGACGGACTCCGCAGCACGACAGCCCACCTCGGTCGTATCTCTCCAGTTGTTCGGTCGGTATCAACTCCAAGACGGGGAGGTCCGCCGGTGACCGGAAAGACCAGCGGGAAGGTAGCGGTACCTGTGGCCACCGATGGGACGACGCTCCATTTGGTGCTATCGATCGATGGCCGAATCGCAGAAAGGACATTGTGCGGTATCGGACGCGAGCACTTGCCGCGGTTGGTCGAGGCGCAGACAGGTTCTTGGCGGCACCGTCGGCTGCAGACATGCCAGAAATGCCTGGAGGCCGACTTCAGTCGCCTGTTCACGCGGAAGGACTTCTGCAAGGACACTGGCTGACGGCACCCTTGAAGGCCCGAGAACTCCGAGTGCCCTCAGCTCGGAGCAGCTGATTGCAGGGCTAGCGAGCGAGTTGACGGGTTATGCTAGCCACCCGCCAGCCGAATACCGTGAAGATCCACGATGTACGTTCCAACGAACGCTCCATCGGCAAGTTCGGGCTCCGAACTGAGTGTCACACGAAGTAGTGCCCAAGGTTGGGGTTGAGTGGGAGCACCCACCAGCCAGATTGTCCTGCTGTGCACACTGCACTCGTTCGCCTGTGTGTTGTAGGAGATCAGCAGGAGTTCTTGGGCAAGAAGACCCTGGCTGGGTTGGCTTGTCGCTAGGTGAACGGCATCGATCTGACCCCAGAGAAGCCGCGAGCGTCCGCTTCCGCTCCGTTCCCAGCAGCCGGTATACGTCCGTGGGGCACGGCGACTCAGGGAGCCTTCCAGGATCTCTACTTGCGCTTCGAAATCCGCCACTGCTCCGCGATTCCTGACCGCAAGCACGAGGCGCCCCCCGTCGGCGTCAGGCAAAACCTCTACTTTCGGTCTTGTCTCCTTGAGCCTCTCAACTTCCGAGTGTAGCTGTGAGATTCGCTCCCGGTCGGCTTTCCTGGACGTCGTCAGTTCGTCAATCCGATCTTCAGCTAGACGCCTTGGTGCCCGGAAGTAGTTCAACCCTAGCTCAAGGGCGGGGTAGAGCAGCGCGGCCATCACACCGACGCCCATCGCTGCCAGCGCCTGCCGCACGCCTTCAAACCATTCGAAGTGATGTGCAAGGACGCCCGTGAGGACGGCCATGGTAGCCCCGACCCCGAGTTCCCGTCGCCACGCACGGAACCCCTGCGTGTCATCCCGGGCGCGTGCCCAACGAACTGAACGAGGATTGCGGTGCGGCACGCAGAGATCATAACGTCACGAAGCGGCTCAGATAAGAAGGGGATCAGCGCACTACCCCCACCCCGCCCGTGGCAGGGGAGCACGCCATGAGCCGGTGCCGGGTGCGGGTTGTGACACCTGTCACGGAAGCGGCGGTCACCGACGCGGTAAGCTACACGGTGAACCTGCCACGCCCGCGCCGACGCGCCCATTCGACTGCCCAGCAGCACGTTGCCAGCCGTCCGCCGGGGGCGCTCGTCTTGCGTGACGGCGGCCATCGCCTGTCCATCGCGCCTCGCGTGGCCCGGTGGCCGCGTCCTTGTACACGATGCATCACATGGGGAGAGCCCGTGCCATGGCCACGTTCATGAAGAGATTCTGGGGAGCCGGTTCGGACCGGGAGACGCACGCGGAGGAGCTGCAGCCCGTCCTCGCGGAGCTCAAGGCGGAGCGGGCCGCGCTCGAGTCTTTGCTCGGCCGAGCGGAGACGTCGAAGCGGGAGCTCGAGACCATGTCGGCGCCGTTCGCCGCGGCGCGACAGGGGCTCACCGCCCTCGAGTCGCAGGTCGACCAGGTCGGGAGCCGGGTGCGCGCCTTCGATGGGGTGGCGGCGCGCGTCGCGGCGGTGGAGTTGCAGGCGGAGGGGGCGGACAAGACGCAGCGCCGGGTCGAGAAGCAGCTCGCCAACGCCACAGGCGATGTCGATCGCATGCAGTCGCAGGTCGCCGAGCTGCGGGACGCGGTCGACCTGGCGCTTCAGGTGCGGGAGCAACTGGCTGGGTTCGGCGAGTTGGGGGGCCAGATCGACGAGCTCCGGTCCCGCACCGACGGCTTCGGGCAGCAACTCCGCTCGCTGCAGGACACCTTCGGCGCGATGCGCGGGCAACATGACGAAGTCATGCGGGCGTACAAGCAGGCGACGGCCCGGTGCGAGGCGATCGATCAGAATGCGCAGGCCGTGAGCACGGATGTCGAGGGCGCGGCGCGCCGGGTGGCGTCCCTGGAGCGCACGCTGCACGAGCTCGAAGGGGTCGCCGAACGCGTGCCCACCACCACGCACCAGCTCGAGACGCTGAACACGTTGGCGGGGTACGTGACGAAGAAGATCGCGGCGCTGGAGCAGCAGCGGGAGGCGGTGGACCGGGCTGCCAGCCAGGCAGCGAACCTCCAGGACACGATGCGGCAGATCGATAGCGAGCTGGAGAGGCAGGACGAGAGGGCAGCCCGGCTCGCTGGGCTCGCGGCCGAGGTCGAGGAGGTGCAGGCCGTGCATCGGGAGGTGCTCGAGCGCTCCCAGGAGGTGGCGGGCCACCAAGGTGCGCTCGACGCCGCCGTGCAGGCGTCGCGAGATGACCTGTCCGCGCTGCGGGACGACGTGCGGAAAACGGTCGAGCGATTCGAGCTTGAGAATCGCGGTCTGGATACGGTGAGTCAGCGGATCGTCGATCTCCGAGGGGGGCTCGGGGATTTCGAGGAGCGGTTCCGGGCCCTGGACGCGTCGCGCCAGGCGATCGGGAACGTGCAGGCCAGTGCCGACGGTCTGGGGACGCGCCTCGGCGCGATGAGCAAGGAGGTGGAGCAGCTCGCGGAGCAGGCGTCAAAGGTCCGTGTGATTGGTGCGGAGGTGACGCGCCTCGATGGACTGGCCGGCGAGCTGGCGCAGCGGGTGGGTCGGATCGAAGACGCGCGTCCGGCGGTCGAGGGGGCGCTCGAGGAGCTCCGCGAACTCAACCGGAGCCGGGAAGGGATGCGGGACGCGCTCGAGCAGATACGGGTGGCGCACGGCGAACTGCAGCGGTTCCGCGAGGCGCAGAGCGACACGCAGTCCTGGCTCGCTGAGGTCGACCAGTCCCTCGGCACCCTGCACGCGAACGTCACCGAGGTGAGCCGGATGCGACCACAGGTCGAGCTGCTGTCCAAGGACGTGGAGCGCGTGACGGCGAGCGCCAAGGCGTTCGAGTCGCGTCGGGAGTTCGTGGAGGATCTCCACCGACGGCTGGCGGGCCTGACGACCCTGGGTGCCCAGCTGGAGGAGCGCGCGAAAGAGTTCGAGGGGCGGATGACAGCGGCGGACCAACGCTTCGTCTCGCTGACGTTGCAGGCCGACCAGGCCGAGCGGGTGGCCACGACGATCTTCGGGGTCACGCGGCGCGTAGAGGACGCCGAGCGGCGGTCGGCGGAGATCGTGGAGACCGTAACCGGCGCCGAGCAGCGGGCACTGGATGTCGAGGCGCTGTCGGAACGCGTGCGGCAGGTGGGGGCAGAGGTGGAGCAGCGGCAGACGGCGCTCGAGCAGGCGACCGCGCAGTTAGAGCGGGCCTCCGCGCTCCGGCAGGAAGCGGCGGGGCTCGCCCAGACGCTGCAGGACCAAACGCAGACGTTGACGGCCGGGTTGGCGACGGCCGAGGCCCGCGGCGCGCGGCTCGATACGCTGAGTGAGCAACTCGATGAGCGTGCCTCGGCGTTGCGGTTCGTCGAAAAACGCATGCAGCAGTTCGAGGCGCAGCTGGCGAAGTGGGAGTTGACAGACGTCGAGCTGCGGCGGGCCCTCGACGAGGTTGCTGGGCGCCAGGGGGTGGTGGATGCCCTGCGGGGCGATATCGAGCAGCTGTTCCAGCTGGCCGAGCGCACGATGGACGACGTGCGGTCGATCACCGGGGCGCGGGAGGACGTGGACGAGACCCGGCAGCTGCTCGATGGGGCGCTCACCCGGTTGGCTGACGCCAACGGGGTGGTGGAGCGGCTCGAGCACCGTGGGCGCCAGATTGAGACGGCTGGCAAGCAGCTCGCCCGTTTGGACGCGCTGCTCCGAGACCTTCGTTCCACGATCGAGAATCTCGAGGGGCAACGGGCCGTCGTGGATCGGGTCGTCGAACAGGCCGGGGTGTTGGAGTTCCAATCGAAACAGGCGGAAGCGCTCATTGTGTCATTGCGGGAGGAGCGTGACCTCGCCAGCCGCATGCAGGCCGCCGTCGCCGAGGCGCGCAAGGAGCCCCACGTGACGAAGGCGGCAAGCTGAGCGGCGGCCAGCGGTCCCGGCGTCACACGCTGCGACCGGCGTTTCCGCTATCCCGATACCTGGCGCTCCGTCACGACGGGCGTGGAGTGAGGTGCCAATGTCCAATGAGGACTTGAGCCAGCGGCTGTGCCGGGTCAAGCAGGCGTTAGCGGAGGTCGAAGAACAGCTTGTGGAGGCCGACGCCTGTCCAGACGGGCTCGAGGATTTCAAGTCGACGCTCGATCATACCCGCCTGAGCGCGTGGGCCGTCTTGACCGCCGTCGAAGCGAAGAACTTCCAGCACTCCGTGGTCTTGGCCCGCTTTCGGATCACGCGGCTCATGGAAATGTGCCGCAGCATCCGGTCGGATATTGCTGGCGGGCTCCTCACCAGTTCGATGCCGGAATATCAGTCGTTCTGCACCGCGCTGGACGACACCCGCGAGCACCTTGCCCACCTGGCGGAAGAGGCCGCGTAGGCTCCTGGGGTTGCTCGGAGAGGGGACTCTCTGCACCTGAGGCTGCTACGGCGCCGGCGCCGCAACGGTGGGCGGGTTCCTGGCGTGACGGCGTGTGATCGATGTGACGGACGGCGCGGTGACTGAGCAGGCACGCGGCGGGCTGAACGTGCCACGTCCCGCATGGCGGGGATCCTTCTGGTGGCCCGATCCGGAGCGACGGCTCCGCGCACGGCGATCCAGCGGTCCATCGCGAACCCACCGCCCGTCGACGAGCCGACACGCAGCGCTCGGAACGACCGCGCGCCGGGCTGTCCCAGCTGAAGGAGGAAGCCACCTATGTCACCGGTACCGGAGTCGCTCGTACAACGACTGGCAAAAACGAAGGCCGCCCTCGAAATGCTCGAAGAAGAGATCCTCGGGTGCGACAACCCGCCCCGCGACGTGCTCCAAGACTTCCGAGCCGGAATCGACGACATCCGCATCAGCCTCTGGGCTGTGCTCACGAGCCAACAGCACAGCGGGTACGAGTCGGTGGTGGCACAGTTCCGACTCCGGCGGGCCGTGGAGCTGTGGCATCAGGTGCTGGTGGACCTGGACATCGGGCGCCTTTCGACGAACGACGACGAGGTGCACCGCTTGAACGCCAGTGTTGCAACGGTCTACGAAGAGCTCGGACAGCGCGTCACCATGGGGGGGTAGCCGCGGTGGTCATGGGGCCGACAGCCGCCGGACGTTTTCTGTCCACAGCCCTCAGTTTTCAGGGCTGTCGAGCGCCTCCTGGGCAACGCCCTCCCAGCCGACGAGCGCGTCGGCGATGAAGGCGCAGGCGAGCTGGTTGAGCACCAGCGCAGACGGTCGCGGTCGTACTGCGGCAGCGGATGCACCGGGCGCCCACCCCACCCGCCGAGATGTTGCCGGAATCATTGTGCCAACCCGCCCTGCTTCAGCCACTCCACGAGGGGTGGACTTCTTCTCGCCGACCGTCGACGCCGTGAGCGGCGGGGTCCCGCCTGCCACGTCTCAAATCGGGTAACAGCACGGAGCGCAGTCCCGGGCCTCACCCGCTCGACCCGCAAGTGCATCTGCCGACGTGAAGGTGGGACCTGATACGCGACGAACACGGTGCATTGCTCGCCCGCAGCGTCGAAAAATCGCGCGACCTCTCCTCAACCCTGCGCCGTGGCGTGGCCGTCGCCCGTCGGCTCCCTAGCCATCGCCCACGCGTCGGTGCATTATCGCAGGTGAGCCCTCACGAATGGTCAACCCCAACGCTCCCGCAAGAGGCGGTCTGGAACACGCTGCGTGACGCCGAAGACGCGCTGCGCGTCATAATTGGCCCAACCAGGCCGTCTGCTTTGCACCTCTGGCGGAAGTTCTTCGCGCTCCGTCGCCGACTGTCGGGTGATCCCCCGGCGGGAAAAAACGAAACCGTGCAGCGCCTGCGGGTCATCCACGACGAGTGCACGGGCGACCTGACGCGCTTCCGACCAGCCATCAGGCGGGCCCTCACCATCGCCGAGCAGCTCGCGTGGCACGGTCGCGGACACGCTCACGGCCGGCAGCGGGGACGAAGGCCCAGGCCCGCGGTGGCGCCACCCGCCCTGACGCGACGGGGGCAGCGGCGCGGCTTGCACCCCCATTTGGACCACTCAGCGAGACGATCACAGCCGCCCCTGGCACGCGGCCTGCAATCCGAGTGGACGCGCCCCACACCGACTGGCCACGCCGGCAGCGAGCACCATGCGAGACGGCGGGCGGAAGGGCACGGGAAGGAGGTAGGATGACGATGCGGGGACACAGCGGACCACACTGGAGCTTGTATGCTGGTGGGGTGCTGTCACTTGGCTCGCTGGGTGTCACGCCGAAGGCCGGGAGTCTCGCTGAGCTCCTCGGGATGTGGATGATCCCGCTCCTGCTGGGGCTCTATGGCGTTCAGCGCACCATCCTGGCGGACCCCGACAAGGAAGCACCGAGGACGAACATGTAAACGGCGCCGGAACCGGCGTTGTCAGGTCCTCGGCCGGCTTTAGGGGGCTATTCCTTGCAGCAGCACCATCTCGGCCGCCTGGTCTAACAGCTCGTGAAGCTGGCGGCCGGTGTAGGCGTCGCGGGCCGACGCTCCCGTATCAAACACCAGTTCCAGGAATCGCTGGGCGATGAGGTGAGCGGTGTCCTCGTCCACCGGATAGTTCCGCAGAATTCGCTCATCGAGCGCCAGGTCGTCCCAGGACCCGTGGTCCTCTTCCATGGCTGCAGCCTCCTATCCCCGAGTTCCGCGAACTGTCGGAACAGAGGCAATGGAGCACGTCCTCGGCCGCCGTTCCGTGACTCATCTCACATCACCCGCACGCCGGTGACCCAGTTCCTCCGAAACGCGCCAGCGAACCTGTGTAATCAGATAGTGGCGTCGGACGCCGAAGCTGGCCAGTATGTCAGGACGCGGGAGCTACGGCGCTGGAGCCGGCTCCTCCCGTTCCGGCCGGCTCCCTTCGTCCATGGCCAGTGGGAAATACAGGGAGACGGCCGTCCCGCTGCCCGGCTCGC
>JBDHDH010000160.1:0-8533 GCA_039591615.1 Gemmatimonadota bacterium | reverse complement strand
CGCGCTCTCGGAAGGCAGCGGGCACGGCGCCAGGGCGCCGCGACCGATCAGCCACCAGCCCACCCACCCCGCCGATCGCCCCCAGGCGGCTGGCGCCCGCACGCGAGGCGCCTCACCCACCTCGGCGGCCTGCGACCGGTTCCCGCACTCCGCGAACGCTAACACGTATTCTCTCTTTTTATGCTCCCGAACGGACGGGAGGATGTTGGGGCGTTCAGCCTGTCACCGGATGGGAGTCGGGTGGCGGCACCAGTCACCACCGGGGCCGGGGTGCGCCAGCTATGGTTCTTCGACCTTCAGAGAGCCCGGCACCAAGTCTGGGCCGGAGACTATAGTGCCCACGTCGCGTGGACGTGGGACAGCACTTCGCGGTTCATATACGCGAACTTCAGGGACGAGAAGGAGCGCACTATTCGCATCGACGCTGACGCGGCCAGCGGGGGAGATATCATCTATCAGGGTGAGGAGAGACTGTCCGTGCAGCAGGTGCTGTCGGACGGTAGGCTGTTGATCGGGAGATTTGGTTCAAGGCGCGATCTTTGGCTCGTGGACCAAGATGATCTGGCGGACGCCAACAGCATCGAAGAGGTCGGTTCCCTGCTCGTGCCACTTCAAGGAGCAGAGGTCTTTGGGTCGCTCTCACCCGACCAGCGCTGGCTCACGTATACGTCCAACGCGACGGGACCGCTCGAGGCGTACGCGCTCGTGTACCCGATAGAAGACGCTCCCCGGCCCGTTCGTTTGTCGAGAGACGGCGCGGAGGAGACCGTGTGGTCACCCAAAGGCGACGGCGTGTACTACCGCGATAAGCAACGCTGGTATTGGGTCCCGCTGACTGACTCGGTGGAGCAGCCATTCGGAGAGCCGGAGTTCTTTGCTGAGGGGGAGTACCTGAACTTGCCGGGCTTGGAGTACGCGGTGTCTCCGGACGGCTCTCGCATCCTCGTCGTGCGGAGCGTCGGGGAGCCAACCACCACGACGCTGAACGTGGTCACGAACTTCTTCGAGGAGTTGAAGGCGAAGGTGGGGAACTGAGCGAGATCAGCCAGCGGCTAGCGGTCGCGATCTCCGACCGCTACACTATCGAGCGCCACCATCCATCGAACCACCAGCCCGTCCAGCCACCGGCAGCCATCAGCCCCCAGGGCCCTTGGGCCCGCCGGCACCCACCTGCGGTCGATGTTGCCACCAACGAGTTTTTGCTTGAGCGCTTTCAGCGTATCGTTGACGGTGCTGGATATTCCCTCGTACGAATCATGGTTGGTCCCACCCTCTGCCATTCGAAAATCCAAAATTGCCCCGCTGCCTTGAGCCGGGTATACCGTGCAGCGCAAGCCGATTCCGGGCTTAAGATGCGTAGAGAGGTGCCGCCGGAAATTGTTTACGTAGGACTGAATAAGCTATCTATCGTGCATGGGACTGTCTCGTCACCGCTCAAGTGAGCCTAACGCATGCGGGTTCACGCGGTTGTTACCCGGCGACAGTAATTGAGTGAGGCCAAGAAGCTGTGAATCTACTTCGCCGGAATGGCGAGGCTTTCGAGAGCAGTGCCCAAAAGGCGAGCGCCTTACTGGGCGCGCTGGCGCTGGCGTTCTTCACATTATGGACCTCACCGACCACCGTCTGGAACGCCTCGCCTGCCTTGAGAGTCACGGGGGCCTTACCCTGCACCTCCAGCGTTACCGCGCCCTCCATTATGTAGACGATCTCGTTGCCGGACTGGGTGTGCTTGCCGCTCTCTCCACCCGGTGGCAGCTCGCGGAGCACCAAAATGGCTTCCATCCCCTTGGCGCTGATGAGTTCAGTGCGTTGCAGCACGGTCCCGCTCTTCAACAGGTCCTGTGCACTCAGCATCCGGCCACCAAGCAAGCTGAGCGCGACAACCAGTGCCGATGCTACTCCCAGGAACAACAGCATGCGCTTCATCGAGCTCTCCTTTCAGGCTGACTGCTTCCCTATCAGAAATGTCTCACGACCTTGCCCCGAGAACCGCTGCTCTTCACTCTCAGGTTGTCCGTATAACGGATCTGCCCATAAGCTGCGGCGCTACTTCTCGCCATGCGCTAGGACGCTGAACGTTCATTGGACTGGCTAGGCTCACAACTCAATGATTTCCTTATCAAACGAATGGCGCCGACAGCTTCATGGGCTTGTTAACCGGCGGGCAGTACGGCGAACAGCTGGTCTCACGTGCCCACTGCTGGCTTACTGTTGTCGTGATACGTCACGGGCGGCCACTAATCCGCCACACCTTGGCCCGCTGCGAAATACATTTGCAGAATCAGAATCGTGTCCATGTATCCGTGGGCGAGGATCGTCACCCACAGATTCCGCCGAACGAGAAGGTAGGACACGCCGAGGACCAATCCCATGAAGCCGGTCTGCACTATCCCGGCCAATCCCCAGTCAACGTGAACGAGGCCGAACACTATGGAACTGATCACGACGGCCAGCCTCCACGCCGCTTTGCCGCCCGACCCCAACTCCGCAATTCGGTTGATCAGAAAGGCGCGATAGATGACCTCCTCACCGAACGAGGAGACGATATAGACCGCCACGAGCGCGAGGATCAACATCGGTAGGTTGCCGTGCAGATAGTCGTACCCGCTCATGTCGGCGCCTTCCGGCGTGCCGACAATGTTTGCCATCACGACCGCTCCCAACACAAACGCAGCCACCCCAGCAACAAAGACTGCGAAGGATAGCAAGACGGCACGGACGACGGTGCGCCGGCTAGCGAGGCGTAAACTCAACCCAAAGTGACCCCAACCTTGCCCGCGCACGCGCAAGCCCAGCCACACCATGACGAGCATCAGCACATTGGCCACCCAGACAACACCCTGACGCGCGAGTGGATTCTCTCCAGCCAGTGGTCCGGCGCCCATGATCACGGCCAAGGCAACGAGAAACACGACCGCGAGTTCACCCACCTGCGCCAGCTTGCTCGTAAGAAGCGCTCGTCCGAGTCCCGTTACCCTTGTGTTTCCGCCCTGCATCGCGTCGTCCTCATTTGCGGCTTCCGTCATCTTGATCTCGCCCGCCGCCTTGTATATGAGAGTTTGAAACCACTGGTATGCCGGCTGTTGAGACGCCTGAGGCGGAGTTGGTTCCTCTAGCGCGACCCTTCCAAGCTCCGGTACACGAACTCCACGAACTGCGCGGGGTTGATGAACGCTCCGCCCCATGCCTCGTCGTACTCGGCCATGGGCTTGGCGGCCTTGACCTGGTCCAGCGTGCGGCCCTGGGCCAGGGCGGCGGCTACCCGGTCTCGCGCGGTGACCAGCACGGTGCGATAGCGTTCGAGATCCGCCCGCGACGCGAGCGGTCCGTGGCCCGGGATGATCTTCGTATTGGCATCGCCGACGGCTAGCGCCGCATCCGCGGCCGCGATCATCCCTCGGACGTTGCCCGCGCTCCCGAGGTCGATGAACGGGTAGAGGCCGTTGAAGAACGTGTCGCCCATGTGCACGACGTTGGCCTTGCGGAAGTGAATGATGGCGTCGCCGTCTGTGTGCGCGTGCGGCACGTGGAACACGTAAAGCTCGTCCCCGTTGAGATGAAACGTGACCGCTTCGCCGAAGGTCACGACCGGCAAGGCCTGATCGGGGGAGGGCGGAACGGTCCGTCCAAAAACCTCCATCACCTGCTCCACGCTCATCCGCTCCCGCACGTTATCATGGGCCACGATGAGCGCGCCCATCTTGCCCAGGTTCTCGTTGCCACCCACGTGGTCGGAGTGCCAGTGGGTGTTCACGACAAACCGGATGGGCCGGTCGCTGAACCCGCGGATGGCGGCAACGATCTTCTCGGTGAGCGGCGCGTACTGATCGTCGATGACGAACACGCCGTCGGGGCCCGACGAGACGCCGATGTTGCCGCCGCTGCCAACGAGCATGTGCACGCCGGGCGCGACCGCCACGGTCTGGATCTGGACGTCCTGCTGGGCGGACGACGGCGCTGCGGCTGCAGCGAGCGACAGGACCAGGGCGGAGGTGAGCCGCATGATGGACTCCTCGGGTCTGATGGGAGAACGGGATCCGCCAACTTACTCGGTCGTTCCGGTGACCGCGACCCGGGGGCAGCGTGCGCGCGCAGTGATCCAGGATGGGAGCACCCCGCCTCGTTTTGATGCGGCCCAAGTGGGGTGTGTCGAAGCGGCCCCAACCAAGCGAGGAGGCCGCTGGGACGCCTCAACCGTGCGGGCCGTCGTGAGATGCCGGGAGTGGTACGCCGGTTCTGGGGCGATGATAGCGCCTCAATTTACACGTCCGAACGGATGTGTCCGGTATCGTTCCCGTCTGTCAACCTGTGCGCGCTCGATGCGGTAGCGGCCAGAGAGTGCGGTGTTGAGGCGCCTTACCGGATCAGACATCAGACGGGTGCCTCCGGAGAAGCCGGTCCCTGCTCAGGGGCGCCAGGACTGCCAAATGCCACTCGAATCACCGTTGCTGTTCGCCATGTGAGCGGCGAAGCGCCACGGGCCTCCAGGTTCTCGCACCAGGGCGTCGAGGTATTTCTGGTCGAAGGGGTTTCTCTCACCGTCGGTTGATACGTAGGTGCCTGCTGCGTTCCACCACGTGTATGCCACCTGATCGCCGACAGAAACACCCTCGAACGCCATGGAATCGACTTCGATAGTCCAGTCTGAGAAGAAGCTCCGCAACCAATCGGCCAGTGCATCTCGTCCGCGTACTGCCGGACTATGCGGCACCATGAGCACCCCATCCTCTACAAATTGAGCGGCGTATCCTTCTACGTCCTGAGCTAGGGCGGCCTCCACCAGCGCATCGTAGGTCGGCTGAAGCTCGCCGATTTCCACTGCTGTGCTCATTGTCTCCTCCGGCGTTTAGTGGGCTACGTGGCCTCGTTCCACGGCGTGGGGACCGAATCGAAGCCGTGATAGGCGGTGAATGACTTCGCCAGCCCCATCGCCCGCTCGACGTAGAGGTCTGCTTCAGGAATTAGCTCTCGCATTTCTCGTTGCGTGAGCAAGCGGATCGTCTCTGCATTCTCACGCGCGAGCTTCGGATTGCGGAACATGCGGCGCGCCAAGGGCCAGTTACGCGCAATGAAATACTTCAGTGTTGTGGGCAAGTACTGGATGAAAGGAAACAGGAAATGCGGTTCCACCAGCTCCCCCACCTACCAATCGCCCCTGGACCCCACCCTGCTGCAGCCTGCGATGCGTCCCCACGGGGCCGATGTGATCGAGCGGGAGGCGTGCCGGTGGGCCGCTGCCCGGGCTCGGTGCCCCCCGCGGGCACCCACCGGCTGGACCCTGCGAGCTGTACCGTAAGATAAGAAAGGAAAAAATCCGCCACGGCCCTCTGGGCACGCCGCACCGTACCTTGGTCGAACAGCCGTACAGCGCCGACCCTCAACAGAGAAAGTACGTGCTGGCGCTGGCCCAGATGGGGACCACGCGTCGCGCGCCGTCCCGCACCGCGTGGCGCCCCACCCACCTCGGCCGCCTGCGACCGGTTCCCGCATCCTCGCGCGCAACCCGCTCACGGGGTTACCGGTCCCGCGCGAGAAGAACCCCAATTCTGAGCCGTATGTTCGGGCTATCATCATTACTCCTTGAATACTATTAAGAGCCTCGAATACACAATGCTTCGAATCCTAATGATGGTCCTCGCGTTTACTTGTTCTAGAACCTCCTGATAATAACGCAGGTATACTCCTGACCCCGACGGGCGGGATTTAGCGACTCGGTAAAAAAAGAGGGGAAGCTCCCATCTCGTGCCCCGTCACAGCGGCCATCATCCGGCCCTGCCCCCAGGCCCTGGACCCTTCCGGCCACCCGGCCGCTGGGCCACCCCTCGCCTGATTACCTGCCGTCTCCGGCGTTGATGCGGCGGAAGGGGTTGGGCCCGACGGTTGCCGTTATGGTTGCCGTTTGTTCCGGCAAAGTCCGGCATGGAGTCCGGCAGAATGTCGTTGCTGACGCTCGGAAGCCCGTGAAATGCCGACATTTTGCCGTGATTGCCTATTCCCTCAGCCTGAATGGGGTTCAGGGGGTCGCGGGTTGAAATCGAAGATCGCGACGAGCGTGGCGGGCCAGAAGATCAACAACTTCACCTGGCGGACGGCGTCGGCATGGGCCGAGGGCAGTTTCGTCTCCGCGATGAAGCGCGTCGGCCAAGCGCTGCAAACCCGGCTACTCGTGGATGAGATCTTTGACAACGAGGGCGAGGGTGCACTTATCGCTGTCTGCGGGGACTTCAATTCGGACAACGACGATGTGCCCGTGCGGGCGATTTGCGGACCGGTCGAGGAAACCGGCAATCCCGACCACGGTCCGCGTGTCCTGGTCCCGTGCGAATACAACGTTCCGGAACCATCGCGATACTCACTGCTACACCTCGGCCGGGGAGAAATGTTGGATCACATCTTGGCGTCGAGACCGTTGCTGGGATTCTTTCGACATGCCGAGATCCACAACGAGGTTCTTCCGGACGAATCCGGTGCGTTTCGAACGGACGTTAAATTTCCCGAGTCTGACCACGCGCCAGTTGTGGCCGAATTCCACATTCCGTAGTCCGGTGCAAGAGCAATCGAGCCCGGGAGGTACACATGAGACGGGAACCAGTCGCCATCGTCAGCGCGATCATCGCGGTGATCGAAGCCCTCATTGCGTTGCTCGTCGCATTCGGGCTGAAGCTCACAGGCGAGCAGGTGGGCGCGATCATGGCCTTCGTCACTGCCGTCGGCGGGCTAATCAGCATCTTGATTCTGCGGCCGCGCGTGATGCCTCGATCCTGATCCGTGCCACAACGAGGGGATGTGCTCGTGCCAGCACCGCAGTGACCGTATCTGTGCCCGCCTTCCTGAGTACCTCGATCTGCTTCCGGCACAGGCGGCTACTCTTGTCGGCGACGCTTCTGGCTCTCCCGCCGGCCGTTCACAGTCAGGAGGTAGACGGTGAGATTCGAGCCGAGGTCACCCGCTACGTCCAGACCGTGAATCGCGCCGACGCCGATGCCCTCGCCGCGCTCTACCTCCGTGATCCCACAACAGGTAGTCTCGGCGACGGGCAGGTGTACCAGGGATGGGAGACCATCGCCGAGTTGCTCACGGAGGTCTACGACGCTGTCGGCACCATCCAGATGACCATTGACTCGGTCACGGTGCTTCCGTTGGGAGGCGGGGCGGCGGTCGCGTTCTTCCGGTACGTCTGGGTGTTTGGGAGCCAACCCGATCTGCCTGTCCGGGGCGCCATGACCCTGGTCTACGTCCGGACACCTTCCGGTTGGCGGGTGGCGCATGATCACACCAGCAGTCTCCCGCCGAACACTCCAACGACGGCGGACGCGGGTGTGCTCGCGCAGGGTCCGGCGCAGCCAGTCCGCGAGACGACTCCTTGCGAGCTGACCCGCATCGTGGACGGCGACACCATCGAGTGTCGTCGCATCGGGAGGGTGCGCCTGATCGGGATGGACACGCCGGAGGCCAGTCAGGAGCCGTACGCTGAGATGGCAACCGAGGCGCTTTGGTCTCTGTTTGAGAACGCCACGATTGTGGGGCTAGAGCCGCATGTTGAGCTCCGAGACCGCTACGGGCGGATGCTGGCATACGTTTGGGCTGACGGCTTGCTGGTAAACTGGGCTCTGGTGCGCCAGGGCTGGGCCGTGGTCCTCACCTATCCGCCGAACGTGCAGTACGTGGACTGGTTCACGACCGCGCAGCATCTGGCGCGTGAGGAGGGCGTCGGACTGTGGGGAATTGGCGGGTTTGATTGTTTGCCTCGAGATCGGCGGCGGGGGCGGTGCGAGTAGCCGCGAATGTCATCGTCACGCGCAACCCGCCCTCCCCGCAACAATTCCGAACTCACCCCAGCTCGATGTTGGCCAGCTTTGCCGTCGGCACGATACTCCGTGGGATCTCCCCACCCTCTGTTCTCGCACGGAGGCGACCGTGGTTGTTTGATGGACGTCGAGCGCCACATACTTGCTTGGTAGTCCATTTCGTGAAAGCCGTTCGCCGCTGTGAGCCACGGGTCTTGACCGACTCCATGTTACCAGCAAGCTGTGCACTCTCAACATGTGATAGCGCCTCGCGGGGGAACCACCATGAATGTTGGGGATTGGGTGCGGCTACCAGCCACGCTGTCTCAAGCAGCCGGCGACTACCGGATAGTCAAGATCCTTGGAGACTACGTCGAGCTGGTGTCAAAGACGGGTGAGCGTCGTATGGAAGCTCTGGATCGGCTACCGACGCTAGTCGAGAGGGCAACTCCAAAACCGACGTCGAGCGTAACCACGGACTCCTTCCGTCGCGATGAAGGTGTCTTGAGCTCGCTCGGATACCATGTCGGCGCGACTGCCGGACTGCCAGCCGACAACCGCCAGATCGTCCTACGGCGAGTCTTCGAAATGGACGCTGCGCAGCTCCCAGTTGGCAACGACGAGTATTACCGCGCTGAATGGGGAGAACGCCGCTCCGAGAATCGGCTGGCTAAGATGATGCGTTGCCTCGAGAGTTTCATATCTTTGCGACTGGGCCAGGGCGTTCAGTATAACAGGAGCATCAG
>JBDHDH010000159.1:0-6991 GCA_039591615.1 Gemmatimonadota bacterium | reverse complement strand
GCACGCGATCGCGAGGACGCGTTACGATCGTACTACAGTCGGACGTGCAACGAGCGTTGCCGTGACGGAAGTCACAGAACGTGTGGTCATCGTGCACAACGATGTTTCACGGGAAACGGAAAGGAGTCACTCAATCGGAGCAGCAGTGTCGTGCCGCGGCCGCTGTCTTGTACGCGCTGCTCAGCGCCGCTTGCCGTCCGACAAAACCCTCTCGGGCGACTGCGGCGGAGTAGTCACGTAGGCTTCACGCCCTGGAGACGGGCGACAAACCCGCAGTCGGAGCACATGAAGTAGGATTCCATCTGCTGCACCAAGCGGTGCAGGTCCTCTTTCGATTCCCAGCATCGGCGGCACATCGGGCCGCGGAGCACACCGTCCTCGTCGACCTGCCAGTACGCACCGCGTTCGAACCTCACACTGGCTGGGGCAGGTCCGCCGTCCGCTCTCTTCTCGGCTCGTGCCCGGAGGCTCTTGTTCTCCTCACGAAGCCGCTGATTCTCGGCGATCAGCTCCTTGAGCTGCTCGCGCACCTCCATCAGGGCTTTCTTGAGATCGGGATGCCCAAGGTCGCGTGCGAGATCGACTACCCTGTTGAAGCTCTCGATGATCGCCACGTCGTTCCTCTGGCAACTCGTGTGGAAGAGTGAGGTGCGCGATGGATCCTCGCGGTGAAACTAGCTCGGCTTGGGTGGAGGGACTAGGGGCGTCGCCTCCAGCTCGGGACCCGGTTGCCGGCAGCCGAGAGCTTCGGCGGTTGACGTCAACATGCCGCAGTCTGTGTGGTTGACTACTACGAACTCCCGTGTTCCCAGGGCAGCGGGTCGTGACTTTCCTCAGACGGCCTTGCTGTGTTATCCTGGCGTCGCGTGCGGAGGCTGAAACCTCCGGTCCCGTGATCGTGTTCCCGTTCGGGGGGTCGCTCGGGAGCTCTGGCGATATCGCGAGCTGGCGTCAGTTTCGCCGCTGGTCGAAGATGTCCTGGGGCCGACGGGTACCCGCGGGTGAGCGGGCGCGCAAGTCGCTGTGGTGGATCCTCTGGTGTGGGAAGTGGGTATTTTGGCTCATGCGAGTCCCGAGGGGCGTCCCGCGATCGCGGCTGTATTCCAGCCTCCACTGCCGGCGGCAGCAAGCCGGGGCGGATCCTTGCCCATTTCCCGCTTCGCGCTCACCGCGGCTGCGGGGTGCCCCGGCGCGCAATTGGCGGCCCGGATCACCGCTGTGCTTTGACAAATCCAGCTGCCAGATCTCATGACGACGAGCGCGATGACCGGTTCCAAGAACGTAAGCTATCTGCCTCTGGCCACGGTCCTCCTGGCTCTAGCGCCGCACGGGCCGAGTCTGGATCCGCAGCCCCAGCTCGACACGGCTGATCCGCGGGCGACCGTTGAGTCCCATTTCGCGCAGTGGCGTGACCTGATGGACCGGAAAGAGGCCATCGGCGACGGTGCCTTTACCCAGCAATTCCTCGTGATCCTCGGCGCCCTGCTCGATTCCGACGATCTCGCCTCCAAGGTCCTTCCGGATGCTGGCTCCTCGCTCACCCCGCGGGAGCGCGAGCAATTTGCCCGCGCGCTCGAGATGTCGCTCAAGAACCGGATCGTCTCGTATGTAGAGGAGGTCGGCGGGATGCCGTCGCTCATGATCGACAACGTTGATGAGCGCGGTGCTGAGGCAACAGTCACGTGTTTGCTTGAAACACGCGACCAGAAGCTGGCCCTCACGGTGTACATGTCCAGGATGTCAGATGGTAAATGGCAGCTGAGCGACGTGGAGGTGGATGACGACAGCCTTACCGGCTCCTATGCTCGCCGCGCCACGCGTCTGCTCGACAGGTACTCGTTTGCCTATTTGGTGGCCAAGCTGGAGGATGCCCCCTTCGTGATATTGGAAGATTTCGAAGATGATACGGTGGGCCAGCTTCCGGTCGGCTGGCAGTGGAAGAGCCAGGACGACCGGAAGCGCAAGCCGTACAAGGTGGAACAGGAGCAGGACAACAAGTATCTCGCAGCCCGGGACGAAGGGGAATCGGTGATCATCGCCAAGGATGTGAAGTGGGATCTGCGGGAGTACCCGTATGTGTCATTCCGCTGGCGCGTTCACGAGATCCCCGAGGGGGCCGACGAACGATTCAACAAAAAGGTCGACAGCGCCGCCGGCGTCTACTTCGTGTACCGGGAGCTCCTCGGCCTGATCCCACAATCCGTGAAGTATGTGTGGAGCTCAACACTCCCCGTGGGTTCGACGATGCAGCGGAGCGGTCTCGGGAAGCCCTGGATGGTCGTGGCAGAGACGGGGACAGATTCGATAGGCGAGTGGCGCACGTACGTCTTCGACCTCGCACAGGCCTACCGGGACACGTTCGGCGGACGGCCACCGAGGGAGGCGGTTGCCATTGGCATCCTGTCCGATGCCAATTCGATGAGGGCCCACGCCTATGCAGACTACGACGATATCCGGGCGCTGCGCAGCGCGGACTCGACCGTGAGTTCGGGCGTTCGGGAGATCCTGGAGGCCCAGTAGGCATCGAGGATGCCCATGAGTGATCGAATGGCCGTTTGCATCCTGTTCGCCTCGTGCTGGCCGGCCACCGTCTGCCTCGGCCAGGAGAGCGGGAAGTTGGTATTGAGCCTGGCTCAATGCGAGCAGCTGGCGCTGGGGAACAGCGTCCAGGTGCAGCGGGCGACCGATAACCTGGAGTTGGCACAACTCAGGCACGCCCAAGCGTCGCACGCTCGCTTTCTGCCCGAGCTCACTTTGCGGAACATCTGGACCGCCGTACCCCGGGCGCGGGCCGCGTTCACGCCGACGGGGGTGCTGACATCGCCAGACACAATAGCGGGCTTCGGCGATCTCAGACCCTTCACGGAAATCACCCTGGACGCGCTGCAGCCGCTCTGGACATTCGGCAGGTTACGGAGCCTGCGCGATGCGGCAGCGTTCGGTGTGGAGGCTGGCGAGGCGGATGTGGCTAGCAAGCAGGCGACGGTGCTGTTCCAGGTGCGGGAACTATACTGGGGCCTCGTGTTGGGCAAGGAGCTCCTCGACGTAGCCGACGATGCGATGGCGGAGCTGGCAAAGGCCGAGAACAGGCTGAGGGAGGAGCTCGATGCCGGATCCGATGAAGTGACCCAAAACGACCTGTTCAAGCTACAGGTCTTCAAGTATGAAATCGGCAAGAGACACCGCGAGGCGGTGGACAAAGTCACGTTAGGTGTTGCCGCGTTGCGGACCGCCTTGGGGTTAGATGACGCGGTCGATCTGGACGTGGCAGCGGAGGAACTGGTTCCGCTGAGCGTGACGATAGACAGCCTCGAGCCCTACGTCGCGATGGCGTTCAGCAACCGGCCGGAGATCGACCAGCTGCAGGCGGTGATGAGCGCCCGCTCGTCCCTCGTGAGGGCATCGAAAAGTGAGTACTTCCCACAGTTCTTCCTCGCTGTGCAACTGAAATACAATTACGCGGCGGATCGGTTTGACGCTCGGAACCCCTTCGTGTACAACCCGTTCAATTTCTTCCGGAAAGGGTTTGCTCTGGGTCTGAGCTGGAATCTCAATTTCGTGCGGACGCGTGATAGAGTCAGAATCGCGAAGGTTGAAGTCGCTCAGCTCGCTCATGAGGACTCGGCGCTCGTGGCGGGCATCAGGCTGGACGTGCAGAAGGGGTACGTCGAGCTGAAGCAGGCGCGGGAGAACCTCCGGGAGAGCGAGGAGGCGCTGAAGGTGAGCGACAACTGGCTTCGAGCCGAATCCCAGACATTCGATCTGGGGATTGGTGAGGTGCGGGATCTCATCGACGCCTTCAGGGCGAATTCCGCGATGCGAGTGGAGCATCTGCAAAACATCTTCGAGTTGAATACCGCCGTCGCCCGACTCACGAAGGCCGTGGGCCGTGATCTCTTCGCCAATTGAGCAAGACCATGAATCGTAAGACCAACACCATCGTTTTCTCTCTGACCGCGAGCCTGTTGCTCGTCCCGGCTCTCCCGGCATTGGACCAGCGGGCAGCCATGGATCAATCTCCCGTCGAGGTGATCAGGGCGAGAAACCGGGCCGTCACACAGATCCTCGACAGATCCGGCGACGAGCCGAACGAGCAAACCCGCGAGCAACTCAAGGACGTCATCAATAGCGTGATGGATTTTCGGGAGCTGTCGCGCCGGGCTCTGGGGAAGCACTGGAACGGGCGAACCGAGCAGGAGAAGGCGGAGTTTGTGGATGTCTTTGAGCAACTGATCAGAAACTCGTCCGTGAAGAAGCTATCGATCTATCGAGCGGACAGCGTGACCTACGACGAGCCCACGATAACCGGCGATGATGCCCGGGTGCGGACGGCTGCATACAAGGACCGGAAATCCGTCGAGATCGTCTACGAGATGCACACAGTGGACGGGGAATGGAAAGCATACGATCTCGTGATCGACGGGGCAAGCACGGTCAGAACGTATCGTGACTCGTTCTATCGGCAGCTGGCAAAGTCGTCCTACCCCGAGATGTACGCCAAGCTCGTTCGAAAGCTCAACGAGGAGCAGTAGCCTGGACTTCAGCAGCCGCTTCGGCGGAGCCCGCTGGTTGCCGGCCTTCGAGCAGTTGGAGGATCGCAGGAAGAACCAAGACGGCGGTCAGGAACGTGGCGGTGAGGCCGATGACTGCGAGGTTGCCGATGGAATTCAGGCCGGGGTGGGTGGCGACGATGAGGCCAGAGTAGCCAACGATGGTGGTGAACGTCGTCATTGCGATCACGAGGCCAGTGGTCCGCAGCACGAACCAGAGAGATCCGGGTCCCTCTTCACCGTACCGGTGGTAGATGTGCACGCCGTTGTCTACCCCGATGCCGATGACGCTCGGAAACACGACCACGTTGAAGAAGTTGAGTTTGAGGCCGAACACGTACATCAGACCTCCCATCCAGAGGACCCCGACCACCAGGGGGCACATCACCAGCACGGCTGCCTTGATGCTTCGCATGCCGGCGAAGACGATCAGGCACACCACGACGAAAGTCAGTACCACCGCCACCCTCCCCTCACGAATCATCACGCTCAACATGTCGGCGGTGATGATGCTCGGGCTACTAGCGTAGAACATTTTCCCCGAGCTCGTCGTGATCTCACCGACGTCGTTACGGAACGCCATAGCGTTTCGACCGTCTGACATTGAGACGCTGGGGTAGACGAACACGAAGTTGCCTACTTCTCCGCTCTTGGTGAGGAACTGCCGCTTGTCGTTGACGGGGAAGTCATCCCAGGTGAAAGGTTCGTCCACCTGGAGATAGCCCAGCAGCTCGTCGAGTCGCTCCTTGTCCCGACCCGTTACGATTCCCTCAGCCTCGTCGGTTACCAGCCCTCTGATCTTTCGTACCCGTTCCAGCCGCAGCTCCTGGTCGTTCGGGACGAGGGAGAAGATCGATCTGACAGTTTTGATTGTTGGCGACAGGGTGTCTTGTCGCATCTTCCCGCGGACGGTGGTGATGATCTCATCGACGTCCTCCCGCGAGTCAGCCAGCACGATGGCAGGGGATTCGGAGAGCGTGAAGATTCCCGTGATCTTGGCGCCGAATTCCCGGCGTTGCTCGCTCATCGCTCGGAGGTTGGTGAAGTCGTACTCGAAGGGCACGTGGGCGAAGAGGTAGACGGCGACCAGCGTGGCCGGTGTGGCGATGAAAACGAACGGTCTCGCGTAAGTCAGAGGCCGCCTCGTCAGTCGTGATCGGCTGATTGACCTCGGGCGAATGCGCAGCAGGCCTATCCGCTCCACCAGGAGAATCAACGCCGGTAACACCAGGACCATGGCGATCAGGGCGAAGAGGATGCCGATGCCCGAAATGAAGCCCAGATCCGAGAAGCCCCTGAAGTCCATCGGCGTGAGGGCGAAGAAGGCCGCCGCCGTCGTCACCGCGGTGGTTGCGACCGCCCGCCCGGTCTTGGTCACGGCCTTCTCCACGGCCGCTTCCGAGCTCAGGCCGGCGCGACGGCCCTCGACGTGGCGGGCGAAGATGTGGATGCCGTAGTCGATTCCCAACCCGAAGAGAATCACGAACAGGAAGCCGGTGATGGTATTGAGGTTTCCGATCACCAGGTAGGTGATGCCGAACGTCCATGCAAGAGAGGAGAGGAGACTGACGCTGATGACCAAGGCGCCGAGGAGCGTCCGAAAATACAGGACGATGAGGAGGAACACGCCACCGACGCCGTAGGCGGCTGTGCCGAGAATGTCGCTCCGCGCGGTCTCGAACTCCTCGACGCGGTTCTGGAGACTCCCTCCATAGAAGACGTCGACCTCAGCGGTTGAGGGCTCTTCACGCTGAACGGAAGCGACGAGCTGCTTCACGTCGCTCACCATGTTCCTGACGAAAGACAGGTTCGCGTCGCTTTCACTTGGATAGACCCGTACGACGAGCACGCTACTGTCGGCGTTGATGTAGTACTCCTTCGGCAGCTCGTTCTCGTACTCCGCTTCCCATTCCGCGAGGCCTTTGGCGGACTCCGCTGCCGGCTCTTCGCCGAACAGGTCGTCCACGAGTAGGGGGTTCAGCTTGCGCTTTTCCGCATCTATGGTCTCTTGCACGGCATCGTTCAGCGAATCCAATTGCGCCGTGTCCAAGAACAACAGCGCGTTCTTGCGGTAGAAGGCGACGTCGCGTTTGTAGTCCACGTACTTGACATAGGGTTTGGCGAGGAGCCTGGGTTCGAGGGCCGCCGCAAGCTGCGTGGCTGCGCCGAAGTCCTGGGATTCGAGGGCGATCCGGAGATTGCTCGTTCCCCCCACCTGTTCATTGATGCGCTCCAGAGCCTGCACACTCGGAAATCGTCGCGGCAGCAGGGCGGCAAAGTCGCTCTCGAAGGGCAACCGCACGGCGAATGAGGCGCCGACTACGGTGGCGACTGCCGCCGCGATCAAGACCAGGATGTGGTATCTATGAAGCCAGCGATAGATCGTCTGGGATCGGATCATGGGTGCAGTTCGCGGTGAACGAGTGAGGGGGCAGGGAATG
>JBDHDH010000158.1:0-7007 GCA_039591615.1 Gemmatimonadota bacterium | reverse complement strand
CATAGTCCGAACCCCGACCTCGCACAGTTGGGCGACCGCATCGGCCGACGAGTCCATTGCCGTACTGCCGTTCACAAACCTCAGCGCCGATCCGGAAAACGAATACCTCAGCTACGGCATCACGGAAGAGATCATCAACGCGCTGACCAAAATCGAGGGTCTCGGTGTTGTTTCGCGGACTTCGGCATTTGCATTCAAGGGAAGAAGCCAAGACATTCGTCGAATCGGCGAACAGCTCAACGTGACCTCGGTGTTGGAAGGGAGTGTGCGCCGGGCCGGTAACCGACTCCGGATCTCGGCACAACTCACGAATGTCGCCGATGGCTACCATCATTGGTCAGAGCGGTACGATCGCGAGATCGGAGACGTGTTCGCTATCCAGGATGAGATCGCGGAAGCGATCGTCACGACCCTGAAAGGTCAGCTTGCGGCTGAGAAGCACGCGCGAAGCATCAAGCGCTACACCGCCAACGTCGAGGCCTATGAGTTGTATCTCAAAGGTCGGTACGTGCAAAGCACGCGCAGGCGCCGTGGTATCACGAAAGGCATCGAGTACTTCGAGCAGGCAATACACAAAGATCCCAACTATGCTCTCGCCTATACGGGACTCGCGGACTCATATTACCTGCTGGCTTGGTATCGATTCCTAGCCCCACACGACGCGTTCACGAAGGCGCGGGCGGCGGCCGCAAGGGCACTGGAAATCGACGAGGAGCTCCCGGAGGCACACACCTCCCAGGGATTTGTGAGTTTCTATTACGACTGGGATTGGGCTGAGACAGAGCGTGCCTTCGAGCGCGCGCTCGAGCTCAACCCGACAGACTCGACAGCGTTGCATGCCTACGCCGAGTACATGGCGTCGAGAAACCGCCTCGACGAGGCTTTCGCAATGATCCAACGAGCGCATCAGCTCGATCCCCTTTCTCTCACCATCAACGCTGGACTCGGCTGGATACACTATTTCAGCCGTCGGTACGACCGCGCGATCCAGCAGTTCGAGAGGACGCTCGATCTGAACCCGGAATACGTATTCTTGAATTGGTTTCTCGGGCAGGCATGTCTGAAGAACGGGATGCCGGAGCAAGCCGTCGACGCATTTCGCCGCGGCATGGCTCGATCTGAGAATCATTCCGGCATGGCCGCGTATCTCGGGTTCGCGTGCGCCCAGGGAGGTCGAAGCGAGGAAGCGCTCGACATTCTCCGGGACCTCGAGACGAGAGCCAATGAAGTCTACGTTCCGTCCGACTACCTGAGTGTCTTGTGCCTGGGCCTGGGGCGGACCGACGAGGCCATCCAGCACCTCGAGAAGGGCTGCGACGAGCGCGCGCTGCACCTGGTGTTCCTCGGTGTCGACCCGCTGTTCGACGATCTGCGCTCAAATGCGAAGTTCACTCAGATACTCCGGACCATCGGCGTGGAGCAAACCGGAAGGGACTAGTCAGGAAGCGACCGATGACCGCAGCAGGTCCGCTAGTTCCGTTGAGCGGCGGTGCTGAGGACTGAAAGTTGAGTCTCAAGCACGGCCTGTTCCCAATCACAATGCTGGTGATCGCCGCAACAAACACCGGTGTTGTCGGGGCGCAGACCTGCGGAGCCGTTTCCGTCCCAGCTGGCTCCTGGGTTGTCGCGGGCCCGGGGGCGCAATTCAATGACCTTGGTTTCGGCCTGTCCGGAGTGTTTCTGGCTGGCGGATCTCACGTTTTCGGTGGGTTTGACATCAGCCGTCTTTGGCGGGACGACGATCTGGACAGCGAAGTGAAAGGCGGCGTGCGGCTTGGGGCGCGGGTGCCGTTCGACGAACATGGCCGCTTTGAGCTATGCCCGCTCATGAGCGGGTCGCGCACGGGTGTCAGAATCGGAGTAACAGCCGGGTTTCTTCCAACGCCAGGTAACGGCCCGCGGATTGGGGGGGCGGCGGAGTTGCTGGGCATCTACAATCGGGAACGTCCCATTGACGACCCGGAAGGTGATCGCTTTTCAGATGCCGGGGTATTGGCACGACTGCGCGTCTCGGTCGCACTCCTCAAGGCACTCACGCTGGTCCAGTGGGTGTCGCTCCCAGCAGGGCTTCAGAATCGGCAAGTGGCCTTCGGTGTCGGAATCGCGATCTCAGGTGCCTTGTAGGATTCAGGAACAGACCCTCCGGTACTGCCCGGCCGCAAGCGACCCGGGTCCGCTGCCAGGGCTTGGCCAGTGCCGTGGCTCCTTGCTTGCCTGGACACCCACCCGGTATGCTGAGCGCATGTACGCCACCTGCCTCTTCTGCAACCGCCACCTCGGCACGAACAGCGTCGTCGAGCACTTCCCCGTTGGTCGACGCCTCGCCTTCGACGCCGCCCGCGGGCGGCTCTGGGTGGTCTGTGGCACGTGCGAGCGGTGGAACCTGACGCCGTTCGAGGAACGGTGGGAGGCGGTCGAGGATTGCGAACGCCGCTTCCGAAACGCCCGGAAGCGTGTCTGCAGCGCGAACATCGGCCTGGCGCGGCTCGACGAGGGACTCGAGGTCGTGCGGATCGGGGAGCCGCTCCGTCCGGAGTTGGCGGCCTGGCGCTACGGCGACCAGTTCGCTCGGCGGCATCGGCGAGCCGCCAGCGGCTGGGGGGCCTACAAGGCGGTGGACGCGATCGTCACCTCGGCCCGGCGACGGGTGCCGATCGCCCGAATCCCGACAGCCGGCAGCAACACCCTCACCGTGCACGGCGAGAACTTGGGGGGCATCCGGTTGCGTCCGGATCTGGAGAGCGTCGAAGGGTGGAGTCTCGAGCTGTCTCACGAGAGCGGCCGGACCGTGCTCGCGGGACCGCAGGCCGTGAACGCGACAGCTCTTCTGAGCCCCAAGGTCAATCGGACCGGCGCCCCGCCGCGAAGCGTGCAGCAGGCGCTGCGGCTCCTCGAGGCGTTGGACGATCCGTTGCGGTACTTGCTGGCCGCGGCGCATGTCGCCGATGCCAAGGCACCAGGGCATAAGGTGTTGCTCAAGCTACCGCTGGAGGTCCGACTCGCCATCGAGATGGCGGCCAACGAGGAGAACGAACGCTTCGCGCTGGAAGGCGAGATGGCGCTGCTGGAGCTGGATTGGAAAGAGGCTGAAGAGATCGCAGCGATCGCCGACAGCTTGCTCATACCTCCCGAAGTCGAAGAGCAGTTACAGCGCATGCGGCGTGACGACCACCCGCACTTTTTCCGCTGCTGATAGCCCGTCGGTTGCGAAATCCCCTGCGCTCACAACCCAAGCCAATAGTTGAGCTTTACCAGAAAGATGTTTTCGGCCGGCGCGTCGAACAGGGCGTCGAAGTCGCGACGGAATCTGAGGTCGCCCACCGGGGCATCGTCGCTTCGGCTATGGGTCCACACCAGAAAAAGCGTCGATCCCGGTCTGAATTCCCAGCGCAGGATGGCATTCCCCCGAAGCGAGCGGAGGTTGAAGCTGGGCTCCTCGATCTCGAACTCGGCAGCCGGGCCGGCGCCATCCGGATCCACGGTGTATCCCGACGCTGTGGGGGTGAACGTCCCCACATCATCGCCATAGACGAGTTTGTCCAACCGGCGCGGAGCGGCAAACTCCTTGAACCGGCTGAATCGGTTGCTCGAGATGAACGGCTGCGCGAATACCTCGAGTGAAAGATCCGGGGTGAAGGTCACGTTGAGCCGCGTGTTCATCGACAGGGTCTTCTGCTCGAGATCGGCGAAGACATGACGCCGCCCGAAGAAGGTGGTCGCGGTCGGATCCTCGACATCCGTCACGTACTGTTGCGCTGACTCCTCCTTGCTGAATTCGGGCGCGAGAGACAGCGTGATGTTGGATGCCGGCCGCCACCTGATCCCCGCTTCAGCCGACCAGTCGCACTTGTGGTCACCGTCACAGCCGAAGTCGGTGCCCACCTCCAGCACAACGCTCTTCCGCGAGTCGGTCGACACCGTGAAGAAGTAGAAGTTCACATGCGGCCGACGGACCACGGGCCCGCCGCGTGTCAGCCGCTCGTCGAGCACGCTGAAGCGGTGGATCCAGAACGTGAAGAAGTCCCAATAGTTGGGGAACGTGATCCCGAAGGCCGTGTTCGTCTGCCGATCGGTGAGATCTCCGTCGAAGTTGTACTGCTGCTGTCCACCCACGGTGAAGTTCATGTCGCGGTACCACTTGGTGGGCCGGGTGAACTGCCGCAGCAGGTTGGCGTTCATCCACCAGTAGTCTACGCGCGTCAGGAACGCGATGTCGTTGTTTTCGAAGCCTGGGGTCCGGAAGTTGGTGCCAATCTCCCACAGCCAATCGCCCGACTGCTTGGCCAACCGGGCGTAGCCTCCGAAGCCGCGCATCGACGTGAGATTGGAATCGTACCGATCGGTCAGCAGCCCGTTGGTGCCGTGCTTTCGGTCGGGCCGCTGGAAGTAACGGGCGCTCGACTCCTGAGCCCGGAGCATTGCCTCTGGCTCACCCGAGATCTGGGTGACGGCGAGCTGGGTCATGAGGAAGTAGGTGCGGTCGCCCCACCACAAGTCTTGCGCGACGCCGAACGATTCGGCGTGGCGATTCAACCGCAGGGCGAGGTCGCTGTCGCTCAGGTCGCGAACGACCGAGCTGGCGAAGCCCGCGACCTGCCAATTGCCCTCCTTCAGGTCTTTGGCGACCCGGCCGACGAAGTAGTTCGTAAAGGGTTCGACGTCCTGCTCGAATCGAGAGCCGTCTGTGGCCAACACGGTCGCTCGCTCCCGGCTCGTGACTGCGTCGAGCATCCCAATGGACCAGCCTGATGGTGTTCTCCCCGTGATCTTGGCCGCGCCGAGGATCGAGGTGTTCTCAGGAACGTCAGCGAAATCGCCCGCGTCCTCCGCGAGACTTGCCCCCTGCGGTGGACGGCCGATGCGTCGCGAGAAGAACAGTGAGAGGCTCGAGACGTTCGAGCAGAAGAAGCACCACAGGCTGCCGAAGCGGAACAGGCCCCGGCCCTCGATGAAGAACGGCCGTTTCTCGGGGAAGAATGTCTCGAACGCCGAGAGGTTCACCACGGCCGGATCCACCTCCACCTGACCGAAGTCCGGGTTGATCGTGCCGGAGAGCGTGAGGTTTGAGGTCAGCAGATACTTGAAGTCCGCGCCCACGCGGTAGTTCAGGGCGTGCTGGTCGGCAAAGGGGTCGTCGGGGTCGGGCGGAGGCAGGTTGGTCGAGGCGCCCACGATGTAGGGTTGCAGCTCCACACGGCCGGGCCCCCGCTGGATGGTGAGGCCGGTGAGATGGCCGAAGTACGTGGGGCCGCCGGACTCGTTGAGCCGCCAAAAGGCCCACATGGAGCGCTCGTTCAGGCGATTCACCTGCCGCACGAGCTGGAGTCCCCACATCTGGAGCGAGTCCTTGCCGAACCGGAGCTGCGAGAGGGGGATTCTGAGTTCGGCCGTCCAGCCCAATGAATCGACAGCCGTCTTCGCCTCCCACACCGGATCCCACGACTCGTCGGTATCGGCGCCACCCGGCCCGTAGGCATCGCCGCGCACGCCCGCCGGATTGATGGTGAATTCGGTCCGGCCAAGGTGGTCGTGGAACGTATCGAATGTGATGGTGAGCTTGTCGGCGTCGGCCGACGCGTCACGGCGCACCAGCCGGGAGACAACACCACGCGCGCCCAGGTCATCGTACATCCGGGCACCTACGTACAGGGCCTCATCGGCGAGCAGGAACCGCACCTCGGTGCGCTGCGTCGCGGGTCTGCCCTCGTGCGGTTGTTGCTGCGTGAAGTCGGTGGCGGGTGGGGCGCGGCGCCAGTCGGGCTCGTTCAGGTGGCCATCCAGGCGGATCGTCCCTCCGAGAATGCCGGCCTTCACTTCCGGCGTAGCGGTCTTGTCAACCGACGAGCCACTTGTCTGCGCCGCTACCGGCCATGCCAGTGCCAGGAGCAGTGTTGCAGACGTGAACGCCCGCTGGACCAGAGAGGCCATCAGGCTACTCGTGAGGGAAGGGTCATGGTCGAGGCACCACTAGTTTAGATGCCCCGAGATGGCGATAGGTTGCGCGCCTTCGTGGGTGCTCGCCTGGCGAGATCGTTGGATAGTTGGGTCGATAGCTCGTCCCTCGGGCTTTCCAGAGCTGCACGCCGAACACGCGCGAGAGGGCCCACCGGGCCTTCCGTACGTCGGCCATCTGCGGGGCGCGGCCTCGCATTCGGCGAGACCGCGCGGCTTGTCTTCGTCTACCGGACCACTGTGGTGCGTGGCTCCCGTCGTTCACCCTCAGCAGATCAGCCTCTGCACCTCATGCTCTCCGCAGCCATTTCAGCCCCTCACCGTCCCGGGTACCTCACGCTTTGCCCGGTGGTCACCTCGACCTTCACGCCATCCCTCTCCACGGCCGAGAGCGCTGGCGGCGCCGGCACCGGACTCACCGTCACGATTCCGGGCACCAGCACGTGAGAGTCGATGGGCGGGGGTCCAAACAGAACTGCCCCTTGGGAGACGTCGGTGATGGTCAACCGGAGGATGATCGTGTCTCCCGCCGCGCCCCCAGGTATCCCCGTCGCATCGGCTGTGTATTCCAGGAAATTGGTGTTGAAGGGCACAGCGAAGGTGTGTGTTGCCAGCGTCGTCTGAACGCCGCCGTGCTCGACGAGGATGGCTACCGTCCAGGTACCGGTCTGGCCCGAGGAGGTCCCGGCGCCGAGCCAGAGCGAGAATCCATAGGCTGTCCCGGTGATGGCGTCCCCGAGGACTGCCTGGAATTCGGTGGACTGGCCCGACCCAAAGAGCGTGATTCGAGTGGAACCCGAGGTCGCCGGTTGGTTGGACAGGAAGTCGTTGGGGCTGACGTAGCGCAGGTACAGCGAGGTCTGGGACTGCACGGTAGCCGTCACCACCACACTTGCCGCTGGCGACGTGGCCCCGCGATCGTCGGTCACCTGGTACGTGATGGTGTAGGTGCCCGCACTGGCATAGGTGTACGCCCCCGGATCCTCCACCGTCGCCCCGTTGCCGTCGCCGAAGTCCCAACTGTGACTCGCAATCGTGCCATCCGGATCGCTCGC
>JBDHDH010000157.1:0-8890 GCA_039591615.1 Gemmatimonadota bacterium | reverse complement strand
TCTTCGGGCGTCGCGTCTGCGTCGATGTCGTAGGTCACCTTGATGCCGTCGAAGCCGTTCCGGACGTCGCTGTCCGCTCCGAGAATGCCTTGAATGTCCATCCCACCCTCGAGCTTCGCGGTGACCGAATGCAACTGGATCTCGCGAAGCTGAGCAACGGACGCGACACCAGCCGTGAGGCAGCTGGCCAGGCCGGCAAGCACGATTTCGACCGGCGTGGCTCCGTGGTCTTCGGATGCGAAGACCTCGGGATGGTCGGCCTCGAAGGTGAACTTGGTCTTGTGCTTCTGCTCTTCACCGAGCCCGAAGAATCCGTGGAGCGGCTGTGGGTACCGTTCACCCACTTGCAGGTTGCCCGCCACTGGAATTTCGCGGCTTCGGGGGCTTCGGACAGCGCTTCGCGTGCCGCGAGTAGTGCTTCGACGTTGACGCCGTTGTCGACGGATTTGTCGGTCGTAGTCATCGCTTCCTCCTTGTGTGGTGTCTGAACGGGACATGGACGATCGACTCACTCCACCATGGTTGCCGGAATCTAGAGTATCCACCTGAGCACACGCCACGGCAAGATTCCCGTGTTTGGGGGGATTCTGCTTGAAATCCCCATGGCGGCGTCGCATCTTCTGGACCCATGTCCTCCGCGCGCTCGCCCCTTACGGGAACCAAATACGACGTCGTGATTGCCGGCGCGCGGTGCGCGGGGGCGTCCACCGCGATGCTCCTGGCCCGTCGGGGGTTGCGAGTCCTCGTCGTCGACCCGATCCAGCGTGGGCGCGACACATTGTCGACCCATGCGCTCATGCGGGGCGCCGTGCTCCAACTGCATCGCTGGGGCTTGTTGGAGACGATCCGCGCGGCCGGCACGCCCGCCATCCGGAGCACGACCTTCCATTACGGCGATGAGACCATCGAAGTCCCCATCAAGGCACGGGACGGTATCGACGCATTGTGCGCTCCGCGTCGGACGGTCCTCGACCCGGTCCTCATCGACGCCGCTCTTGCCGCCGGTGCCGAAGTCGTCCACGGGCGCGCCGTGGTCGACGTCCTGCGGGATTCTCAGGGCCGCGTCCGGGGGGTGAAGATTGGCGGAGCCGACGAGCAAGTGATGGACGTCGAGGCCGACCTCGTCATCGGAGCCGACGGTATCCGCTCACGCGTAGCGCGGATTGTCGAGGCCCCTCTCGACTACACCGTCCCCCACATGTCCTGCTCCATTTACGGTTATTGGAGTGGCGTGGCGTTCGAGGGTTACCACTGGTTCTACGATATCGGCGTGAGCGTGGGTTCCATCCCGACGAACGGGGGGGAGACGTGTGTTTTCATTCTGCTCCCTCAACCCCGTTTCGAGAAGGACCGACGCCGTGGCATGGAGGCCCTGTACCGCGATGCGTTGGACGAGGTCTCGCCGGAGCTGGCGGGAAGTGTCGCCGAAAGCGACGGTCCAGGGAGGCTCAGAGCCTTTGCCGGTGCTACCGGCTTCCTTCGACGTGCCGTCGGACCAGGTTGGGCACTGGTCGGGGACGCGGGCTACTTCCGCGATCCGATTACTGCCCACGGGATCACCGACGCCCTACATGACGCGGAGCTCCTGTCTCGGGCGGTGGCAGGGAGTGATGGTGCGATGGCCGGCTATCAAGCGGCACGTGACGAGCGCGTGAAAGCGCGAGATGAACGCGCAGATCGAGGCGGTACGAACGCTGGACCAAGAGCATGCGGCGTAGCGGGGGATTGGTACGAGTACCGCCACCCGCGTCGATGAACGATCAACCGTTCGTCGGATGACATCTGGAGGTGCTCTTCTCTCTCTCGAGGCACACCGATACACAACACGGGCTGGAAAGATGAGCGCGATCCCGGGGAGGCTCGTATGACCCACGCCGGGGCGAGGTGGCCGGGTCCAGACACCAGTATGGGCTCGGCCGGCCGATGCCGGTTCGATCCGCCAGTCGCTTCAACTGGAAGGCTTCCCAGATACTACCCGAGCACGACGGCTGGCTTCCCAAGTAATGTGACGCAGGTATTAGCTTTTTCCAGCCGTACCGATTAGGTTCAAAGCTGACGTACGAACCGCAAGCTGGTTTCCTTCCTCGTTGTGAACGGTGCCCGGCTTAGGATTGGGTGCCGAGCGCACGACTCGTCGATTCACTCCTCAGGTTCAGACAACTCAAGACAGCATCGCGTCCAGGCGGCGAGAGTCTCGCTCCCACGCACGTGCATGCACAGACATTTGGAGACGTGTTTCCTGTGAAGATGTCGTTTCAAGAACTGGGCCTCGCGCCCGAACTCCTACGCTCCCTCGAAGAACAAGGCTACACCGAACCCACTCCAATTCAACAAGAAGCCATCCCCGTCGGCCTGATGGGCCGCGACCTGATAGGATCAGCGCAGACCGGCACGGGGAAAACCGCGGCGTTCATCCTCCCCATCCTTCAACGCTTGCCCAATGGCAGCCGTGGCTCGTTGCGGGCCTTGGTCTTGGTTCCCACCCGCGAGCTTGCCGAGCAGGTGGTCACCAGCGCCAGAGCGTATGGCCGACACACCCGGCTGACGGCAGAAGCCTTCTACGGAGGCACCGCTATCGGACCGCAGATTCGGTCGTTGAGCCGAGGCGTGGATATCGTGATCGCGACGCCTGGCCGCCTCCTCGACCTCATGGGCCGGCGGCACGTGGACACATCGAACATCGAAGTGCTGGTACTCGATGAGGCCGATCGTATGTTGGACATGGGTTTTGCCCGTGATGTGTCACGCATTCTGGATTCCCTCCCGTCGAAACGGCAAACGCTCCTCTTTTCGGCCACCATCTCGGCAGATGTGGACCGGTTGGCCCGGCGCGCGATGAACAATCATGCGGCAGTCGAAATCGGACGGCGGGCGAGCGCGGCGGATGGGATCGAGCACATCCTCGTGGCAGTCGATAAAGCCGAGAAGCGGCGGGTTTTGGCCAAGATGCTGGCCGAGCTGCCAAACGCCCGTACGCTGGTGTTCACCCGGACGAAGCATGGCGCCGATCGGCTCGCGAGGCAGTTGGAGACCGACGGCACATCTGTCGCGGCACTGCACGGCGGCAAAACGCAGCAGGTGCGTAACAAGGCGTTGGAGCGCTTCCAGAATGGCAAGGTGGAGGTATTGGTGGCGACGGATGTTGCCGCCCGCGGCATCGACATGGAGAACGTCGCGATCGTCGTGAACTTTGATGTGCCGACTGACCCCGAGGTCTACGTGCACCGCGTCGGGCGCACGGCCCGGGCAGGTGCACAGGGAATGGCGCTCACGCTCATGTCGCCCGATGAATGGCTGCTCATGCGGGACGTTGAGAAACTGATGGGCCGTGCATTTCCACGGGAAGTGGTCCCGGGATTTGAACCGGCCGTCGCGCCCATGCAGCCTCAGGAGCGGTTGCAACGTCCTCGAGGACAGCGTTCGGTCAGACCCCGCACCGGCGGCGCTCGCAAACGATAAGGAGAGAAGGATCCATCATGGCCCTGCACGGCTCCGAGATTTACGGGACACAGGAACACCAGGAATTCCACAACGATATCATCTATCCCGCGCGGATTCCGTTCTTGCTGGTCCACGTGGTGTGCCTGACGGCGATATGGACGGGCGTGACCGTTGAAGCGTTGCTTCTTTGCGCGGGACTGTACGTGGTTCGGATGATCGCGGTGACGGCAGGGTATCACCGCTACTTCTCTCACCGATCGTTCCGAACCAGTCGTATCGGACAGTTCGTGCTCGCGTGGCTCGCCCAAAGCTCCGCACAACGAGGAATCCTCTGGTGGGCGGCGAAACATCGGCAACATCACAAATACTCCGATACCGAACTCGACGTTCACTCCCCACGGCATCGCGGGTTCTGGTATGCCCATCTCGGCTGGATCTTTGCCCCAAAACAGTGTGAGACGGACCTCAGCGCGGTCCCTGACCTCGCGAAATATCCGGAGCTGGTGTGGCTCGACAAGCATCGCTACCTGCCAGCCATCGTCCTCGGCATCGTCACCTGGCTGGTGGCAAGCTGGCCTGGCCTCGTCGTGGGGTTCTTTTGGAGCACGGTGCTACTGTACCACGGCTCGTTTGCCATCAATTCGTTGGCGCACGTCCACGGCAAGCAGCGCTATGTGACGGGTGACGACTCACGTAACAACTGGTGGCTGGCGCTCATCACGATGGGGGAGGGATGGCATAACAACCACCACGCCTGCATGGCGTCGACGCGGCAGGGATTCCGGTGGTGGGAAATCGACGTGACGTACTACACGCTCAAGATCCTGTCGTTGGCCCGCATCGTGTACGATCTGAACGAGCCTCCGAGATCGTTGGTGCGAAACGAAAAGACGTTGGCCCGTGGCGTCGTCGAGAAGGTGGCTCGACACCTCGCCGCCACCATGCCAGTGGAGCGGATCAGCGGCCAGGTGCGGGAGGCGTGGATGAACTCGCCAACTCTCGAAGAGCTCCGTTCGCGGGCACAATCCACCAAGGCGGATGCCGTGGCGATGCTCGCCGACATGCACGTCCCTCATGTTCCAACAATGGAGGAACTGCGAGAACGGGCGCGACAGATGTTCGCCTCGACCCCGTCGATGGACGACATCGTTGCACGCGCGCGGGAGCTCATTCTCGATGCGGTCGCCACCGAGCTGCTGGTGGCTGCGCGTGCCTAATCGGCATCCATCAAGGTCTCGAAGGTAAGACATGCCCAGTCGGTATAGAGTCGAACAACGACGCATCACGCATCGCGGTCGCCCATTCCATTTCATATCCTATGAAGGACGGCCGGCCAACCAGAGACGCAACGAGCCGGCGACCGACCCCGCCTGGTTCCTCGTGACAGCGGGTTATCGGTGGGAAGTCATGCCGCAACATGCGGGTCAGGAAGCTGACGAGGTCGAACGGCTTCTCACCGAGTGGCTCGAAGCACATGTTTTTGCCATGGAGGACAATGAGTAATCTCATCGAGTACAACGGATACGTGATCGAGCCCGCCACCAGGCTCAAAGACGACCCACGCGGCTGGACGCTCGAGGTGCGCATCACGCCCGCAGACAGCAGCGCGGGGGCCCGGCGGTGCCGCGCGTCCAACACCTACCCCACCAAGGAGGTGGCCGTCGAGCGCTGTTTGGCGTTCGGCCGGCGCATCGTGGACGGGAAGGCGCAGCGCAAGGTCGATCCCACGAAGTAGGCGACTCGCCCGTGGAAGCCCTGGGGCGGTGGGCGCGACGCCTAGCAGCCCGGCACCCCAAAAAACGAAAGCGCCCGGCATGCGGCCGGGCGCCGAACGTTCACCTTCACGGCGTGCATCAGGGCATTGAAGACCGGCGAGGACTCCGGCAACTCTCTCAGCACGTTCTCGGCGTCGGCCTTCACCCAACCGGGGCGACGCCGCCGCGGCCTCATCCGGTCCACACTCCCCATGAGTAGGCAACCGCCGATCTTGGCGAACCCACAACACTCATCATCAGGTTAGCTGTTCTCGGCAGCCGCCTTCCGCCGCGATCCGCCACAGCCCCTAAGGGTCGCGGGCTCGAACGATGGTGCCGTCCGAACATCAATGCCACGTTGAACGATGCCGTCCACCACCGACAGGCACGGCCGCCCAGCCCCTTGGTCCCGCCCCTCGCCCTACCGTCGCCCAGGCATCACAGGCGGATCGGAGCGCATCGCCTGAACCTTGATTTCCCGCCGTACCACGCTATACTGTATATAGACAGCATATACAGTAGGTACGAAACCGCCCGACCACCCGAAACCGAGGCCGCCCATTGAGGATCGTCATCTCCAACGCGTCGCCCGACCCGATCTACGAGCAGATCGTCCGGCAGATCCGCGCGCAGATCCTGAGCGGCGACCTGTCGGAGGGCGACCAGTTGCCGTCGATCCGCAAGCTGGCGCGCGACCTTCAGATCAGCGTGATCACGACGAAGCGGGCCTACGAGGAGCTGGAGCGCGAGGGATTCATCAACACGGTGGGCGGCAAGGGGACGTACGTAGCAGCGCAGAACCCGGAGTTTCTGCGGGAGAAGCAGATGAAGGCGGTGGAGGAGAAGCTGGCGGAGGCGGTGGACCAGGCGCGGCTGCTCAACGTGGAGTCGGACCGGCTGGCGGAGATGCTCCGCCTCCTTTACGCCGAGGATGAATGAGATGGAGTACGCACTCGAGATCGAAAGCGTGGGCAAACACTATAAAGGATTCACTCTGAACGGCGTCAGCCTGCGGTTGCCCCGAGGCTACGTCATGGGGTTGATCGGCCCCAACGGTGCCGGGAAGACGACGCTGATCAAGCTGATTATGAACTTGGTCCGTCGCGACGGCGGCGCCATCCGGGTGTTCGGACTGGACAACCTGGCGAACGAGGCGGCGATCAAGTCGCGGATCGGTTTCGTCCCCGACGAGCCGCGCTTCCACGAGGACGCTACCCTCGAGGTCCTGGCTTCGGCTGTCGCGCCCTTCTACGCGGAGTGGGACGACCGGCGTTTTCGTACGCTGGCCGGCGAGTTCGACCTGCCGCTGGGGAAAAAGTTCAAGAAGCTGTCGCACGGCACCAAGAAGAAGTTCGCGCTGGCCTTGGCTCTTTCACACGGCGCCGAGCTGGTGCTGCTGGACGAGCCCACCACCGGGCTGGACCCCGTCTTTCGGCGCCGGCTGTTGGACATGCTGGCGGGACTGCTGCAGGACGAGCGCGTATCGGTCCTCTTCTCGTCGCACATCACCGCCGATCTGGAACGGACGGCCGACTTCGTGACCTTCCTGCTGGACGGGCGGGTGGTGTTCTCCAACCCGATGGACCAGCTGGCCGAGAGGTGGGCGGTGGTGAAGGGCGGCCGCGAGATGCTGGATGCCGACGCCCGCGCCTTCCTGGAGGGGGTGCGCATCCGGCCGCACGGGTTCGAGGGACTCACCTCGCGGATCGACGATGCGCGCCGCCGCTTCGGCAACGGGTCCGTGATCGAGCGCGCCTCGCTGGACGACATCATGGTACTGTACGGAAGGGAGGGCGCGAAGCATGACGACTGAAACCCTCCGTCGCGATTGGATCCTGCTCCGGCGCGACTGGATCCTGCATCGGCGCGCCCTGCTGCCGGCGGCCCTGATCTTCGCCACCTTCCAGGTCTACTTCGTCATCGTCGCCAACCACCCGACGCTGTGGCTGGTCCTCACCTGCATCTACATGTCGTTCCTCACCGTCATTCCGCTCAACCGCGACGGCAAATTCCGCGCGTTGGCGTGGTCGTGCACGCTGCCCGTCACGCGGGCCGATCTCGCGCGGGGCCACTACGTGACGGCCTGGACGCTGGCGGCGGGCCTGTTCCTCGTGGCCCTGGCGCTGGCAGCGTTCGTGCCCGGCACCAAGCTCTCCGCCGCGATGTTTCTGAACCCGAACCGCCTGCTCCTGGCCGCCGGCATCACCGCGTTCATCCTCGCTCTGCTCCTCCCCTTCACCATCCGCTTCGGCTTGATAGGCATTCTGTTGGTGCTGGTCGTGCTGCAGATCGTCGGGGCGGTGACGTTCGTGGTGGCGGAGACCACGGGAAGCATGGACATCGTCGAGGGCCGCGTCGGCGCGGCGTTCCGGGCGCTGGCCGATGGTGCCGCGGAGCTGCCTGAGATTCTGTCCATCCCCGTCTTTCTGCTGGCGCTGGTCCTGGTGAACTGGGCCAGCTACAAGATCGCCGTGGCGCTCTTCCGGCGGCGTGATCTATGAGCGCGGAAACGAACGGTATCCTCCAGGTGCGCGGCCTCTGCAAGCGTTATCCCGGTTTCGCGTTGACCGACGTGTCGTTCACCCTGCCTCGCGGCTACATCATGGGGCTCATCGGTCCCAACGGCGCCGGCAAGACCACCACGTTGAAGCTCATCCTGGGGCTGCTGCGCCGCGACGGCGGCACGATCCGCGCATTCGGCCTCGACCCCGTCCGCCATGGCGTCCAGGTCCGCTCGCGAATCGGCTTCGTGCATGACGAGCCCCACTTCAACCGGCAGCTGACGCTGGCGCACAACGCGGCGCTGGTGGCCCGGTTCTACCGCACGTGGGATACCGACGCCTTTCGCCGGCACGCCGACGCCTTCGGGCTGCCGCTGGAGAGGCGGTTCGGCGACCTGTCCCACGGCAACAAAACAAAGTTCGCCCTGTCCCTCGCCCTGTCGCACCAGGCCGAGCTGGTGGTGCTGGACGAGCCTACCTCGGGGCTGGACCCCGTCTTCCGCCGCGACCTGCTGGACACGCTGACCGAGCTGCTGCAGGGCGAGCGGGCATCGATCCTCTTCTCCACGCACATCACGTCGGACCTGGAACGGATCGCCGACTATGTCACGCTCATCCAGGAGGGCAGGATCGTCTTCTCGGCCGCCAAGGACGAGATCCTCGAGCGCTGGGCGTTGGTGAAGGGAGGGCCGGAGCTCCTGGAGCGGCTGCCACCGGGCTACTTCCGCGGCATCCATCGCGGCGCCCACGGCTTCGAGGCACTCACCGACGACGCAGCCGGCGCGCGGCGGCAGCTAGGCGATTCGGTCGTGATCGACAAGGCCACGCTGGACGACGTCGTCCTCTACACCACCGGAACCGATGGCTACGTTTAGCCTCGTCTGGAAAGACGCCGTGGCCGCGCAGCGGCTGCTGTGGCTGGTGATCCCGTTGGGCACGGTCCAGCTGGGCGTGATGGCCCTGGTTCCCGGGATGTACCCGCTCGCCGCTCTCACGTTCGCAGCCCTGCTCGGCTTCGGCTCGATCGCGGTGGAGGAGTCCCAGCGGACGGAGCCGCTCTGGAACAGTCTGCCCGTCTCGCGTAGCCAGTTCGTGACGGCACGGTACCTGACGACGCTGATCGGAATCGTGGCCGGGCTGGCTTTCGGCTGGGCGCTGGCCCAGGCAGTGACGCGACTGGCCGCCAGCGGCCCG
>JBDHDH010000156.1:0-7173 GCA_039591615.1 Gemmatimonadota bacterium | reverse complement strand
ATCATGCTCGGCCTGTTCACGAGGCCCGTTGCATTCATCATCTCGGGTGAGATGGCCGTGACGTATTGGTGGATGCACGTGGCCAGAAATGGGGAGTTGTGGCACTGGGCCAATCGCGGTGAACTCCCGGCGGTATTCGCATTCATCTTTCTGCTCTTGGCGGCCTACGGCGGTGGGCAGTTCAGTATCGACGGCGCGTTGGCGAAGAGGAAGTGATAGAGCCCGTCACCGTCCGCCGTGCTCGGGCCATGCTCTTCGCCCTCTTCCTTGCTGGCGCGCTCGCGGCCGGAACAGAACTGCTACTGCTGGGCCATTTCGAGGATCGGCCGCAGTGGATTCCGCTGGTGCTGCTCGCGCTCGGTCTCGTGTGGGGGGGAGTGACGGTCGCAACCCCGCGCCACTGGAGCGTGCGGACGTTTCAGGTGCTGATGGCCGCTTTCGCAGCCAGCGGGTTCATCGGCCAGTACCTGCACTACCGCGGGAACGTCGCGTTCGAACTGGAGATGTACCCCGCGCTGAAGGGACTCGACCTCTTCTGGGAGGCGATCCGAGGCGCCACGCCCAGCCTCGCGCCCGGCACGATGACGGTGCTCGGGGCTATCGGGCTGCTGTATGCATACCGGCATCCCGCGTTGCGCGCCGGCGATGAGTCAGAGACCACCACCGGGAAGGAGGATGCATGACTCACGCGACGACCCTGCACCGGGCGGTGATGGCCGTCACTGCCACCACGCTCATCGGTGCAAGTGGTGTGGCGGGACAGGCGGGGAACAACATGGGCGTGTTGAATCCCAACCTCGCGGGAGAGGACGAGATTCGCGCCCTGCCGCACATGACCGCCGAGTTGGCGGGGACGGTCGTCGCCGAGCGTCCGTTCCTCACCATGTCGGAGCTGCACGCCGTGCTGAGTGCCACGCTCTCCGAGGAGCAGCTCAGCGAGTTGTATCGGCGAGCGTTCATCCCGGTCAATCTCAACACGGCCAGCCGCGAGGAGATTCTACTCGTGCCCGGCGTCGGACCGAGGATGGCGCGCGAGTTCGATGAGTACCGCCCCTACCGCCGCATCGAACAGTTCCGTCGCGAGATCGGCAAGTACGTCGATGACGAGGAAGTCGCCCAGCTCGAGCAGTACGTGTTCGTCCCCATCGATCTCAACACGGCGAGTGACGAGGACATCCTGAGCATTCCGGGGGTAGGACCGCGGATGCTCCGAGAGTTCAAGGAGTACAGGCCGTACCGGAGCATCGAGCAGTTCCGTCGGGAGATAGGGAAGTACGTGAGCGATGAGGAAGTGGCCAGGATGGAGAGATACGTGGTGGTGGGACAAGGGGGGCAGGAGGGTCAGTGACCCGAAGGTCAAGTTGACCCTCGTGGCACGCCAGCGGGGACTCGATCCGGATGAGGTGACGACCCGGGGCGTGGAAGTCGCCCACCGCCAGCCGCGGGACGCCCGGTGGAGGGACGTCTTGCAGGGAGAGGAGGTCGGGAACGGTCCACACCTCGACCTGGGAAAGGTGCAGAACCTGTTCTTCACGCTGGTGCAAGGTGTTACCTATCCTCCCCGGTTCATCCTGTTACCTATCTCGAGAGTGCGGCTTCAAGATCCGGAACGTGAAGGAACGGCGTGATCCGATAGATCTTCGTCATGATCCACTCCAAAGTCGGACGGGCGTCGCGTGTTTGTTTGCCGCCTAACCGGCCGCGTGATCCCTTCGCACCTAGTTCTCGCCCGCGTCGTCGATCGCGGTGGCGATGGCGCTCAAGAAGTCGTCTCGCGCTGACCACCGTGCCGGACTTCCCGCCTGTGGCCATGCGCTGTTGATCGCCACGACGAGGCGCCGCGCCGGGTCGACGTGGATCAACTGGCCGTGAATGCCGATCGCTCGGAAGCTCCCATCATCGCCGGTCCACCATTGGTAGCCGTATCCCAACCCCGGCCGCTCGGTCTGCGCCTGCGTGCGAGTGGCCGCCTCGAACCACCAGTAGGGCACGATCGACTCGCCGCCCACCCGGCCACCGTCGAGCACGAACTGGCCATACCGCGCGAAATCCCGCAACACCGCCTGGAGGCAGCAGCCCGCGAGCTCGTGGCTAGTGCGGTCGATGGACCATGATGCCGATTGCTCCATGCCGTAGGGGGCCCAGAGCTTCGAAGAGAGATAGTCGGCCAGAGTTTGCCCAGTTGCAGAGGAGACGAGGACACCAAGCAGGTGTGTCTCACCGGTCTTGTATACCCACTTCGTACCCGGCGCCGCCTCGGCGCGTAGACGGCGCATGTAACTCACGGTCGCGTCCAGTCCGGGTTCCACCGGCGCCGAGTAGAAGCGAGCGATGTCGGATGCCTGGTCGGCGTAGTCCTCGTTCCACCGCACGCCCGAGGTCATCGTCATCAGATGACGAATGCTCACGCTGTCGTAGGCGCTGCCGTGGAGCCCTGGAACGTATTGCGTGACGGGGTCGTCGATGCTCGCGATGAAGCCATCCTTCACGGCAGCACCCACGAGCGTGCTCGTCACGGACTTGGCGACAGACTGCGACGTCCAGCGACCCGCGTCGCTGTGCCCGAGACCGTACCGCTCCAATCGGACCGTACCCTCATGCAGCACGATGAGGCCCGCCACCTCCTGCTCGGACATGAAACGCTCGAGTTCCAGTTCCAAACCTCCGCCGGCGGAAAACGCGGCAAGCGGGGCCCCAGGAGGGAGTTCACGCACCTGGGGTCCCCGCGGTACCTCTCGCCCAGGGAAAACGGAGTCCCAATGCGCGAACCCAACCCGGAGTTGATCCTCGTTCCACGTAAAGGAGGAGCGAGGAAGCGACGCCGGGTCGATCGAAGGCTGCGGCCCGAACCCTACGTAGACGGCAACTCCGAGTGGGACGGCGAAGACTGCAAGTCGAGGCAGGATTGATCGTCTTGGCAGCATATCTGGCCACCGCGCTCCGCGAGGATCGACCACTGCCTTCCGCCGCCGTACCAGCGCTAGGAACAGGGCCACGAAGATGACCATCACCCCGGCCAAGAAGTTGAAGCCGACGTCACGGATGTCGTAGACGCGGTTGGGAAGAAGCGACTGGATACCTTCGTCGAGCCAGCCCAACAGGGCGGTTACCGTCACGGTGAGAGCGTCTGGTGCCGGGACCCGGCGGCCGTTCCGCCGACGCTCAACGAGAGCTTGGTAGATAAACGCCGCGACGACGGCGTATTCGATCAGGTGGGTGCGCTCCTCGGGAACGGGAACCCTGGCCAACGCCCCCAGGTAGGCAACGGCGACGCCGATCCCTACCCCGATCTCGCGCCAGCCGGGGCGGGTCTTCGCCCACCGCCATACGATGATTGCTGCCCCCAGGAACAGGGCGGCGCCGAGCGAGATCCGGAGCAGATTGCGCTCGCGCAGCTCCTCGGCCAGCATCTGCGACGGTCCCAGACTGGAGTAGATCGCCACCATGACGATCGCCGTCCAGAACCAGAGCCGCCGCTCCCGGTCGGAGGTGAAGAGAGACATGGAAGCGACTGTAGCGATTGGTCGTCAGCCGATTACGGGTTGATGCTGGGACCCAGAACTGCCAAACACCCGGCTAACGGTCAGCGCAGCACCTGCGAGCGACAGCCCGCCAGCCAGATTTCTCGGTGAACGTACTCGTATCACCACCAGGCAAACAGATCAACCGCTTCCTTTGAGAACGCGCGCGCTAGACGGGTCCATGCACCGGTTGGTTAGGCGGGACCCTAGAGGGAGATCTTCCCAAATGATTCGGTGACGTCGAAGTAGAACGTTTCTTCAACGCCGAGCGGGACTGGATATCATAGATATCGATGTGTCGCTGACCGTCGTGGTGCCCACGCTTCGTGCGCACTCGCCAGTCGACGTTCATGGTACCGCGCTTCTTGATCAACCAGGCGAAGACCGCCATGGTACCTAGCATGTCATCGCCGGCTCCGGTTAGCGTGGCCTGCGGTCAGCTTGAAGATAGTCAAAGTGCATCTCAGGTCCGGTACAACCGCCGCCATCGACCTGACCCGTCTTGAGGTCGATGCTGAAGGGTAGCCAACGGTCCTCAATGGGAGACTAAGCGCTTCCCCAATCAGTTGTTCTGCCTCAAAGCGAAGTCTGTCAAAGCCATCCCACGAGATCCTTCGCGTATGCCAGACAACTCCTGAACGCCCAAGCCGGACAAAAGCAAGCCCCTGGCCGGAACCCCCAAACTCGCCGCGACAGCGGCAATCGCTTGTTGGTGCGTATCTCCGTTCGTAGTTCCGGGAGTGCAACACCACCCTCCGCCGGGCGACCTTTGGTCGCCCCCTAGCCACCAGTCTTCAACCCCGTTAGGTCATTCCGGCTCAGAGCCCGCGCCTCCCGATCCGCCCGGAGCAGACAGAGCGCATCGGAAACCCACGTCCTCGTAGCGGTCGTTGGGTTCGTTACGCCACCGCAGCGTCACCCGGAAGAAGCCAAGGTCGACCCAAGCTCCACCCCGCATGGTGCGCTGCGTGCCGAACTCCGGGCCTGAGGGATCCTGGGCGGGAGACCGGGAGTAGTAGGTGTCTGAGTACCAATCGGAGACCCACTCCCACACGTTGCCCATCATGTCCAGGGCTCCGTATGGACTGGCCCCCTCCGGGTAGCTTCCCACCGGCGACGTGTACGCGTATCCATCATCGAACTCGCTATCATGCCAGTACACGGCACACCCCTCATCGCAGTAATTGAGCCGACGACCGTCGAAGGCCTTCCCCCAGGGGTACCATCGCTCATCCGTACCCCGCGCTGCCTTCTCCCACTCCGCTTCCGTGGGCAAGCGTGCTCCCGCCCAGCCGCAGTAGGCCTTGGCGTCATTCCAACTCACGTGCACGACAGGGTGGTCGCCCTGTGCTTCCGAATCCGGGTCCCGGGGGTGCCGCCACTCCACTCCTTCGGTGATCGGCCACTCCTGGTCAGGAGGACCCGCACGGTAAGGGCGGCCACCACCCTCCCGCTCGGCGGTCGTGACCCAGCCAGTCTCCTCGACGAAGGTGCGGAACATGTCTACGGTCACCTCCGTGCGGTCGATCCAGAAGGCGCCTAGTCGCACCCTGTGGCGTGGGCCCTGGTCGGGGACGTGGTACCAGGCGTGCCCTCCACCCCAGGGGCGGATCATCCGGTCCCAGCGACGGGTGGTTGCTCCCATCACAAACTCACCCTCCGGTATAAACACCATAATCATGCCGTCCTCAGCCCGTCTCTTCTCCACGACGGGATCCCCAACGGCTGGGGCCATTGTGGCGGTCTCATCGAGGCCAAGTTCCTCGAGCAAAGCGCTGTCCCGGATCACCGTCCACTCACCGACGAGAAGACCGTCGATGACATGGAGTACCGTTGTGCCGCGGATCGCTACGCGCCCCGCTTCGTAACGGCCATCGCCACCGCGGTTGGCAGGCGTAGCCGTGATCGTCCATCGCAACAGCACGCGGTCGGGAGACGTTGGGCGGTTCAGGGTCTCGTCCAGGACCCCACGCCCCGGGGCCCGGAATTCGTCATCGACGACCAGGTGAAGATCGGGGAGTGCCAGGCGATAGCGCGCCACGGCTTCTCGGAGACCGCTCGATCCCAGAGCGACTCCGGTCACGCCGGACGCATCACGGATGAAGTCTGGCGCAAGAAGTTCGTCCAACTCCTCGGGATTGCCAGAGTTCCATGCCTCGACCCATGCGTCTACCACTCTCTGGACCTGTGCTGCTGCCAACCCAGGGCCCTGGAGCCCTGTCACACTCAAAAGGAGCAGGATCGCAAGCGACCTTCCGATCGATAGCATTGCCTCAATCACCGTCACTTTCTTGCACTCAACAACGGGTACCATCCACCCGACATGCTTCATGCGCGTGATGTTTCCAAGCCTGGTCGCGGGTAGCATCGAGCGACCTCGGCGTGGAGCGCAGGATGTACTACTCGGGCATCGATCAACACAAGGCGTCCTCAGTGATCACGACGGTGACGGCCGACGGGGAGCCCGTGGCCCGAGTCACCCTTCCGAATCAGCGGGGGGCGTCCTCTTGCAATACTTCACCCAGCTTACCGGTCCCCACAAGGCGGTGGTCGAGGCCACGGGCCGGTGGTGCTGGATGCGGGATCTGCTCGTGCCGGCCGGGATTGAGCTCGAACTCGCGCATGCCAAGTTGCTGAAGGCGATCACGTACGGCAGGATGGAGACGAAAAGACTACGAAAGAAAGCGGCAGGCGCCGCTCACCGCGGAGGGCAACAACGCCCTCCTGACGGCGCACTTCTCATTGGTATTAGGCCGCGGGTCAGCCAGGGACAAGCGCGTACGCCAAGGCGACCGCAACGGCGACAGCTAGAACTCCCCACCCTCGCATCACGCCGGGTCTCCTGGCGGACCACCAATCGAGGTATGGCTGCCACGGTTCGGGGCCGAAGAGCACCATAATGACAGCGACAAAGATGATGATGATGCCGAGGATCTGTATAAGACCAGGCGCCCGGGAGGTGGGAGCGGCGATGAGCAACCCCACACCCAAGAGCACTCGGATGCCTCCCGCGACGGAAAAGCCTCGGCGTGTCGAGACAAGCCGTATAAGCCGGAGATGTCGCGAGCGTGAGGCGACAGTCAGTACCCCAACGGCGCAGATGAAGACACAAATGAGCAAAGCTACGAGTGTCATAGCGACCTCCCGTCAGGCCGTTCAGCGGCGGCACCCTGTAACTACTCCTTGAGTCTCTCATCTCGCAATTGAGCCTCGCTTTCCTGCATTCCAGCCGTCGATCCGAGCGCGGGCAAGTCGCTCTGATTCATTCTGTATTGACACGATTTCATCCTTCTTCCGCTGTGACACGCGACTTCCCGCCCTAAAGACCGATAAAGAAAACAGGCGCAACTGCTGCGAGCGCGGTCCCGACCTGCAGCGCCAGCATGCGCACCGTCTGCCCCGGAGCGCGGCGTAACCACTTGATCACGAAAAACACCATGATGGGCACTTGTGCGATCATGAGCAGCTGAAAGGTGTGGGCGGCAGCCCCCTCATCACCCTCACGCGCTACGCCGAACATGACAGCGTGACCAAGCACCATCGCGAGGGCAACCAACGACATTGCGACTGGAAGAAAGGCGCTTGGTCTCTTCATCATTGCGGGTAAAGCCATTTGGAAACCTCCCGGACTCAGACTGTGCGAGGGCGCGAC
>JBDHDH010000155.1:0-7250 GCA_039591615.1 Gemmatimonadota bacterium | reverse complement strand
GGAAGGAATCGCCGATCCCGAGCGGGTCGGGATCATGGGCGGCTCGTATGGCGGGTATGCGACCCTCGCCGGCGTGGCATTCACGCCCGATGTGTACGCGGCGGGTGTGTCGATCGTGGGACCGTCGAGCATCATCACGCTGCTGAACTCGATCCCACCCTACTGGGAACCAATCCGACGCATGTTCTCTGCCCGTGTTGGCGACGTCGAGGATCCCACGGATCTTGAGCGGCTGCGCTCGCAGTCGCCCCTCTACTTCGCGGACGACATCAAAGCTCCCCTCTTGGTCGTGCAAGGAGCCAATGACCCGCGCGTGAAGAAGGCGGAATCCGATCAGATCGTCACGGCGCTGCGGGATCTCGGGCGCACGGTGGAATACCTGGTGGCGATGGATGAGGGCCACGGGTTCGCGGGCGAGCTCAACAACCTCGCCACGTATGCGGCCATTGAGCAGTTCCTGGCCGAACACTTGGGCGGCCGGTATCAGGAAGATATGCCGCCCGAAATCGCCGAGCGGCTGAAGCTACTGCGTGTAGATGTTCACACGGTGAGTATGCGGCCGTAGACTCCGTATCCTACCGAGTGATGTACACGGCAAGAGGGGGCTCACGGGCCCCCTCTTCGTTGCGCTTGGTCGATGGACGGGCGAGCCAAAGCTACCCACCCGTGCGGCCGTTATTCACCACCACCAGTCACCACCACTTTGATCCAGTGGGCCTGTTCCATTCGCTCGTAGTCGACATACTTGATCTCGACGGTGCTACCTACCCTGAGATCTGACTCGCTGCCGGTGAGGTTGGTCTGCCTGAGCCCCGACCGGTCGAGCCAGATCCGTGTCCGGTCCGAGAGCTTGATGGTTCGGCTTCCTTCGGAATCCCCAACCGTCAGCGTGCGGGTGACGTTGTCAAAGGCGAGGATTTCTCCATGATAGGAGTACTTGCCCGACATCCCCGGCGATTTGCCCACCGGGATGTATCGTTCGGTCTCCGATTGGCCGCGTGCGTGAGAGACCACTCCGAAGGACGCCATGATCACGGCCACGCCGATCATTCGTATACGCATGCGTTACAGTCTCCTGCTCAAGTGACGAAGCGCACCTCGGTCCCTACTGCGTCTCGATGAGTTCGGCCCGGGCCCGTCCCAGCACCTGAATGGCATCCCGGACGCCGCTCTCACTATACCCCGTCAACACCTGTTCGATCGAGTTCCGGGCGTCCTCGAGGTGTCCGACGGCCTGCGGGTGGAGCCCGCCGCCTGCCAACACCATGATGGCATCGCCCGTCTCTTCGAGAGCACGGGCGGCCAGCACCGTCGCGCGCTCGCGGGTGGCCCGGAGGCTCTTCTCCAGGAGGTCCACGCTTTGCCTGACGTTCTCCAGCGTGTTGATCACCCGCAGGAACGCGGCCACGGCGACGACCTGTGTGGCGTCCAGGTTGATGCCGCTCCCGGTGGCGCCAAGGATGAGCTGGCCCGCCGGCGAGTTGCTGAAGGCATCTCCATTGTAGAACGCCACCGATCCTTCGATCGTCTCCACGGAATTGTTGTGGAAGAACGGGCCCGTGTCCGCCGCCTCCACCAGCGGGGGTGTATTGAACGTTCCGTCGCCAGGCGTGCCGAATCCGTCGTCTGGCGGGTTCAGCTCGCTGGTGAGATCGGCTGGCTGATCGGGTAGGTCCTCGACACCCGTATTGAAGTTCAGGTTCCCCGCGTTTCCGAAGATCGCGGGGTCGCCGTTGGCCCCGGCGTTGAAGTGACAGGCGTTGCACTTCCCCAGGGTGTTGTCGAGAAAGATCTCCTGCCCTCGCGACGCGATGAACCCCTTCAGCGGGAGCGGGAGGTCCAGGTCCTCCTGTCGCCCCAACGACAGCATGAAGGCTTCGAGAGCGTCCAGTTCGTCATCGGTGGGCAGGCGGAAATCGACGCCCGCGATCCGGTTCAGGGTCAGAGGGAAATGCTGAATCACGGCCCCCGTGGAGAACGACCGGACAGATCCGTCCCCAGGGGCTCCGTCTCCCGACCACCCCGTTCTCGGCCCCGCTTGGCTGTTGACCGATGTCGGTAGGGCGAGGGTGTGCGGAACCCCGCGCATGTTGAAGTCGTTGGCCAGATCGTCGAACCCGTCCTGATTCTCGAGGATCAGCCCCAACGCCCGCATGAGCCGCGGGTTCTCGAAGTTGTTGGCGAGATCGGGATTCCTCTCGGCCACGAAGAGCGCGTCGTCGGCCGGAAGGGTTGCGATGAACGCCGGCGAGAGCCCGAAGTTGTCCTCAGCCCGGTGACACGTGCCACAGGTGCGCCCGTTTCCTTCGAACGTCTCGTTGAAGAAGATCTGCTCGCCCTTTGCCACCGGGTCGAGGTCCGGTGGTGGGGGCGGGCACGCCGCAACCGCTCCCACCACGGCTGCTAGCGTGACAGTCTTGAGGCAATTCCCTAATCGACGCGTGGGCACAGCTGCGTTCATGGTGCCTCCTCGGTCATGGGTAGGCAATTCACTCGATAATAAAACACTCGGCCGGGGAGACAATGGGGGGAGGGCAGAACGCAGAAGGCAGAGGGCTGAAGGCCCGGAGCCGGTTGACCATCGAAGGCGGCGTGCGGTGGCAACCGGACTATCACATCACCATAGATCTCGAGGTGACCCACAACGATCTAACGGTGCAGGGGAACTCGTTCACGGCCGATCTGTACAGCGCTCGCGTCAAGTACGCTTACTCCACGTCGCTGTACTTCGGCGCGTTCGTGCAATACAACGCCGATGTCGATCAGCTCGTCACCAATGTGCGGGCAAACCTCATCCACGCACCGCTCAGTGACTTATTCCTGGTGTTTGTCGAGCGGCGCGACCTCTCCAGCGGTGACGTCTTGGAACGATTCGCCACGGCGAAGGTGACGAGGCTGCTGGCGTTTTGAAGGCCCGTCTTAATGCTGCCCTCTGCCTTCTGCCCTCTGCCCTCCTTTACACAGCCGCGCCCTGGATGTAGCCCTTCAGCATCTGAAGCTCGAATGCCGACTCGTCCACCAGCGCCTTGACCACATCGCCGATCGAGATGATGCCCACCAGCTCGCCGTCATCGAGCACGGGCAGATGGCGAACGCGGTTCTTCGTCATGACGCCCATGACGTAATTGAGATCGTCATCGGGCACCCCGATGATGAGATCCGTCGTCATGAGGTTCTTGACCAGCGTCGGGCAGGGCGTGTGGGCCCGTTTTCGAAGCTTCACCAGGTGTGTGCAGCGCTCGCCGCACTCCCGCAAGATGTCCCGCTCAGTGATGATGCCACACACCCCACTCTCGTCCGTGACGATCAGGGCACCGATCCTGTGTTCGTTCAGGGCGCAGACTGCCTCGTGAACCGTCCTATCCGCCCCGATCGTCACCACCTCGCCGGTCTTGTGCCGAAGGATGTCTTCGATATACATGGTCGACTCCTGAATTCGGGATGTCGAATGTCCAACGTTCAATCGGATTTCGCGCCGAGCACTCTTCACGCAGCAGTGGGGCATGGAGCATTCAGCCTTCTTCGTTCTGCCCTCTGCCCTCTGCCCTCTGCCTTCTATCGGTCCTGCGCTCGAATCTCCCCGCTCTCCTCCACGGCCACCGGAAACCCCTCGTAGGTCGCCGGAATCTTCTCCGTCAGCTCGTCGGTCATCTGCTCGACCATCACCTTGATGCAGGGATTGCCCTCGCATTCCCCGATGCCGATTCCCGTGACGCCGGGGATGGCCATCACGCTATCTGCCAGCGCCTCCTGGGCCTGGGTGATCGTCATTCCGGGCACGAATTCCCCGGCCCGACACGCGAGGAACAGCCCAATCGACAGGAAGACCACGGCGAGGTACGTCGGGCGCGATGGTGGTCGATGAGCCTGGAACATGCGTGCCCCTTGCTAGTCGGGCCCCTGCGCCGAGATCGTACCCCACTCCTCGAGCACGACGAGGTACCCGTGAAACGTCTTTGGGATTCGATCCGCCAGTTGTCTGGGCGGTCGCGAGCAGCCGACGACGATGCAGTCTTCGCCGTCCTGCTTTCCGTCCGCCACCGCCTCCACGCCATCGATCTGCAGCCATTCGGTGGCGTCATCGATGGCGCCTAGGAGATCCCTCTTCATTCACGTCCCTCCGTCGTTCGTGATTTGTCAGTCAATCGGTGTCGATTGGTCACCTAGACACAAGCATAAGCCGCGGCAGGGGACCGTCCAACATACACGACCACCGGGCTCGGGAATTCCGGGCCACGCGGCGTTCTTCGTAATCAGAACTGCCCCGATGGCTACCGGCGGTCCGCGAATGGCCGGGAGAATCGGGACCGCCGGAGCCTCACCGCCGAAGTGCGAGCCGGCTATTATTGCGTTGCGATGCGCCCGGCTGGGCCGCCGGCCGACTCGCGACTGTCTGGCGGTGATTTCGGATTGCTAGATGAGCCTGACCCCCAGCAGGCTTTGCACGTACATCATGTGGTTGTGGATCGACACCCTATCGGATCCCGCGAACAGGAGGCCGACCGCGCTGCCCTTCATGTCGCACAGGCAGCTTCCCGAATCGCCCGGCGCCGACATGTTGGTGGTTACGATCTGCCGCACCATCCGCGCGACCCGCCCGCCACCGTAGTTCACGTTGACGGTCGCGTTGAGGTGTGTCACCTGTCCAGTGGTGTAGTTGGTCGCGCGTCCCGTCTTGCGCACGTACTCGCCGACGTTGGTCAGGAACCGCACGCCGGTCAGGTGTCCGATCCAGAAGATGGCGCGGTCGATGTCGTGGAAATCCGCAGCCGCGATGGCGGCGTCGACCAGGTTCGGCGCGCCGTTGAACCGAATCGGTATGAACCGCGACAGGCGTGCGACCGCGTCGCGCGGCAGGACCCCTCCATCCGCGGGGCCCGGTTGCAGAATCGGATCGCCGATCCGGGACAGGTTGGAGTTGGCCAGCACGTGGTTGTTGCTCAAGATGTAGTATCTGGACGGGATGCCGGGGAACGCCTGGGCATCATAAACGGCCGTGGTCATGGTTCCCGCCGTGACCCGCCAGTGCCCCAGGCTGTAGCCACCCTGCACGGGGCGGGCGCGCTGGCGTAGCAGCTGCACGCTGACTTCCTCAGGCAGCCACTCTTCCGCCGGCTCCGCGATCGCTGTATCGGGCGCCGTGAACACGCCGTTCCCCCCGAGCTCCGCGAAGCTGGGCGTCTTCGGAAGCGCTTCCTGAGAAGTGGCTTCCTTTGCTCGCGGAGCTGTTCGGGTGGCCGTAGCGCCCGCGAAGATTTCGCCGGTATCCACTACGTCGAACTCCCGGTCGATTATCTCGTCTCGGCTCAGCAGCTCCGTGGGAAGCTTGTGCGAGACGAATGCTGAGAGACACGGTTTGCCCGTGTCGATGCCGTCCTTGATCCGATTGCCGATGGCGACCCCCACCACGTTCGGCTTGGCGAACAGCCGCTCCTGCTGTTCGTCCTGCAGGCTGGTGAGAGCCTGATAGTCACCCTCCAGCTGGTACTGCGGCATGAGTGTCACTCCTTCTGGTTGACGGTTCACCACGTCGGATCCTCCTGGCCGGGTTCGCCGGCCTCAAATCCCATTCCAGTCGGCGAGAAATGCGGTCGTGTCCTCCGAATCCGCGCCCTCCGTCTTCTCGACCGAAGCCGTCGTGCGGATTGTGTGCACCAGGCCTTCCGGGGAGATGTCAGTGTGGAAGACGACGACGTGCCGTCCGTCCCGGCTGACGCCAATGAGCCTCGGTTCGCCCTTGTCAGCCGTGGCAGGGGTGTGAGCCTGCTCCAGTGGGGCGGGTATCCTGATCGGCGCGACAACGACATCGGCATTCCGTTCGCGCAACGCCTCATCGAGATCCTCGCTTGGGGCGACGAGGGAGATGTCGGGCTGCTGCGCGAGAATTCCGCGAATGATGCTGCGGAGCATGCCCGGCAGGCCCACGAGCTGAACCCGTACCGGATGAGTACTGCCTGCGGTGGGCATTGCGGCTGCCTCGTGTTGGCGATGGTGGCGCAATATTCAATGCGCGGTGGGGTGGAGAAATAGTCCGTTCGGTTCAACTACGGTTCACGGGATGGTCTAGTTCTCCCATGGCAGGTCGTGATGATGCTCGTGCATCGATCCACGCAGCAGCGGTCGACGCACGAATGAACGCTTCGGGATATGGGCGAGTGGTTTGTCTTGTCCGACGGGTCAGTTGCTGTGAACCGCACCCGGCACTTGACGGGGGCTGTCGGCTACCCCTGCGACGAGCGAGCGAGTTCGCGGCGCGGTGCCCGGAGTTCGCGGTTTCGTATGCGGGCGACCGCCTCGCCGCGGCGGCGGACGTGCAGTTTCTCCAGGATGTTGTGAACGTGGTTCTTGGCCGTCGCCACCTCGATGCCCAGGGAGGTGGCGATCTCTTTGTTGGACATGCCTCGCCCGATCAGCTCGAGCACCTCGATCTCGCGGGGGGTGAGTTGAATCGCTCCGCTGATGTACGGGCGCTGGGTGGCGAGCTTCGCGACGCGACGCAGCAGGGTACCGGCGGCCTGGGCGGAGCAGTGGAGCTCGCCGCGGTCGAGAGATTCGAGCGCCCCGATCAAGTCTTCGAACGAGCCGTAGCGGGGGACGAACCCCGACACACCTGCCTCGGCGCAGGCACACACTTCTTGTTCGGACTCGCGCAGTGCCAGCGCCAGTACCTTGACCTCGGGGTGCGATTTGGAGATTGCTCGTACGGCGTCCAGCGCGCGGGGCATGGCCATGTCGACGAGGAGCACATCCGGCTGCACGGTGGCGATGGCGTCGAGCATGGTTTCGGGACTCGCCGCCGAGCCGATCACGTCGAATCGATCATCGCGATCCAGGAGTGCTGCCAGTCCTTCTCGGTACAGCCGAATGTCACCGGCGACGAGAATGCGAACCATGCGCATTGCGCTTCACTTTGTGCGGGGGTCCATTATTAAGGAGTGCGATTCTCGCGGTCAAGGCCTCTGATGAGGCAATCGATGCCGGTTTTGGCTCGTTGTTTGTGTTTTGTGATATGGGTCACAGGATTTGTGGGGAGGATCACACAAAACGGGTATTTTTCTTTGAGTGGCCGTGGGCGGTGGCACACGCTTGGAGTTTACGAACCCTACGGCACACCACAGAGTCCAACCGTCAGGCTACGCTTCATGCACCGGCTCGTATCCGGCAAGAGCGTGAGTCAAGCGTCATGTGACGGCCTGGGCACCGGTCCTCGGGGTAGAGGAGAGTGTGACCCCGTGGTCTTCGGCAGGAAA
>JBDHDH010000154.1:0-7271 GCA_039591615.1 Gemmatimonadota bacterium | reverse complement strand
CCGACCCGCAAACCGATCCGGTACTCGACATCGTTTCCGGACTTCGCGAGCTAGGCCTGCATCTGATGCGGAGTTGGCCCCGATGGATTCGAACCATCATTTCCGGATCCAAAGTCCGGCGTCCTGCCGTTGGACGAGGGGCCAAAGCTGATGCGGTGCTTGAAGTTGTACCTCTGCGCTGTCTCCTGTCGAGCCGACTGTCACGCTGATTGTCACAAACCGGGCCTTCTTGCCCCGCGCAGGCGTGGTGAATGCTAGCGTACCCTAGCCGTTGTGCCAACCTGGGCGACAGCTTCGCCCGGCGTCCACGTCCCCTTGACTGGGTAGCGGACTCGGGCCGCAAGCTCTGGTCGGGGCGCGACGTGACCGTATATGTGTTCCACCATTCCCGTTGAGCGATGGCCAAGCTCACGCGCCACTTGGTACATGCCCACCTGAATCAGCTGGCCCTCCGGCGCGTGATGATACGTCTGGAGACGCGTGGCGCAGTACGTGTGGCGGAGTGTGTGCAGCGTAACGCGTTTCTCCAGCCCAGCCTTTTCGATTGTCCATGCGAGAGCCTTACGCAGATTGTAGACTCGCCAGTGTGCGGTGCGTGAGGCGCGATGTGGAGCCGGCGAAGGGAAGAGCAGACCGGGTGCTATGCGCGACACTGGTGCCGCTGGTCTTCAGCTGTACTGACGCGCCCACGAAACGTGCCTACCCAGGATGGGCATGCTCAAACCACAGGGCCACAGTTGGCCAGGGGAGGTGATCCAGGTCCGCCTTCCTCCGTCAGTTGGCAGTGGAAAGGGCTAAGGCTCCAACCGCCGCAACACCCGCGTGTCCGGCAGTTGCATGGGCCTCGTAGGCGAGCTGCTGCGACTCAATGATGTTGTTGTCCGAGCGTCTCGGCACTAGAAACGCCGGCGACCACCTCGTCTCCCACCGGCTCGCCCTCCTTCGGGGCGCGGGCGAGCCTCATTGACTGTAAGCGCTTTCCCCTTCAAGTCCTGGCCATTCAATGCTTGGATCGCGGACTCGGCTTCGGCCGTTTCAGGCATCTCCACGAATCCGAATCCCCTTGACGCGCCAGTCACCCTGTCAGTTATGATCCTCGCGGACGCGATTTGCCCGAACGCCTCGAACGCTTGTCGCAAATCCTCTTCGGTCACGTCGTGAGACAGGTTCCCGACGTAGATATTCACTTTGCCCTCCTTGCCGCGAACTCATACTGAAAGTCTCGCCTGACGTGCGACTCGGCGCTGGCAGTCTCACGTAAGACATCGAATACTGAACAATGCGCCTTCGGCACCACCGGGGGCAAGGCGCGGCCTGAGGTCGGCCCCGTCGTCAGAACGGAATCGCCAAGGCTAGCCCCACGGTGGCGCTGACGTCGACCTGCGTCTTGTCGAATCCGAAGCGGTCGAAGGAGTAGAAATGGACGCCCGCCTCCAGGAATGGTGTGAGCGCGGATCCCTCCAGGAGATAGTTGAACCCTGCTCCCACGCGGCCCAACAGCTTCGTGAAACTCCCGAGGGCGTTGTCCGCCGGATCGATGGCCGCAGCGCCCAGCCCTCCGAAGAGATACGGCGCAATCCCGAGCTCCATCGGCCACCCGATCATGAGGTCGCCACCGTACGACACCCGGGTTACGCTGCTGTCCTCGACGGCGAGGGTGGGTCCCTTGTAGTCCGTGCTGACCCGTGACACGTATGCACGGAGCGCGACGTTCCGGCCCAGCATGAGGGTGAGTCCACCGCCGAAAAGCGAACCGGACGAGAGTTCGTCACCGGTTCCATCGGCGAGGCCGGACAGGGGATTCAGACGCCCGCCGTTCACGTACAGCACGACTGCTCCGCTCTGAGCTCGTAATGCCGACGTGCCGGTCGACAACGCGGTAGCGATGGCGATCACCGCCAACGCCCCCCGCCGGGTCCACGCCAGAGGCGACCCACTGCGCCTCACTGTGTGCCCCTCATGCCCTCGCATGCCGTCCATGCCCTCCTCGCTCGAGTGGGATCTCCACCGCTCGTCCTCCCCGCTATCAGATGCCCTCCGGTCCCGGTGCCGGCTCCGGGCGCGTCATGGTCTTGATGAGGCGCTGGTCGCGCTCGCCGATCTCCAAGGCCGCGCCGTCCCGATCACGCTCGCTCTTGTACACGGCGATGAGCGCGGATCCAGAGCCGCAGAGACGGGCGAGCAGCGGCCGAGTCTCCGCGACGCGCTCGTGCAGCTCCTTGAGCTGGGGCAGCCGACCGAATACCGAGGCCTCGAAATCGTTGCCGCCCAACCGGCCTATACCTCCCCACGTGTCGAAGGCGTCCAGGTCGAACACCACCGCGCCGCGCCGGCGCTGCTGCGCCCGTCCGATCTCGAACTGCTGATACGCCGTCGCCGTGCTCACGCCAAATGGCGGGACGACGATGAGTGCCGGGGAAGCCCGTGGCGCGGACAACCGGAACAGCCGCTCCCCCCGGCCCCACGCCAACGCCAGCGCCGCGCCGGAGGCGAAAAAGGCGACGTCGCTCCCCAGCTTCGCCGCGAACTGGAGTATCTCGTGTCGCGGGACGGCGTCGTCGGCCAGTCGATTCACCGCATGGAGCACGGCTGCGCCGTCGCTCGATCCACCGCCCAACCCAGCCTGAACGGGGACGTGCTTGCGGAGGGTGATGCGCACGCCGAAACGGCCACCTGTGGCCTCGAGCGCCGCAGCCGCGGCTTGGTACGCGAGATTCTCTTCTACCGGGCCGGTCTCCGCCCCCTCCACCTCCAGCTCGATGCCCTCCGCGACGCGCTCCACGGTGATCTCATCGTGCAGCTCGAGCAGCGTGAACAGCGTTTCGATCCCGTGATAGCCGTCGGCCTCCTTCGACAAGATGCGCAACAGCAAGTTGGCCTTGGCGTGGGCGGTGATCTGAACGCGGTCGCTGACCGTCACGGTCGCGGCCCGGGCGCCGGCGCCATGCTGCCGTTGGTGGCGGACGGCCACGCTTCGAGGACGACGCGCGTGTCTCCCATGCCCTGTATGCTCTTGTTGGATGTCACGCTTTCCCGTCCGCCATCCTCACGGTCCGCAGGTCTGCCAGGTGCAGACGGGCCCGCGAGAGCGACCATAGGCCGAGCAGGGTAATCGGAATGAAGGTGGCGAAGTGGTAGCCTACTGCATAGGAGACTGCTCGAGCCGCCGGGACTCCGTACAGCGCCAGCGAGACCCGACACGCCGCCTCGAACGGCCCGAAGAAACCGGGCGACGATGGCAGGGCCACGCCGAATGCGATGACGCCCTGGACCACCAGAGCTGCCGCCGGTGGGGGCCCGAGATCGAAAGCCACCAAGCACAACCAGAAGGATGCGGCGTTCACCAGCCACACGACCAGGGTCCAGACCAGCGTCAGGGCGAAGCGCCGCAGGCTCCGCAGCGCGTCCAGTCCGGAAAGCAGTCCCTCCAACGTGGACAGCAGTCGGTTGGCCCAGCGGGGGGGCAGGATTCGTTGGGAAACGACCCGGGCGAGGTGGAGGGCTGGGTGGGGCCAGTGGACGAGCGCGACGGCGGCGAGGAGGAGGAGAAGGAACAGCACGCCGCTGCTTCGGACAATCCCAACCAACGACATGCCGCCAAGGGTTGTCTCTGTTGCGAACCCTCCGGCCCAGATCCCAACGGTGAGCAGGGCGACGATTCCGATGCCGTCCAGCACACGCTCCACGGCAATCGATGCGATGGCCGTGGAGAAGCGCACCGCCGTGAGCTGCCGGGCTGAATACGCGCGGGCCAGCTCCCCGGCGCGCGCCGGCAGGAGGTTGTTGGCCATGAAACCGATCGCCGTCGCATGCCACAGCGGCACGAACGGCAGCGTGGAACCCTCGAGGCGGAGAATGTAGCGCCACCGCACCGTGCGGAGCGGGAAGGTGGCGGTTGCCAGCACCACCATCCCCAGGAAGGGTGCGAGGCGGACGTTGCGAATCTGGCTCCACACCTCGGACAGAGCGACGTCGTGGAGGGTCCACCAGAGGAGTGCGACGGAAAGGAAGAGGCCCAGGAGGCCGGGCCAGCGGATCCCGCGCCGGCTACTCGCCGCGCTCGAGGCCAAGTCTGACGAGATCGAAGACTTCCTGGATCAGCTCACCCACCCGAGCGTCATCGGCGCCCCTGCCGAGCTCCACCTGCAGTTGCTTCTGGAGCGTGAGGGCCCGTTTCAGTGCAGCCGTCCCGCCATAGCACAGTGACGTGATGGGGACGGCCTCACCGACCTCGGCGCCGTCGCCTGTCACCAGGGCAGGAGCGAGGGTCTCGGGTGGTGGCCCGCTCACGAGTTCTTCGAGAGAGGCTTCCGCAAAGCCGAGTGTGCCGGTGAACCGCTCGTAGCGGATCCAGCTGCCCGCCAAGTTGGGCGGTTCGGCCAGGGGTGGCCCGGGTGCGGGTCGCGCAGCCGCGGCCTCCGAGACTGCCGGCTCCGGGCGAGCAGCGGGAGCGGCCGGCGGTTCCGGTGCTTGGGGCCGCGTCGGCGGAGTGGCTACTTCTTCGGCCCGGACGGCAGCCGATGTTGCTGCGGGGCGGTGTGGCGCTCGATCGCTGGGGGTTGCGATGGCCGGGGCCGCCGGCGCAGCCTCGTGAGCTGTTTCCCAGGGTTCTGGTGCCGCAGTGACGAGGTCACGGACGGCTCCCACTAGTCGGTTCAGTCGTTGAGCGAGAACCTGATCGTCGCCTTGGGCCGCCAGGCTCAAGGTCGTTCCCGCCTCCCGCAACTGGGTGGCAAAGGCCCGGGTCCGGCTCACCGGCGTACCATGCCCGAGGGCTTCTCGTGCCGCATGGCCGAACCTGGACACGGCTTCTTCCAGCGGACCGCCCACGGCTGCGGCGAGGGCGCGGAAGGTGCCGGCAAGCGCCTGGGCGCGGAGCTCGCGCTGCGTGGTGGTGCGGGCGCGTTCGAGCTCGTCGGCGGCCAACCGAAGGTGCTCGCCATGCGACACGAGCTCGAGGCGTCCCAACTGCGCCGGTCGGGCCGTGGCGGTTCCCTCCTTTACCACGTGCGGGCCTTCGTCGTCGTAATAGAGCGAATCGATGGAGACTGCCTCGGCTTCCTCGTCGAGAATCGCCGCCAATCGATGCGCGAAGTCCTGGGTTTCTTGGGACTCCGCCTCAGCCCGCCCCTCCGCGGCGATCTCGCGGGCCGCTCGCGCGAGCGCCTTTGCGGCGGCCTCGAACAGCAGATCGGCGCCCACGGTCCGGCCGGATCGACGGCTCACCTCGCCGATGGCCTGCTCGATCCCCTGCAAGAGCTCCCCCATGGGTGGGATCTCGGAAAGGATCGCGAGGCCGCGAAGGGGCTGCATCACCTTGAGCACGCGTTCCAGGGGCTCGTGGGCCATGGGGTTCTGCTGCAGCCCCCGGGCCGCCTCGTGAAGCGTGCTCGCCACGGCCGCTCCTTCCCGCGCCAGGAAGGCTCGGGTGCCCGGATCGAGACCCTGTACCGTCCGCGGGGCAGGGCTCGATGGGGCCTTTCCGATGGCGTGCTCGAGTTCGGCTGTGAGTCCCGTGGCCCGAGACTCGGCCGATTCCGACCACTCGGCCACGCTCCGCACGAGCACCTTGAGATCGTCCACCGCCCGGATGGCGAGTTGCTTCGTGGCCTCATCCCATGAGCGCCGCTGCTCCCTCACCGCCCGCGCAAGCCCTTCGAAGGCCGCCGCCGTGTTGGCAATGGAGTGTTGATTCGCCATGAGCGCCGAGCCCCGCAGTGCGCGAGCGAGACGGAGGAATTCTTCCGAGTCCGGCGGTGCAGCAGGTGACACCAGCGCGTCGAGACGCTCGAGGTACTCCCCCGCCTCCATCGCGAAGAACTCGGTGAGGCCCATTGGCTGGGTCATATCGTGGGTCGTATCTCCTCGTCGCTGGGGTGAGCCCGGCGCTCACAGCCCGCCTAACCTATGGAGACGCCTTGGGTTGGTCAACGCGCGCCACGTCGACCAGCCGGCGCATCTCGCGGACCGCCTCCTCCATTCCGTGCATGATGGCGCGGCTGACGATACTGTGCCCGATGTTCAGCTCCTCGATCTCGCCGATAGCCGCCACGGGCGTGACGTTGCGATAGGTCAACCCGTGGCCGGCGTGAACGGCGAGCCCAGCCGCGCGGGCGTGGGCAGAGGCAGCCAGAAGCCGATGCAGTGCGGTGTCCGCCGTACGATAGGTGTTTGCGTATTCTCCTGTGTGCAGCTCGATGGCCGCCACCCCGTGCATCGCCGCCGCCCGGTCGATGGTTGGGACGTCGGGATCGATGAAGAGGCTCACCCGGATGCCGACGTCGGCCAGCCGACCCGCCACCTCCGCCAGCCGGCCGGTGTCGCCCGACAAGTCGAGGCCTCCCTCCGTGGTGATCTCCTGCCGCCGTTCCGGCACCAAGGTGGCCTGGTGGGGTCGGAGGGCACAGGCCAGCTGCACGATGTCTTCGCTGGTTGCCAGCTCGAGATTGAGAACCGTGGTCACCGCCCGCGCCAACCGATGCACGTCATCGTCCTGGATGTGACGCCGGTCTTCGCGCAGGTGTACCGTGATTCCGTCCGCGCCGGCCCGTTCGCAGCGGCTCGCCGCTTCGACCGGATCGGGTTCGTCGGTTCGTCGGGCCTGACGAACCGTGGCGACGTGATCGACGTTCACGTACAACCGCATGGATGGCTTGCCCCGCATTTTGGAAGCGTTTAGGTTCGAGCCTGCTTCAGTGGTGAGCAGACCTAGGAATGTATAGAAGGAATACGACGCTCGCGCTCCTGCTCCTGCTCGTGGGTTGTGGTGGCGGTGGGGCCAGCACGATTCCCGTCCCGGACGAGCCGGAGGCCGCCATCCGGGGTTTTATGGAGGCCGTGCGGGGCAACGATCTGAATGTAATGGCGGGCCTGTGGGGCAGCTCGCGAGGGCTTGCCTTGAACTACATGGACGGACAGGAGCTCCGGCAGCGGCTCACGGTGATCCAGGTGTATTTGGACCACGAGAGCTACGAGATCGTGCCCCCGGGGTTGACTGCGCCAGGGACTGACAAAGCGCGGGAGTTCTCGGTGCGCATCACCCGGAAGGGCTGTCGCCCAACGATCCCGTTCACCCTCGTGCAGTACCGTGAGGGATGGCTCGTTTCCGAGATCGATCTGGCCGCAGCCGGGAATCCCGCGCGCTCCTGTGTACGGGGCACCCCCCCGGGGGCGGGCTGATGTCTACTCCGTCAGCTCGAGCAGGATCCCCGCCGTCGCCTTGGGGTGAATGAAAGCGATACGGCGACCGCCCGCGCCGGCGCGAGGAATCT
>JBDHDH010000153.1:0-12080 GCA_039591615.1 Gemmatimonadota bacterium | reverse complement strand
CAGACGCAGAGCGCATGCTGTGCGCGCTAGCTGGACGGGAGCACCGGGTGGTCACTGGCGTGGCCGTGGCTCGGGCGGGTGAAGTCTGGGAGCGGTGTGACATCACCCGCGTGTGGTTCCGCCCCATCAGCCGGGAGATGGTCGAGGCGTATGTAGCGACGGGTGAGCCGCTGGACAAGGCGGGTGCCTACGGCGTGCAGGGTTTCGGTGCCGTCTTGGTCGATCGAATCGAGGGGGACTTCTTTGGTGTGATGGGGCTCCCACTCCGGCTCGTGGTGGAGCTGCTCGAGATCGCGGGGGAGCCCTACCGCTTCACCCGATAGAGCGGAACCGCCTGTGCCTTTCCTTTGAGTTGAAGCGGGGCCAGCGTCTCCACCTGCGGCGGTTGCTTCAGCGAGCGATACAGTGGCTCGGTGATCAGGATCTCACCCGGGCCCGCTTGGGCACAGAGGCGTGAGGCAGTGTTGACGGCGTCGCCGATGACCGTGTACTCCAGGCGCCTATCGCTGCCGATGTTGCCGGCGAACACCTCCCCGAAATTGATCCCGATGCCGATCTGGACCCGTCGGCGACCTTCCTCGGCCCACTTGTCATTCAACTCGTCCAACACGCCCTGCATCTCGATGGCTGCTTGGATGGCGCGGTCGGCGTCGTCGTCCCGGCTGAGGGGAGCCCCCCAGAGAGCCATGATCGCGTCGCCCATGAACTTGTCGAGGGTCCCCCCGTGCTCGAAGACGATCTCGACCATTTCTGTGAAATATTCGGTGAGCAGTGTCGCGATCTCGTCGGGGCTCATCTCTTCCGACATGGGTGTGAACCCCCGGATATCGCTGAAAAAGACGACCACTGGACGTTTGGTGCCCCCGAGCTGCACGACGCCTTCCTGACTCGCGATCTGGCTGGCCAGGTCTGGCGCGAAATAGCGCTGGAAATTGGATAGCATAACCGCTTCGCGGCGAACCCGGTCGTTTAGCTGATTGTTCTCGATGGCCACAGCGGCGATCCCCGAGAAGGCGATGAGGAACTCGAGATCCTCGTCACTGAACGAGTTCGTGGCGGTGAGATTGTCCACGTAGATGATGCCGAGAACGGTGCCGTCGCTACCCATGAGCGGAGTGCACATGGCACTCCGTACGCTCTGGAGCACGATGGATTTTCCCTTGAAGCGCTCGTCGGCCGCTGCGTTGTCCGTGAGGATGGCGAGGCGCTCGTCCACCGCCCTGCGGGCGATGGACTGTGGTACGTGCCGACTGCCGCCGGCGTCGCCCAGTCGGTTCTTCGAGACGCGGGGTACCAGCTCCTGTACCTCTCCCTCGCACATGAGGATGGACACACGATCCACGTTCATGACCTGGAACGTGATATCGACGACTTTCTCTAGCAGCTTGTTCACGTCTTGCTGCTTCGAAAGCTCTTTTGAGATCTCGAGCAGCAGGGACAGCTTTCGCGCCTGCCGCTCCTCGAGCGACTCCCCCTCGAGCTTGAGGTGAGATGCGCCGCTCGGGCGGCTCACCACCTGCTGTTCGAGCTCCCCATCGGCGGAAACGGCGACCTGCCGCACGATGGTGGCATCCGGTGGCGGCTTGGCTGCGGGCCCCACCTCCTCGGGCACCATTCCGCCGGCGATGGGGGGCGTCACCTCGACGACCTTGAACCCGACCTTGCCAAAGGTCACGATGTCACCATCCACTACGTTCGTCTCCGTGACGCGCGCCCCGTTCACGAACGTCCCGTTGCTCGAGCCCAGGTCCCGAATCCGAACTCCGTCGTTGGTGAGGGAAAGTTCCGCGTGACGGCGAGAAACGGTGGGATCGTAGACCGGCACGTCACTGGTGACGGCACGGCCGAGCGTCATCGTGCGCCGCTGCGTAAGGTCGATCGTTTGTTCGCCGGTAGTACTCAGCAGCTTGAATGCGGGCAACGTTTGTGCTCCTGGGAGCCCGGAATATACGCCGGCCGAAGGGGCACGGCTAATTCGGTTCTGCCAGTGCCAATGCGCGCAGCACGGCGCCGGCCTTGTTCTCCGTTTCCGCCAGCTCCCTTTGCGGATCACTGTCCGCCACGATGCCGGCTCCCGCCTGCACGTGGGCACGTCCTTCGCGGAGAATCGCAGTCCGAATTGTGATCGCCGTGTCCATCGCCATGGCACCCCAGCCGATGTATCCCACTGCACCCGCGTATGGGCCTCGACGGGTAGGTTCCAGGTCGTCGATGATTTCCATCGCGCGCACTTTGGGGGCACCGGAAACCGTCCCTGCGGGAAAGCAGGCCTGGAGCGCGTGCACCGCGTCGAGCCCGGGGCGCAGCCGCCCTCGGACTTCGCTCACGATGTGCTGTACGTGGGAATAGCGCTCGATGGTCATGTGTTCCGAGACCCGTACCGAGCCGTATGTCGCCACGCGCCCCACGTCATTTCGGCCAAGGTCGACCAGCATGGCGTGTTCCGCCAGCTCCTTCTCGTCGCTGAGCAACTCTTCCGCGAGGTGCGCGTCGTCGGCGGGCCGGCGACCTCGTGGTCTCGTGCCGGCGATGGGTCTGACCGTCACGTCACCGTCCTCGACACGAACGAGGACTTCGGGGGAGCTTCCGGCGAGCGTCAGGTCGTCCAGGGCGACGAAATAAAGGTATGGCGCAGGATTCAGCGCACGCAGCGATCGGTACACATCCAACGGCTTCGCAGCGCAGTCGAGGTCCTGGCGTCTCGAGAGCACGACTTGGTATGCGTCCCCTGCACGAATGTACTCCTTGATTCGAGAGACATCGCGCTCGAACGCCTCCTGTGAGTACGGGCTCTCTGCCCGAGTAGTGTGTTCTGCGTCTAGTCGGAGTGGTTGGAGGTGTGGCGGGTGGGCCAAACGCTCCAGGAGGCGCTCGATGCGCGTAACCGCGCCGTCGTAGGCCCGCCGCACGTCGTGAGCCGTGGCGTGGCGTGGAATCCGCGTGTTGGCGATGACGGTGGCCCGGGCGAACGCATTGTCAATGACGACCAACGTGTCCGCCAACATGAACACAGCGTCTGGCAGCGCGAGGTCATCGGCTGGCGCGTCCGGGAGCCGCTCCAGCGTCCGCACGACGTCATAGCCCAGGTATCCGACTGCACCTCCCGCGAACCGGGGGAGCTGCGGGATCCTCACACTGTCGAGACCGCGAACCTGTTCCGCGATGTGGGTCAGGGGTTCCGCCACGGGTTCCGGCACGGCCCAGCCCTGTTCGGCGGTCCAGCGTTCGGCCATTCCCTCGCGGTATCGCCACGCTTCGCTGGGCTCGGTTCCCAGAAACGTGTACCGGGCCCAGCGTTCCCCGCCGACGAGCGATTCGAGGAGAAAGCCGAAGGGAGGCCGGGCGATCGCGGCGTATGCAGTCACGGGCGTCAACGTGTCTGCTGCGAGATGCCGGACCACCGGGACCATCCCACCATCTCTGGCCCAGCGACGAAACGTGTCGAACGACGTTTGCGACTTCACCGCGGCGCCGCGACGAGAAAATCACCGCCCGTCTCCAGGGACGCGCTCACCTGGTCGGTACCGGACGAGCGGGACTCGGCAGCGGTGCGCCATCGGTCGATGCCGATCTCCTCCCACAGGTCCAGGGCAGCGGCGTAGGCGTCGCGACTGGAATATGTCGCCGAGCCGTCGGCGACACTGAAATCGCCATAACGTGCGAAGAACAGCGTGACGGAAGGTCGGAATGCGTCCGTGAAGTCGAGGTCTGCGGGTGTCAGGATGAAGCCGTACGCGCCGCTTCGAGGGCTCACCGCAACGAAGACCGAATCGTCGGGCCCGAGGGTCTGACCGGCCAAGCTCGCGAGCGCTCCCGCCCGGATGTCGATCTCGAGATAGGACGTGAGCGTTGGATCGGGGTGTGCGATCACCTTAGTGATCCCGAGCGCGTTCGTTACCCACAAACTCCCGCCCGACGGTGCCGGCGTGCCGACTTGCTGTGGGAGGATCAGCAGCTCAGCGGTTGAGAGGGTGAGATCCCCGACCGACGTCACCTGTTCGCACGCCGCGAGGAGGCCGATCAACACAGTTGCTCCGCTACACACGCCCCATGATATTGCCGAACGATGCGGTTTCGGGCGTTGCTCACCGCTGTACTCGGGTGCTTGGCTCCCTCGACAACCCTCGCGCAGGCTTGGGGTGACACGGCTACCTCGACTCTCGTCACCAGAGCCATTGCGCGCCGGGCTCGCATACAGTCGGACACCACGCTGCAGGACTATCGTGCGCGTGCGCATGGATTCGTGTTCTTTCTGGGACAGTTCGGTGAAGGGCTCGAGGAGCCACCGCAGCTGGTGAAATCGGACGAACTCGTGCTGGAAGTCTACTGGAAAGCCCCCGGGCGGAGCAAGCAACGGATTGTCGGTTGGCGCGAGCGCGCCGAACTTCCGACAGGGATCGATTATCATCGAGACCACCTCGGGATCGTCCAGAACAACTTCGGCAATCGCATCGGCCTCGGTCACGACGACGAGGTCCGCAATGTGCTGCACCCTCTGGCACCAAGGGCACCGGCGCGGTACGAATATGCGTTGGTAGACTCCCTCACCCTTCGGCTGCCGAGTCGCTCCATCAGAGTGTACGAGGTCCTTACGCGACCAATCGATCGCGAGACAGCCGGTGTGGTGGGCAGCCTATATCTCGACGCTGCGACTGCAGAGCTCGTTCGTTTCAGGTTCAACTTCACGCGCGCGGCGTACGTCGACAAGTCGTTGGAAGACATCACGATCGTGCTCGAGAACGGGCTCTGGAACCAGCGGTACTGGTTGCCACGGCGCCAAGAGATCGAGATTCGGCGCCGCACGGCGTGGCTCGACCTACCCGCTCGGGGCATCATTCGGGGTCGGTGGGAGATCACCGACTATGCCTTCAACGTCGGCCTCCCGGACTCGCTGTTTCGCGGCTTCGAAGTGGTCGCGGCCACACCGCAGGTCCGGCAAGCGTTCGAATGGAACGTTCCCCTGGAAGTGGCGATCCGGGAGACGGCTGGGCCGGCGCTGCGAGTCGACCTGGAAGAGGTCCGGGCGAGGGTCCGCACCGTCATTGCGGAACGGGCGGTATCGGGGATCAAGCCAGCACGGCCGTCGGTGGGATCGCTGTCGGAATTGCTGCACTTCAACCGTGTCGAGGGGCTGACGCCCGGGTTGGGTTTGGTGCTCCGCCCGGCCGGCGGTGCACTCGAAGTGCGGACATGGGGAGCGTACGGACTCAGCGACGAACGTCTCAAGGCCAAGGTCGCCGTTGCCCGCCGCGCCGGGAATTGGCGCATCGAGTTGCGTGCGGCGAGAACAATCGAAGACATCGGCGACGAGCCAGTGATCGCGCCCCTCCTCAATTCGCTCGTGGCGCAGGAGGCCGGGGACGACTTCGGCGATTACGTGTTGATGCATCGCGTTCAACTGGGCGTCCGGCGTCGTTTCGGCACGGGAGGCGCGGTCTCGCTGACGGTGGGTGTTGAGCGATCTGCTAGTGTAGAAGTCCGAACCACACCAGCGAACGGTGCCTTCCGGCCGAATCCCCCGCTGGGAAGTGGGACCTATGGGGTAGGAACGGTCAGGTGGGACGTCCGGCATCCGAGGGCGGGCCGGGGTATTGGTGGCCATGCGACCATCGCGGCTGAGTTCGGATCCGGGGCCAGTTCGGGCTACGCACGCCTCGGAGGGCGAAGCGAGGTGTTGCTTCCCGTCGGTCGTACCGAGCTGTTGGCGAACGTTTGGGCGGGATGGGGGAGCGATGACCTCCCGGCGCATCGGTCGTTCGTGCTCGGGGGGCGAGGCACGCTCATGAGTGAGCCGTTTCGCGCCTATGGTGGACGACATGTGGCCCTCGGTCGGTTCGAATGGCGGGCCCGAGCACCCTTCCCGCCTGTTGCCCTAGGGTCCTTTGCCTCCACAGGAGGCGAGGTGGTGGTCGGACCGTTCGTCAGCCTGGGTTGGGTAGGGGCATCACGCGGCGACCTCCCGTGGGATGGGACGGACGGAGTCCGCGCGGTCGTGGGGGTAGGCTTGGAATGGTTCCACCGCCTCGTTCGGTTCGAGGTTGGGGGCAGCGTGCGGAGCTCCCGAGTTGGTTTCGTCGTCGACATCCGCCGCGATCTATGGAGCGTTCTCTGAAGAGGTGCGGGAGGTGGCGGATGGCGAGGGTGGCACCAGCGCGACAGTAGCGAGCGCCCCGCGAAGGTCGTAATTTGCGTATGTAGTGTGGCAGTGACTGCAGTAACGGAGGTGTGGTCGTTAATTACTTCCAGGACGAGTGGCTCACCGCGACCGTAGAGGAACTGATCGGTCGCGAGAAGCTCGAAGAACTCCGGCACGCCGAGACGGTGGCAGCATCCCTTTGGGAGACTGTGGTGTCCGCCGAGTTGGTCACCCATGAGCAGCTCCTGGCCGGGCTCAGCGTCCGTTGCCGGCTCGCTATGGCCGAACTTTCCGAGTCCGACCCCGAGGCCCGGGATGTCGTCCCGGAGCAGGTCGCTCGTCGCTACAACATCTTACCGCTCCGCATCACGAACTCGATCCTAGAGGTCGCGACAGCGAATCCGTTCGATCTCGATTGTGAGAAGACGCTTGCGTTCGCCACCGGGCGTGAGGTTCGGATCTCGCTGGCCAGTCCAGTTGAGATCGGTCGGCGGATCGATGAGTTGTATCGTCCAGATAACGTCATCGACCAGATCCTCGAGGGAATCGGGACCAGCACTGAGATCACGCAGATCGACGAGGATGGCGATACCGAAGAGATCACGGTATCGGCGGAAGAGGCCTCGCAGCGGCCTGTGGTCCGACTCGTGGATCTGATCCTCTCTGAAGGGATCCTCGCGCGCTCGAGCGACGTGCACATTGAGCCCGAGGAGGGTGGGGTTGCCGTACGGTACCGGATCGATGGGGTGCTGCGGCAGGTGATGAAACTGCCGCGGGCTGCCGGCCTCCCGGTGATCTCGCGCATCAAGATCATCTCCGGTCTCGATATCGCCGACCGGCTGCGCCCTCAGGACGGCCGCGCTCGCGTGGCCGTGAACGGGGTGCCCGTTGATCTGCGGGTCTCTACGCTGCCCGCTTCCCTGGGCGAGAAAGTCGTCGTGCGGGTTCTGGACTCCTCCCAGACCGTGCTCTCCCTCGAGGCCCTCGGACTGAATGCGGACGAGTCTGAGGCGGTCCGAGAGATGCTGGCGAACCGTGACGGCGTGATTCTGGTGACGGGCCCCACGGGATCGGGCAAAACGACGACGCTCTAGCTCTACTCGGCGATTCGCCACGTGCAGAGCGAAGGGGTGAACATCGTCACGGTAGAAGATCCGGTGGAGTACCGCATGCAGGGGATCGTGCAGGTCCAGGTGCACGAGAAGGCGGGGCTCACGTTCGCGTCGGCGCTGCGGTCGATCCTGCGACAGGATCCGGACGTAGTGCTCGTGGGGGAGATTCGGGACCGGGAGACGTCGCAGATCGCGGTCCAGGCGTCCTTGACGGGGCACCTGGTGCTGTCGACGCTGCACACCAACGACGCGCCGAACGCCGTGACGCGGCTGGTGGACATCGGGGTGGAGAGCTACAAGATCGCCAGCGCGCTCCGGGGCGTAATTGCGCAGCGGCTCATGCGCCGTCTCTGTTCTGCCTGTAAGGAAGTGTGGGTCGAGGCGATTCCCACCAAGCTGCACCGATGGATTCCACCCGACACACCGCTTTATCGGGCGGTGGGTTGTCCGGAGTGCGCGATGACGGGCTATCGGGGGCGGTTTTCTATCATGGAGGTGTTGCAGGTCACGCCGGAAGTGGAGCGGCGGATCGCTGTCGGTGAGACAGCTGACCGCATCGCGGAGGCAGCGCGACGGTCAGGCATGAAGACACTGTGGGAAAGCGGGCTCACGCACCTCTTGCGGGGTGAGTCCACCATCGATGAGCTGCTCCGGGTGGTCGACGTCCCCTACGAGGACGGGCGCGAGCTGCCGGGTCGACCCGGCGACTCGCGCGTTCGCGTCGCAGCCGTCAGACCGAGTCCGTCGGGAGGAAGCCAGGCGACCGTGGTGACAGAAGTGCCAGCGGTTCAGGTCCCGACGACGGGGCCCGAGTTTGAGCTTCTCGAGCCGCTATCGCCCGAGCCTGCTCCTCGCACGAGCGGTGGCGATGCCAATGTCCTGCTGGTCGATGACGAAGACCAGCTGCGGCGGGTGATGCGTGATCTCCTGGAGCGCGACGGGTATCGCGTCGTCGAAGCACGGGATGGTGTAGAGGCCCTCGATCAGGTGGACCGGCACGCCCCGGACATCATCGTGCTGGATCTGAACCTGCCGGGGCTCGATGGATACGGCGTCCTCTCACACCTGCGGTCCCGTTCCGCTACCGCCCAGATTCCCGTGATCGTCCTCACGGCCCGCGGCGACGAAGACAATGAGGTCCGAGTCTTCGAGATGGGTGCCGACGATTTCCTCGCCAAGCCGTTCCGAGCTCGGGCACTCACTGCTCGCCTCCAGGCCGTTCTGGGCCGGACTCGCCGCACCACCAGTCGAGACCTCTAGACCACCACGCGTATGCTCCAGTGCTCCCACCGGGAGCACTGGAGCATGGGCCGCCGTGCTCCCAACGGCAGTTATGTTCGTGAGGCCGGCTCGGCGTGCTCCAGGATGTCGGCCGCGGCCGATCGGAGTTCTCGAATATTGAAGGGCTTCCGAAGGTAGCGGCAACCGAGCTTGTGAAGCCACTCGTCGGTCTCCGGGCGCACATCCCCAGTCAAGAAGACGGTCCGCGCCTTGAGCGCTGGCTGTTGGGAGCATAGGAGGTCGGCAAAAGCTCGGCCCTCGGCGACCGCGGTCCGCGGATCGGCGAGGATGAGATCGTATTGCTCGGTTCGCAGCAGTTCGGCGGCGTGCTCGGCGTTGCGGGCCGGCTCCACTCGCTGGTGCTCCTCGGCGAACAAGGTCTTGATCATCCGGCGCACTGCTGGATCATCGTCCACCAGGAGGATGCGTCGGAGCCTCACACCGAGCGAAGCGGCGGCCTCGGCCGCGTTCGGGGAGTCGTCAGGCTGGTCCAGCCGGGAGGTGGTATCCGGGGCGGGCCCGCCTTCGACGAGAGCGGTCGGCAGGCTGACGACGAATGCCGCGCCGCCGTCGAGCCCACGCTCGACGGAAATCGTCCCCCCGTGTCCTTCGACGATGCCGAACGTGATGGAGAGGCCAAGACCGGTGCCGCGACCGGGATCCTTGGTGGTGAAGAAGGGGGTGAAGATTTGTGGAACCAGGTTTTCCGGGATCCCTGGACCACTGTCAGTCACGCGGAGGACGGCGCTGCCGTCTCGGGAAGCGGTCTGGACGCGGACGATACGAGGTCGGTCAGGTGGGTTGTCGCTGACCGCCTGCACTGCGTTGGTGACCAGATTGAGCACCACCTGCTGGATCTGGTGGCGGTCGCCCCTCACTCGGCCGAGTTGGTCTGCGAGGTGGATCTCGAATTCGATCTCGCGGAGTCGAAGCTCGTAGCTGATGAGTGCGGCAGCCCGTTTCACCACGTCATTGAGGTCCACGGCACCGATGTCGGCCGGACCCTTACGCGCAAATGTGAGGAGATTGCGGACGATCTGGGCTGCCCGCTCCGCCTGCTCATGAATCACGTTGACGTGATCTCGATCCCGCTCCGCGGTACTCGGTTGTTCGAGGAGAAACTCCGAGAGCCCGACGATCGAAGTGAGAGGGTTGTTGAGTTCGTGGGCAACGCCGGAGACGAGTTGACCGACAGCGGCCATTTTTTCGGTCTGGATCAGCTGCGCCTCCATGGCCTTCTGCTCCGTGACATCTTCGATGAGCGCGACCACCCACCCCTCGGTGACGCCCCCGCGAATGGGCGAGGCGCTGATGCGGAGAACGCGGTCGATCGTATCGAAGCGCCGCGACAGGGGCCCCCGACGTTCCCCGGCACGGACAGCGTCGAACAGATCCACCAACTCGAGCGATCCCTCTAGCAGTTCCCCGAGGAGATTCTTGTCGATGACCTCGGAGAGTGGTTTCCGGAGCAGCCGCGCCAGCGCCGGATTCGCTCTGCGAATGCCACCCCGATCATCTACGACGGCGATGCCGTCGCCGAGGGCGTGGAACGTCGTCTCCCACTGCTCCTTACTGCTCCGGATGAGGTCGACGAGCCGAGCGTTGGCCAAAGTGACCGCCGCATGCATTGCTACCGTGGAGAGCAGCCGAAGATCCTCCTGTGTGAAGGCCCCCGACCGCTCGCTCACCACGGCCACCGCGCCCACTGTTGCGCCGTGAGCCCGCAAGGGTGCGGCGATTGCGCGTCCCACGTCCACGCCGGCGAGGAGCAGGGGCCGCTGGTCTCCCTCGGTCTCCTGGACTTCGAGGTGCTCGCCGCCCATTGCCGCCCCTACGAGACCAGCCTCCTGCTCACTGACCTGGACTCCGACTAGCCGGCTGAGCGACCCGTCCGCGGCCGCGACTCGAAGACGGGCTTCACCTTCGCTGGCGAGCGCCACGAGGGTTCCGTCGCACTCGATGAACCGCGCGACGTACCGCACCACCTGCTCAGCGATCCGGTCTGTCTCGAGGGACTGTGAAAGGGCGTATGAGAGCTCCTGGAGCGAGAAGAGCTCGTTGAGTCGGCGGGAGAGCTCACCGCGTGCGTGATCCGCTTCCGCAACGAGCTTTCGCCCAATGCGCAATCGGCTCAACAGGTAGCTCAAGGCCACCGCGGCGAGCGCCGAGACGATCACTGCCTGGACCCACCCGCTCATCTAGGGCGCCGTCGTCTCTCGCCGCTCCGTTTCGAAGGCCTCGCGCAGGGACGCTGGCGCTGTGCCCTTCACCCGAACGGGGCGGGCCGGAACACCAACGTAGAGGTGCCACGGGCGGACGTCCTTGGTGACCACGGCTCCCGTTCCCACCATCGCCTTCTCACCCACATGTATGCCCGCAAGCACCGTGGCGTGATAGGTTATTCGCGCGCCGTCATCCACGCGGGTGGTGGCGTCGGTGACGTCCACCTGGTCTTCAAGGGAGTGCGTGTGACTGTAGATGTTGGCGTAGTCAGCGACGGAGACCTTGTTCCCCAACACGATCCCGCCCCGATCATCGAGAAGCACGTGGCGGTGTATCACCACGTCGTCACCAACTTCCATGTTGTAGCCGAAGGAGAACTCCACGAATTGGAAGCATTTGAAGTTTGCGCCACACCGCTTGAAAATGTGCTTCGCCAGGATCCGGCGCAGTCGCACCCCGACATCCACATTCCCTCCACCAGCGGGTGAGCGGTCAAAGCTCTGCCACAGCCAGAGGAGAGGCTTGACAGGTGTGTAGCGTTCGGCGTCGATCTCGTGATAGTACTCGGGCTCCAAGGTGACATTGTGTGGATCGAGGGCCAGGAGCGCTGCCCGGGTTCCTAACGGTGTGCTCGAGTCGGCCACCACCTCATCGTAGTCCTCCAGCCCTGGATAGTAGAGCTGAACCAGCACGTCACGGCAGAGGCGGTATCGGTCGCAATTCGGGTCGGCGAGGCTCCGCGACAGGTCATCCAGCCACGCGTCGTACACGTGCGTGGCGGCGTCGGGAAGTCGGATACGACGGAGAGGCCGGTGCACCATCCGGGAGATCCTCCCTTGGCCGAGGCTGAATCTACGTTCATGCGGCGAAACCCGACAACGGAGTTCGGGCTCGTAACCCAACTGAGAGTGATCAACAACTGTCGTGTGCACCGATCCTGGCGCAAGTGCCGACAGGGAGACCCGTTTCCACCCTATGCTAATGCAAAACGCCTCCCTTGTCTGCCTCACGGCGTTTCTCACGAGCGTCGGCGCGCACCTGCCCCGACACGTGCGGAGTAGCTGGAATCCGTCATGCGTGGCCGACACCGGGGTTCGGGCGAACCTGGGGTGAATCCGGGGATGGCCAATGGGTGTGTCGAGCGGGGGGCCGCTCCCGGTCGAGTCTGGAGCCCAACGGTGAGCCTCGCCGCCCATGCTCACCGAGCATGCCCGCGTCCCCGGAGCGCCGATTCGCGTTCCCCGGCGCGGTCGCGGAACGGGATTGCCTCGCTACGGTTCCGGCTTCTGGTCCGCTGCCGCTCTGGCCAGGGCCCGCGAGCGCTCTCG
>JBDHDH010000152.1:0-7365 GCA_039591615.1 Gemmatimonadota bacterium | reverse complement strand
CAAAACGCAACGACACAATTTCATGGAGATCACAATGAGATTCATCACATGGCGCAAAGCGCCTCAGATTGGAGAAGCATCTAAATGCAGAACGACTTCACTGTCGGAGGCCAGTCCTCCGATCTAAGCTCGCCCGATTTCACCACACGCGATTTCCGGCTAGCAACCTATCTCAAGACATCAGGCTTTACGCCTCGTCTTACGCCCGTTCGCGACGACGGGATCGTGGTGTTCGAGTTTCCTGGCAGCCCCGGCGTTCACGAAGCAATCAAGGACTATGCAGTGGGCGAGGCCCGAGTTGATCCCGTTGGCTACGAGGATGCCCGCTCTGCATTGTACCGCGAAATGAGGGTCCACAGGGACACGGCGACGAGGGATCCAGCAACGACCGACGGGCGTCAGCTGGCGAAGGGCGGTGCGGAATGAGCCTGAGCCTAACCTATAACGGCATGGGCGAATGCTGCCCCCACCTCACATGCGACTGGTGCAACAGTGCCATCACCAATGCTCGCGGCGCACTTGTCGCGTGGCCGTCCGCCGAGACCCAGCCGCTCGTGATGTTGCACAAAGGACCGTGCGACCTGCAGTACGAATCGCAGCACGGCCATCACTCATGGATGGGTATTGAGTCACTCCTTTCGTTCGTGAGCCACAACGCAGGGGTACGAAATGCGCAGCCTCGGCGTCGCAAGGGGAGGCAGCCATGAACGGCGTACCAATGCCAATGATTCCCGACTATCTGCTCCGAGCGAATCGGGAATTGCCAGGCAAACCGAGTCCTAACGCTCAGCAGCCGCCCGAGGAGACGACGGGCGAACGGGAGAAGTCCAGTTTACATCTCGTGCCTGCCGACTGTTCGCCGCACGAGCAGCGGGTGGCGCTCGCCAGCCAACTAACGGAAATCCTCGACGAGATAGAAGCCGTCATCCGCGAGTACATCTGGCGGCCAGAAGCGTGGGAGTACCACACGCTGACGTTCTTCGTGTGCCACACACACACGCTTGACGCCTTCGATTGGAGCCCGCTGCTCGGTCTTGGATCACCTGACGGCGGCTACGGCAAGACCTCGACGCTGCTGCTGCTCAAGGGGCTTACGCGCAACGGCCTCTACCGGGAAAAGCTGACCGTGGCGAGCGCCAAGCGTATCCTCGACGCCGGACACAAGGCGGGCGTGCCGTTTACGGCGCTCTTCGACCAAGTGCGCGGCCACAACGCCGACTGGGAAGATCTGTTCGATATCGGGGTCAGGCGCGGCGCCGTCATGACCAGCAGCCTGAAGCCCAAGGACGGTGGCGATTGGAAGGCTTTTGATTACCGCGTCTTTGGTGCCAAGGCGGTCGGCTACATCAATGGTCACGATGCGCTCTGCGGCACCAACATCAGCCGGGCCATCATCCTCGACTACCTAGAGAAAGGTGGCGAGCGAATCGCGCGGACGTATCCGCAAGATGGCGAGGCACCGGAGCACGTGACACAGCTGCGTGAGCGCATCGAAGCGATGGTGACGCCAGAACTGCTGGCAGTGCTGCGGGCGCACGATACTGGCCTTGCGCCCGGACGGCGCAACGACACGTTTCGTCCTCTTGTCACGCTGGGCGACTGTGCCGGTGAGCCGTGGCGCAGCCGTGCGCGCGATCTTCTGGCGCTGGACGCCACCAAGCAGGTGCGCATGTCGAAGAACCTCCAAGCGCTGACCGACATTGTCGCCGTCTGCGAAAAGCTTGGAGACGATGACTACATCAAGTCCGGCGATGCGGCCCTCAAGATGCAGTTGATGGAGGAGCGCCCCTGGCTCGACGAGAAGTTGTCGGCCCACAGGCTGACCAAGTACATGCAGGCGTGGGGCGTGAAGAGCGGGAAGAACCCAGCAGGCACCATCCGTGGCTACCGGGTGGGCGACCTGCGCCGGGCGCTGCTCGGACAGTCTGAGAAGAAGTGTCAGTGAAGTGTCGCCGAAAGTGTCAGATCTGTAAGTCCAACAGTATTCGGGGCTACGGCTATTCCTACACCGCTCTCTGACACTTCTGACAGTTCTAGAAGAGAAAAGAAGGCGCGCTGTTGCCGTCTCGCTATCGAGTACGCCTATACTTGGGCAGAAAGTGTCAGAAGTGTCAGACTTGGCGGTAAGTCAAAAGTCGACATCGCGTTAGGCGTCTGACGGTTTTTCAGACACTGACATTGCCGAGGTGTCGGCCTTCGCGCCACGCGGTACTGGCTACAGCCGGAATCCCACGATCTGCAGCTGCGGCCCGCAACATGATGCACCAGGGAGTACTCAGGGCGACGGTACCGGCACTAGCGGAAGCTGCTTGTCTGGCTCGCCTGCAGCCGCGCTGATTGCCCGTCGCACCCCACTCGCCACCGGCGAGTGGTAGGCACTCGCTGCTGTGCTCGGCGCCCGCGCCTGGGCGTCGTGTTCAGTGGCTGCTCGCAACCCGTAACATTTACCACCACGTCAGGTACCCAGCACCGGGCGGGCTACCGCCACGCCTGGGGGACGGCCTCGGGCTTCGGTGCGGTGAACGTGCTACCCTCACCGAGCTCTTGCGCGAGCCGGCGGCGGGTGGTTCGGAGATCGCAAAACCGCACGAGACGGCGTCCCTCCTCATCCCACAACGTGAGCCACAGCGTCTTGATACTCGCGCCGAGGGTCAGCTGGGTGACCTGCTGGAGCTGGGGGTTCTCGTCGTAGCACTGCTGGAGGTGGTAGTTGGGGATCCTGCTGCAGAGGTGATGGATATGATGGAGGCCGATGTTTGCCGTGAACCATTGCAGCACGGCCGGCAGCCGGAAGTGCGATGCGCCCTCGAGGCCAGCTGCGTAGTAGTCCCAGGTCTCCCGGTACCGCCAGTAGGTGTCCTCGTACTGGTGTTGTACGTAAAACAGGAACACGCCCATCGAGCCGGCGATGAGCGTGATGGGGAGCTGCACCAGGAGGAACCGGTCGAGTCCGATGGTGAACCACATCACGGCTAGGACCGCTACGAGCCCCGCATTGGTCCAGTGGACGCTGGCCCACTCGCGCTTCCACGCGCGCGGGGTGTCCAGCGGAAACCGATGCTTGATGACGAACTGATACGTCGGGCCAATCAGCAGCAACACGGCCGGGTGTCGGTATAGACGGTACAGCACGCGCTTGATCCAGGACCGGCTGAGGTATTCACGAACCGTGAGGGTGTCGATATCCCCGAAGCCCCTGGTGTCGAGGTTACCGGAAGTCGCATGATGGATCGCATGCGTCTTGCGCCAGTAGCCGTAGGGCACGAGGGTGAGAAGCCCAATCGCGCTGCCCACGGCATTGTTGGCGTGCCGCGACCGGAATAACGCCCCGTGTCCGCAATCATGCTGGAGCATGAACAGCCGGATGAGGAACAGTGCCGCCGGGACCGCGAGGAGCAGCGTCAGCCAATAGCTCACGTCGAGGCTCCAGAGCATCATGAGCCAGAGCACGGCTAACGGGAGGGCCGTGTTCACAAACTGAAAGACGCTGCGCCAGAGTTCCGGTTTCCGGTACGGCGCCAGCAGGGCGTTCCAGTCGATATCCGGTTGCATTCGCGTGGGCACAGTTCTCAGAGGTCAGGAGTAGTTCGGACATGAAGTTGTGGGGCGGCCCTCAGAAACGCAAACCGGTTCGCCAACCTAACCTGCCACACCAATCAACGCCTTACTTATGAACGTCCGCGCCACTGCAGCGGCGTGCGCGCGCAAACTGGCGATCAAGGTCTTGCGGCCGAAACTCTCAGTGGCCGCTCACAACCCGCGCCGCTGGTTCCTCGACAACGGCTCGCAGATGCTCCGGCACCAAATGCGTGTAGCGCATGGTCATCGTGATGGTGCGGTGCCCAACATAGTGCTGCACGAGCTGAACCGGGACGCCCTCGGCGAGCTTGCGGGTGATGAAGCTGTGGCGCAACCCGTGGGGTGTTACGTCAGGTAATCCAGCACGCTGCGCGGCACGCTTGAACTGATGGAGAACGCCGTCCAGGCGATCGCCGGGCTGGGCTCTCAAGTGCTCGCGCAGATGCTTGAAAACGTATGGTGACCGGGGTGTGAGCAACCGAAAGCGAGCCGCATGGTGGCGTAAGGCTGCGACTGCTCGTGCCGAAAGCGGCACCGTTCGGGAGCGTCGCCCCTTGGTCTGTCTGCCTCGCTTGGCGTCATTGGCAAACGTCAGTCGAGCACCGTCGAAGTCCACGTCTCGCCATTCGAGCTGCAACACCTCGCCGCTTCGCGCCGCCGTCTCCCACGCTAGGGTCACAAACAGTCCGAGCATGGGATTGTGCGCGCAGGCGGCTCTCAGGGCGTCGTATTCGCCCTCTGAGAGCAGAACCGGCTCGCGGGGGTCATGCCGTAGGGCCTCAGTCCCGGCAGCTGGATTGGCGGGGATCAATAGCCACGGTCGCACGCAGAGCTGAAACACCCGGTGCAGGTTGGCGCGATACAGATTGACCGTCCGGGCCGTCACGCCCTCGCTGCGTTTCGCCTCCAACAGCGCTTGAATCTCTCTCGCCGTGACGTGCTGCACTGGCGGGTCATGCAGCGGTCCTTGCGTGAACCAGCGGCGCGCCTGGCGTACTACGTCCATCATGCGCTTCTGGGCCGAGGGCCGGAGCTTGGGCGCGTACTCCCGCTCGTAGCGGTCGAAGACTTCGGACATGCGGAGGGGCTGGGGCAGTCCGATCAGACCGCGATTGTGACGCTCCTGCAGCTCGTTAACCTGCTGGTGGGCGTACTGCCGAGCGGTCGCCTTGTCAGTGGTGCGGCAGCTGAAGCGGTAGCGTCTGCCGTGCAGATAGGCCAGAGCCTGCCAGTTCCGGCTCTCGTCCTTGCGCTGGTAGAGGTGGAACTTCCCCATGGCCTGCCTCCTCGCGTGGAGTGTGGCGGCCACAGTGGTCGGAAATGTGGAGGTCTACGCGGCGTTAGCCGCGTACGGAGAGGGGGGGATTCGAACCCCCGATAGGGCTATTAACCCTATAACGGTTTAGCAAACCGCCGCCTTCAGCCGCTCGGCCACCTCTCCCGATCGACGGATCGGTTGACGGGATCACCGGATCGCCCGCCGTTCCTGCCACCCGAGCCGCGACGACGAAACGTATGGCGGGCCCGAAGAGGGGTCAACCGAGGCGGATCGTCTTGCGGGAGGTGCTAGGTTTGGAGGGCAGAGGGCAGAGGGCAGAGGGCAGAGGGCAGAGGGCAGAGGGCAGAGGGCAGAGGGACAGGACGGACGAACGGTTATGGTCGTACGTGGTACCCCAGGCGCTTCGCGATCGAACGAGAGCCGGTCCCGGTCGCAAGGGCTCGATTTCATCCGCGCCATCGTCACCGAGGACGTGCGGAACGGGAAGCACGGCGGGAAGGTGCTCACCCGGTTTCCACCGGAGCCCAACGGCTACCTGCACATCGGGCACGCGAAGTCGATCTGCCTGAATTTCGGCGTGGCTGAGGAATTCCGAGGCCTCTGCAACCTGCGTTTCGACGACACGAACCCCCTCACCGAAGACATGCGTTACGTCGAGGCCATCCAGGAAGATGTCCGGTGGCTGGGGTTCGACTGGGACGATCGTCTGTTCTTCGCCTCCGACTACTTCGAGCAGCTCTACGACTATGCCGTCGTTCTCATCGAGCGCGGGAAGGCGTACGTCGACAGCCAGGCCGAGGACGAGATTCGGCAGAGCCGCGGGACGATCACAGAACCGGGACGGAACAGTCCGTACCGCGATCGCTCCATCGCGGAGAACCTGGATCTCTTCGCCCGGATGCGAGCGGGAGAGTTTGCGGACGGCGCCCACGTTCTCCGGGCGAAGATCGACATGACGCACGCCAACATGCTGATGCGGGATCCGATCCTGTATCGCATTCGGCACGCCAGCCACTATCGGTCCGGCGATGCCTGGTGCATCTACCCGCTGTACGACTTCACCCACTGCCTCTCGGACTCCCTCGAGGGGATCACGCACTCCCTCTGCACCCTGGAGTTCAAGGACAATCGCGAGCTGTACGACTGGGTGCTGGACGAGACGCGCGTGGACTGTCATCCGCAGCAGATCGAATTTGCCCGCCTCAATCTCGACCACACGGTCCTCAGCAAACGCAAGCTCGTGGAGCTCGTGAGGGAACGGCACGTATGGGGCTGGGACGATCCCCGTATGCCAACCATCGCGGGGTTGCGGCGGCGCGGAGTCACTCCCGAGGCGATCCGCAGGTTCGCCGATCTCATCGGCGTCGCGAAAGTCGACAGTCGGGTGGACATCGAGAAGTTGGAGTATTGCATCCGCGACGACCTCAACACGCGCGTGCCACGGGTGATGTGCGTGCTCCGTCCCCTCAAGGTGGTCATCGACAACTACCCCGAAGATCAGTCCGAACAGCTGGACGCCCCGTACTACCCGCGGGACGTTCGCAAAGAGGGGTCGCGCCAGGTGCCGTTCTCACGTGTGCTGTATATCGAGCGTGATGACTTCCGCGAGGATCCGCCCGAAGGGTTCTTCCGGCTGGCACCCGGCCGCGAGGTGCGACTCCGGTACGCCTACTTCGTCAAGTGCGTGGATGTGGTGAAGGATCCTGATACGGGCGACGTGCTAGAGGTGCATTGCACGTACGACCCTGCCACGAAGGGCGGCGATGCGCCGGACGGTCGCAAGGTGAAGGGAACGCTCCATTGGGTCTCAGCGGCGCACGCGCTTTCGTGTGAAGTCCGGCTGTACGATCGCCTTTTTCTTACCGCGGATCCGGATGACGTGGAGGAGGGCCGGGAGTTCAGTGAGTTTCTGAATCCCGAGTCGTTGATCCGTCTCTCGGGAAGCCGCGTGGAGCCCAGCGTGGCCGGCGATCCTCCCGGTACGCGGTATCAATTCGAACGGCAGGGATACTTCTGCAGCGACATCGCGGATTCAGCACCGGACGGGCTGGTGTTCAACCGCACGGTGACGTTGCGCGATACGTGGGCGAAGGTGCAGGCCAAGCATACGGGCGAGGCCAAGGGAAGGGCGCCTCGCAAAGGCGCGCCGAGCGGGGATGCACCGGAACGCCGGTCGGGTGTGGCCGGGGGGCGGAAGGGACGCTCCTCGGCGAAGCCGTCGCGGGCCAAGCTGGCAATGGACGTGGAGGCGCTCGGTCTCTCCGCCGAGCAAGTGAGTGTGTTGGAGAGTGATCCCGGTATCGCCCGGATTTTTCAAGAGGCGCTCCGAACGTGCAGTGACGCGAAGGCGGTGGCCGGGTGGGTGACCAACGAGCTGGTTCGGGAGTCGAAGCGGCAACCGGTGGAGAGCCTGCCGATCTCCGGGGCTGGCGTGGGTTCTCTGGTTTCACTAGTGGAGCGTGGCACGATCTCTCGTCCCGCCGCGAAACGGGTATTCGCGGAGCTGG
>JBDHDH010000151.1:0-7485 GCA_039591615.1 Gemmatimonadota bacterium | reverse complement strand
CAGATGGAAGTTCTCGTGGGAGAGGCGACGGGGTAACTAGGTAGACGGGGTTCGTACACGCGTCCGGGTCCCCGCTCTGCCGAGCGTAAGTTGTATGATGTCGGCGAACCACTCCTAGAGGGGCGCCGATGCCAGTGACGGCGAAGTTGTCGAAGCTGTTCTACGATCGCCTTGGCGAGCAGATTGCCAATGAACTCGTGGACTGGTTCAATCAGGTGGACGCAACCTACCGGTCCGATCTCCGTGAGCTGAACGAGCTGAACTTTGCGCGGTTCGACGCCAAGCTTGAGCAGCGGCTGGCGGAATTCGAGGCGAAGCTCGAGCGGCGGCTGGCCGAACTGGATGCGACGAGGCGCGTTCGATGAGACAAGCTCGATGCGAAGCTGGAGCAAAGCCTGGCGCTGCTGGATGCGAAGCTCGACCTGCGGACGGCGGAGCTGCGGGCTGAGATGGCGAAGCAGAAGACCGAGCTGATTCGGTGGATGGTGGGGCTGTGGCTCGCGACGCTGGTCCCGCTGGGAGGCCTCGTCCTCGGGCTGTTCATCGCGTTCCACTAGATCGCCTCCGCAGGAGAATGACGCGCGCCGTCCGGCCGCCCTGTCGCACCAATCAGTAAGAAGCAGGCCAATTGGGTCGTGGTTCCGGCGACGCAGGCGGGAGCAGTGGACTCTCACCGTGAGCGGGGGGAGCAGCTCCTGCAGGTGCGCTGGGACGACCTGTGCCGCTGCGATCGATGCCCCCCACCCGCTCGAGCACATCACGACCCATCCCGGGCCGCATCGCCCCGAGTCGAGACTGCTTCGGCGCCGCAACCGAAATCCCGCTCCCGCTCCGCAGCGCGCCACCACTGGCTGCGGTTCTCGCCGTGTCGTACCATGCGCTGGCGTCCGTCGCATGAGGTAGCGACTCACCGGTAACACGAGTGGGCCCTCTCCTTCGGACGGAAGCTCATGTGCCGCGAGCGCACGCAGAGGCGCGTGAAGGATCTTCTCGCTGAGTGACAGTTCACGTTCGAGGAGGCGGGCAGGGCGGAATCACACACCATGGCCGCACCGTTCGATCCCATGTCCGATCGTTCAGTCGGTTGCCCGTCCCGGTGTCCACTGGTGACACGGTGGGGTGCATTTGCGCCATCCGCCTCGAACGCCTAGGATCGGTTGCCATATGCGGCTCGTCCTGACCGGCCAGACCGAATCCCATCTGTGCTCGCCCGCCGAGGCTACTTCGCTCGGTGTCCTCGTGCACCGGGATGTGGTCGGGCCCTTCCGCGAACTGCGGCGCGCCGCCCACGGCGCTGGCCACGATCTCCGGATCCTCAGCGGCTTCCGCGGCTTCGAGCAGCAGCTCGCGATCTGGAACGACAAGGCGACGGGCAGGCGCCCCGTGCTCGATTCCGACGCGGCGCCACTGGAGATCGAGCGCTTGAGCGAGCGCGACCTGGTCTTCGCGATCCTGCGTTGGTCGGCCCTGCCCGGCGCCTCGCGCCACCACTGGGGGACGGACCTCGATGTCTATGATGCGGCCGCACGGCCCCACGGGTATGAGGTCCAGCTGATCCCGGCCGAGGTGGACCCGGGCGGTATGTTCGGGCCGCTGCACGAGTGGCTCGACGAGCGCATCGCGAGTGGGTCGGCGTTCGGGTTCTATCGGCCGTACGACCGGGACCGGCTAGGCGTGGCCCCGGAACGCTGGCATCTGAGCTACGCGCCGCTCGCCGCGCCGTATCTCGAGCAGCTCACCGTCGGCGTGCTCCGCGAGACCATCGCGCACGCGGACCTGCGTCTGAAGGAAGCGGTGCTCGAGGCTCTCGAAGAGATCTGCGAGCGCTTCGTCGTCAACGTCCATATGTTTGCGGCATGACCCTGCGGCCGCGTGTGGAGTGGGGAACCCTCGCCTTCGAGCCGAACACGTACGGCAGCTCGCGGTTGGGGCTCCCGCTGGAGGTCTGGCGTCCGCGCGGCGACTGCCGGCTCCTCATCTTCGCCGGGATACACGGCGAGGAGGCGGATACCACACTGGCGCTCTCCCGCGCCTTACGACACCTGTCCAAGCCGCCGGCGAACTGTGCGCTGGTGCTGGCGGCCAATCCCGAGGGCCTGGTCCGCGGGACACGCGGCAACGCGCGCGGTGTGGATCTCAACCGCAACTTCCCAACGGCCGACTGGCAGTCCGGGCCCGTGACCCATCGGTCCACGTTGGACGACGCGAGCGATGTCATCCTGAGCCCGGGGTCCGAACCGGGGTCGGAGCCGGAGACGCGAGCCTTGATGGGGCTGATCGACGACCTGTCGCCCGAAGCGGTGATCGCCCTCCACGCGCCGCTCGGCTGCATCGACGACGCGAACTCCAGCCGACTGGGCCAGTGGGTCGCCGAACGCACGGGGCTCCCGCTTGCTCGAGGGGTCGGGTATCCCACCCCTGGCTCGTTCGGAACGTGGGGTGGGGAGCGCGGCCTCACCGTGGTCACCTACGAGCTGCCGCTCGCGACACCGGACGAGATCGTGCGCGAGCACGTCCCGGTGTTGGTGGAACTGCTGACACGGACGGTTGTGTGACCGGCCGCGCCGGCGGCCGACGCCGCTCATCCGCCTCCTGACCCATGGTCCTCAACTACATCTGGATCGCGTTCTTCCTGATCGCCTTCGTCGTGGGGGCAATCAAGCTGATCGTCCTCGGTGACACCGAGGTCTTCTCGGCCATGGTCAACAGCACGTTCGACATGGCCCGGACAGGGTTCGAGATCTCCCTCGGCCTGACCGGCGTGCTGACGCTGTGGTTGGGATTGATGCGTGTGGGGGAAAAGGGTGGGGTCGTCGACATCCTGGCGAGGCTGGTGCGCCCCTTCTTCCATCGGCTCTTTCCCGAGGTCCCGCGCGATCACCCCGCGCACGGGTCCATGATCCTGAACTTCGCGGCAAACATGCTCGGTCTCGACAACGCGGCCACGCCGCTGGGCCTCAAGGCCATGCAGGAGCTGCAGGACTTGAATCCCGAGAAGGATACAGCCACGAACGCGCAGATCATGTTCCTGGTGCTCAATACGTCCGGGCTCACGGTGATTCCCATCAGCATCATGGTGTACCGCGCGCAGCTCGGCGCCGCCAACCCGTCGGATATCTTCATCCCGATCCTCCTGACCACCTTCTTCTCGACGATGGTCGGGCTCGTGACGGTGGCCGTGATCCAGCGGATCAACCTGCTGGACCGCGTCGTTCTCGCATATCTGATCGGGGTGACCGGCGTCGTGGCTGCCACGATCATCTACTTTTCGCGGCTCCCCCAGGAGCAGGTCGAGACGATCTCCAACGTCACCGCCAACGTGATCCTGTTCGGGGTGATCGCCTCGTTCATCGCCATGGCGATGTGGCAACGCGTCAATGTCTACGAGGCGTTCATCGACGGTGCAAAGGAGGGCTTCCCGGTCGTTATCAAGATCATTCCGTACCTCGTCGCCATCCTCGTCGGGATCGGGGTGTTCCGCGCCTCGGGGGCCATGGACTACATCGTCGCGGGGGTCGACCGGGCGTTCGGCTTCTTCGGATTCAACACGGATTTCATTGAGGCCTTGCCGACCGCCATCATGAAACCGCTGAGCGGCAGCGGCGCGCGCGGCATGATGGTCGATGCGATGCAGACGTATGGCGCGGACTCGTTTGTGGGACGGTTGGCCAGCACCTTTCAGGGCTCGACGGACACCACGTTCTACGTGATCGCGGTCTACTTTGGTTCGGTCGCCGTGCGCAAGACCCGTTACGCGGTCTCGGCCGGTCTGGCGGCGGACCTCGCCGCGGTGATCGCTGGCATCCTCATCGCCTACCTCTTCTTCCACTAGGAAAAGGAAGGCCATCACTGGGAGGGCAGCTCGCCCGGCGATTGGCGCGCACGCCACGTACCGCGTTCGAGGAGCGGTGTCGCAGCGAGGTGAGACATCTGCGCGAGTTCTAACGGCTCAAGTTGGTCCTGTAGATGAAATGAACCTACTCGCGGGGCCTCGAAGGAGAAACAATGCAGAAACGCACACTCGGAAACAGTGACCTGGAAGTCTCGGCTCTCGGGCTCGGCTGTATGGGCATGAGCTATGGCTACGGTCCGGCCGCAGACGAGCAGGAGATGATCTCACTTATTCGCTCAGCCGTCGATCGCGGCGTCACATTCTTCGATACCGCCGAAGCGTACGGCCCGTTCACAAACGAAGAGCTTGTTGGCGAGGCCCTCGCTCCCTTCCGTGGGCAAGTCGTGATAGCCACCAAGTTCGGGTTCAAACTCGATCCCAGTGCGGAGCGGGGTTTGGGGGGACTGGATAGTCGGCCAGAGCACATCAAGCAGGTCGCCGAGGACTCGCTCAAGCGACTCGAGGCCGAGACAATCGATCTGTTCTATCAACACCGTGTGGACCCTGACGTGCCAATCGAAGACGTGGCAGGGACGGTGAAGGACCTGGTTCAAGAGGGCAAGGTCAGGCACTTCGGCCTTTCTGAAGCAGGCGCACAGACGATCCGTCGCGCGCATGCGATCCAGCCGGTCGCCGCAGTCCAGAGCGAATACTCGCTGTGGTGGAGAAACCCTGAAGCGGAAGTACTGCCGACGCTCGAGGAACTCGGGATCGGCTTCGTTCCCTTCAGCCCGCTGGGCAAGGGCTTTCTCACGGGGAAGATCGACGAGAACACGACCTTCGACAGTTCCGATTTCCGCAACATCGTTCCGCGCTTTGCGCCGGAGGCTCGGAAAGCGAATCGGGCCTTGGTTCATCTGCTTGCCAAGATCGGAGAACGGAAGAAGGCGACACCTGCTCAGATCGCGCTCGCTTGGCTGCTCGCCCAGAAGCCGTGGATTGTGCCAATCCCCGGCACCCGGAAGCTGGAGCGCCTGGAGGAGAACATCGGAGCCGTTGCCGTCGAACTGACGTCCGACGATCTCCGTGAGATCGACACCGCGGCCTCGAAGATTACGGTGCAAGGGGCTCGGTACCCTGAGCACATCGAGCAAATGACCGGTCGCTGAGAGTCCGACGCTCGACGGATCAGTCATCTGGCCTGCAATCCTGGGCTCAGCACGAGCTGATACTACCTGACAGGTGGACCGGGTATGTAGAGAAAGCGACTAGAGTATCGTTGTCGGGGCTCCTTAGTGTCGCCCTCTGTGCGGCGCCTTTGGTGGGGCAATCAGCAGCGAGCCGCACGTTTGAGTCATTCATACCAGCCTGCGGTTGCCCGCCAGTGGGTGGGTCGCCCGCGAGTGATTTGCAGAGTCGTTCTATGAGAGCGATTGTTAGACGGCAGCAGGAGCTTCCCGTCGGACCTGAAGCTCGATGCTCGCCGGCCCCGCAACCCATGCCGCCGGGCGAGACGCCACAACTAGCGCGAGGACGGGCAGTGATTCGGGAGTACGATCCCAAAGACCGCGGCGCGCTGCTAGCTATATGGGCAGAGAGCGCGGCAGTCGCCCATCCATTCTGGACGCCCGCGATGTTCGAGCAGGAGCGGCGTGATATCGTAGAGAAGTTCCTGCCCGTTGCCGAGACCTACCTATTTGAGCGCGCGGGCAAGGTCGTCGGTTTCATATCCCTGCTGGGCAACGAAGTGGGCGGGATCTTTGTCGCCCCCCAATACCACGGGCAAGGGATCGGCAGAGCACTAATGGACTGGGCACGTGTGTCCCGTGATCACCTGGAGCTCGACGTATTTGAAGCCAATGAAATCGGCCGGGCGTTCTACGCGGTGTATGGGTTCGTCATCGTCGCGGAGCGGCTGGATGAGGCCACGGGCCAGAAGGTACTCCGCCTGCGGCTACCGTCTAACGCGCGCTAGCAGCTGACGGGCGCAGTCGCAGGGTGGGGAAGTCGTTGTGTTGTGCGCCTGCGGAGGATAGTGCACGTGCAACAATTGATATCCGCCTGCGGCGGCCAGCCTTCCGGCGGGTCGCCCGCAGCTGAAGCGCAGAACCGTTAGATCCTATGGTGGTGGGGAGACGGGCCGCCGTTGTTAAGCTCCTTTTGGATCATCCCTAACCAGGAGGAGCATGATGAAAACAGCAGCGACCCGTCCGCGGAAAGATAGCGTCTCGCCCCGGGCGCTGTATCTCGCCTTCGAGCTGGGTGAGGAGGCCTGGACGCTGGGCTTCACGAGGGGAGTGGGTCAGCGGCCGCGGCAGCGGGCCATAGCGGCGCGCGATTGGGAGACGGTGCTCTTGGAGATCGAGGGTGCGAAGCGGCGCTTTGGTCTTGGGGAATCTGTGAGGGTGGTGAGTTGCTACGAGGCGGGTCGTGATGGGTTTTGGTTGCATCGGTTGCTGGTGCACCATGGGATAGCGAACCTGGTGGTGGATTCCTCGAGCATTGAGGTGAAGCGGCGGGGGCGGCGGGTGAAGACGGATCGACTGGATGTGGGGAAGTTGTTGGCGATGCTCTTGCGCTACCACGGTGGCGAGCGGGCGGTGTGGAGTGTAGTGCGGGTGCCGACGGTGGTGGAGGAGGATCGGCGCCAATTGCACCGGGAGCTGGCGACGGCGAAACGCGATCGGACACGGGTGACGAATCGCATCAAGGGCTTGCTGGTGAACCAGGGGGTCGCGGGTGAGATGGGTGGCGGGTTCTTGGAGCGGGTGGGAACAATCCGTCTTTGGGATGGTTCCTCGTTGCCGGCGGCATTACGAGCTCGGCTAGAGCGGGAGTGGGCGAAGGTGGAGCTGTTGACGGCGCAGATCCGGGAGTTGGAAGCCGAGCGGGTGCGGCTGCTGAGGAGTTCGCAGGATGCGGCGGTGGGGGTGGCGCGCCAGCTGTACCTCTTGCGGGGGATCGGGCTGAACAGCGCCTGGCTGTATGCGATGGAGTTCTTCTCGTGGCGGGGATTTAGGAACCGGCGAGAGGTAGGAGCACTTGCGGGATTGACTCCGACACCCTACGCGAGTGGTGCGATGAGCAGAGAACAGGGGATTGGGAAGGCGGGGAATCGTCATATTCGAGCGATGGCGATCGAGATTGCGTGGGGCTGGTTACGATTCCAGCCTGAGAGTGCATTGAGTCGCTGGTATCAGGAGCGGTTTGGGAGCGGGAGCAGTCGGGTGCGGCGTATCGGGATCGTCGCCCTGGCCCGCAGGTTATTGGTGGAGTTGTGGCGGTACCTGGAGACGGGTGCGGTGCCTGAGGGGGCGGTCCTCAAGGCCTAGCCGCTACCCAGGCAGCACCTGACACAGACGCTGGCTGCAGCGGCCCGTTGTTGCCGCCGGGTCCGCAGAGCGAACCGACCGTTAGATGGGGCCGCTCGCCAACGAGCTTCACAGTCGCCTTTGGGCGCACAAAGGATTTGGTGTCCGGCACCGAGCACAGCCGGCACGGATAGAAGGTAGTCGAGGGCGCACGACGCCCCACGTGAGGAGAAGCCGCCAGCCAGTCGGGGGAAGACAGTACCATGGCGACGGAGATTTCAATCCGTGATGGCTTCGTGTGCTCACTAGCACGGAACTTGACAACTGCGGCCACATAGAAGG
>JBDHDH010000150.1:0-7565 GCA_039591615.1 Gemmatimonadota bacterium | reverse complement strand
CGCCGGCAGCTCGAGATCCACACTCGTGCGCTGCCCGATCGCCACATTGACGCCGGCGAGCGTCGCCGAGCCCGCCTCGACACCGCTCGGCGGCGCCGCGTGCACGATGTAGGATCCGACGATGAGGAAGTCCACCACGAACGTCCCGGCGGCATCCGTCCGACCCGTGGCAACCGCGTGCCACGTCAGCGGCCCGAAGGTCGGGTCGCCGCTCATGACCGTGACGCTGGCGTTCTCGACCGGCTCGACTGCACCGTCGCCGTCCAGATCGGCGGTGACGGTGCCCTGAATGCCGCCCGTCCCGGCCTCGTTCACCGCACGGATCCACGGGATGAACACGAAGTACCCGTTCGAGGGGTTCGTGCCAAGCGTGTCGGCCCCTGCCTCCACGAAATGGAAGCTCCGCCCTACGTCGAAATCAATCACGACGTTCATCTCGGTGTCGGGCGCGTACGTGGCTAGCGCATCCTGAACTAGCGCATGGAGCGCCAGCTCACCGAGAACCGGCCATTGCACGGTTGCCGCGGTGCCGTCGCTCAGCGTGATGGACGACTGCTCGGTATCGATGATCAAGCGTACGGCGGAATACTGCCCGGCGGGGATCGCTCCCTCCCCGACGATCGCGGTCACGCCACGCTGGAGCTCGAGCAGGTTGAACGTCTCGCGTGGCGCGGCGATCTTCGTCCACGCTACGGTGCCTGCCGTTGTGTCCGCGTCCTCGGTGGCATCGACGCTCACGATGTGCACGTCGACCCGGGATACCCTGTCGAACGGAAACGGACCATCGGTCAGACGCACCCGGGCGCTCACGGTGTCCGAACGCTGTTCAACGGGCATCTCGTCGCAGGCGCCCGTGAGGGAAAGCGCTCCCAGCCCGACGAAGAGGGCGAGCGCGCGCCGAGAAATTGTCGTGGCGGTCACAGGTCGTTTCTCCCCATGTCGAGACGCCATCTTTACTGAGTCCACCTATACATTTTATACCAGGGGTGGGGCGCGAAGGTTCTGACGCGTTCGCCGATCGAGCCGGTTGGGCGCCTCGGCGAAGGCTGACCCCTCACGCCATAGATACCCCGGCTGGGTCGCCCTGGTCACATCGGCCGGTTTCCCTTGAGAAGCGGGCACGATGATCGACTTTCGAACGCCCGGCAGCTCTCGAAGCTTTGCCTGCCGCATCAACCAGCGGGGCACCCGGTGGTCGGCCCGAGCACGACCGCGGCGGGCGAGATCCACGCCGGGGACGGGACCTCGGACAACACTCGTGGCCGGATTGTTCAACTCGGCGGCGGATTTGTGGGACGGATCACCCACTTGAAGTGGGAACTCATGTGCTGCATTCCCCCGCTCCCCTACTCGGCCCGAAACGCGACCATCGGATCGACCCGCATCGCGCGGCGGGCGGGGACGTAGACCGCGAGCAGCGCCACCGCGACGAGCACGAACGCCACACCGAAGAACGTCACCGGATCGAAGCCGGTCACGCCGAACAGCAGGCTCGACACGAACCGCCCCAGCGCGAACGCGCCACCCAGCCCGATGGCCAGCCCGATGATCGTGATGGCGAGCCCCTGACCCAAGACGAGCCTGAGGATGTCGCCGGTCTTGGCACCGATGGCCATGCGGATCCCGATCTCCCGCAATCGCTGGTTGGTGGAGTACGACATCACGCCGTAGATCCCGATGGCGGCCAGCACCAGGGCGAGCACGGCGAAGATGCTCAGGAGAATCGCCGCGATGCGCCGCGGCCACACGGCACCGTCCAGGATCTCGCCGATGGTGTTCAGGTTGGTGAGCGCCAGCTCCGGATCGAGCGTCTGCACCTCGCGGTTCACGGTCGCCATCACGGACCGGGGGTCGCCGGCGGTGCGCACCTGGAGCGTGGCAAACGGGGTGAAGTTCTGGGCCAGCGGCAGGTACACCACCGGCTGGGGGGTCTCGCCGATCTGCGTAATGGTGGTGTTGCGCACCAGGGCCACGACCTCGCGCCACCCGTCGGGCTCATCGATGAAGCGGAACCGCTTGCCGAGCGGCTCTTCGCCCGGCCAGTAGCGGTGCGCCATCGCCTCGTTGACCACGGCCACCAGGGGCGCGTCCTCGCGATCCGACTCGGCCAGGACCCGTCCATGAGTGAGCGGGATGCGCACGGTCTCGAAGTACCCCGGCGTCACGATGTTGGTCTGCGACAGGAGGCCCTGGCGGTCCGGATCGAACTCGCTCCCTTGGGGAATCACGGTGCGCTGGAAACCGCCGCCGATTGGAAAGTTCGACGCGATGGTGGCGGCCTCGACGCCCGCCACGCCTCTGGCGCGCTCGAGCACGCGGGCGTAGAACTGGCGGCCCTGCTCGGGGGTGTACTCGCGCGGTGTCGTGTTCATGGCGACCACGAACAACTGCCGCGACTCGAAGCCCGGATCCACGGCCAGGGCCTGTTGCATGCTGCGCACGAACAGGCCGGCTCCCACCAGGGCGACCACGGCGAGGGCCACCTCGGCCACGACGAGCACCTTGCCCAGTGGCGTGCGATGAAACCCCGCGGTGTTCTGGCGGCTTCCTTCCTTGAGCGTGTCGGCGAGGTCGGGGTTGGATCCTTTGAGGGCGGGGAGCGCGCCGAGCAGGACGCCGGTCGCGATCGCGATGGCGAGCGTGAACAGGAAGACGCGGTGGTCCATGGAGAGATCGAGTGTGTTGGCGCCCAGGCCGGGCGGCCGGAGCCCCCACAGGACCCTGGTGCCCCAGTAGGCGAATAGGAGTCCCACGGCCCCGCCCAGGGTGGCAAGCGTGAGGCTCTCGGTCATGAGTTGGCGGATGAGGCGCTTGCGGCCCGCGCCGAGGGCGATGCGGATCCCGATCTCCTTGTTGCGGGCGATGCCGCGGGCGAGGAGCAGGTTGGCGAGGTTGAGGCAGGCGATGAGCAGCACCAGGCCCACGATTCCCATGACGACGGCACCGCCGCGGGTGAGGGTCTGGCGCTGGTCGATGCCGAGGACGCCGTCGGCGAGCGGGGCGATGTCGACGCTGCGTCCCTCGTTGTCCGCCGGGTACTGGGTGGCGAGCCGGGTGCCGATGACCTCGAGGTCGGCGCGTGCCTGCTCGAGGGTGGTTTCGCGGGCGAGGCGTCCGTAGACCTGGAAGATCAGGGGCCGGCGTTCCTCGAAGAACGAGCGGAACTGGGCGGGCACGAGCTGGTCGCGCATGCTGAGGGGGATCCAGATCTGCTCCGGGTCGGAGAAGGCGAAGGTGCCCTTGAAGCCGGGTGGGGTGACGCCGACGACGGTGAACGGATAGGCGTTGAGGGTGACGGTGCGGCCGATGACCTGGGGGTCGCCGGCGAGGGCGGTGGTCCAGAAGGCGTGGCTCACGACCGCGACGGGGTAGCCGCCCTTGCCCTGGTCTTCCTCGGAGAGGAAGGTGCGGCCGCGGGCGGCTTCGACGCCCAGGACGTCGAAGTAGCTGGCGCTGGTGATCTGGACGTTGACCTGTTCAGGGGTGCCGTCGACGAGCATGGTGGCCGGCAGCGGGAGCAGGGCGGTCATGTCCCGGACGGTGGTGTTTTGCTCGCGGAGGTCCCGGAAGTTGAGCGGTGACATCGGGACCCGGCGGGCGTTGGCCTCGCTGAAGCGGTCGTCGGTGGTGTAGATGCCGACGACGCGAGCGGGCTCGTGGACGCCGGGGATGGGGTTCAGGAACACAGCTTTGACGCCGGTGAAGATGGTGGTGTTGGCACCGATGCCCAGGGCGAGGGAGAGCACGGCGACGGCGGTGAAGCCGGGGCTCTTGACGAGGAGACGGAGGGCGTAGCGGATATCCTGACCGACGTCGGCGCTCATGGGTAGCTCCTGGCGGTCTGTGTCAGTAGCGCGAACGATTGCTATGGGCTTGGGCCTGATGAGGCACAAGACGTGAGTAATCCTCCGTCAGGATCTACGGATGTGCCGGAACCTGGTTTCGTCGCTCCCGAGCCGGCGCTCCGGCGGGGTTGGGCGGGTGCCCCGAAAGTGTATGTTGCGCAGACGAGTACGCGAAAATCTCACGGTGCGGGGAGGAATACGCGATGCGCAACGCGGGCTGGCTGATATTGTGTCAACTGATGATCTTCGTCGCCACGACGTCCGCCCAACAGGACGGCTTTCAGTGGCCGGGCGAGCGCGAGGCGGCGGTCTCCCTGACGTACGACGACGGAGTGGACGTCCACTTGGACCATGCCGCCCCCGACCTGGACGCGGCGGCCCTGCGCGGGACGTTCTACGTTACCGGCGGGTCACAGTCGGTGTGGAACCGCATGGACGAATGGCGTGACTTGGCCCGCCGCGGCCATGAGATCGGCAACCACTCGCTCAACCACCCCTGCACGCGCGTGTTGCCCGACGGCGTGGTGCGCGAGTGGCTCTGGCCGGAGCGCGCCCTCGAGGCGTATACCGTCCGCCAGATGGCCGATGAGCTCCGCGTCGCCAACATTCTCTTCACCGCCCTGGACGGCCGGCGCGAGCGCACGTACGCCTATACCTGCACAGACGAAGTGACGGGCGGCGGTGACTCGTACGTGGACGCCATCAAACCCCTCTTTCCCGCCGCCCGCGCTGGGCGCGACCCATTTTTTACTCCCGTGCCCGACGGCCGCGACGGTCCCGTCACCAACATGCGGGAGCTCGACCTCTACCGCGTCCCCAGTTGGATGGTCATCGACGTCTCCGGGGACGAGATGATCGCCTACATCGAACGGGCGGCCCGCGCCGGCGGGATGGCCGTCATCATGTTCCACGGCGTGGGCGGAGGCCACAGCCTCAACGTGTCGCGCGAGGCCCACCGTCAGGTGCTCCGCTTTTTGGATGAAAACCGCGACCGCCTCTGGACCGGCACGTTCTTGGCCGTCATGAAGCACGTCCGCGCCGAGCGGGTCCGCCTAGGCTGGGACCCACCGCAGCCCTGAATGCGGGTCTGCGTGAACCCGAGATCCGGATATTGATCGACCGGGTGAAGCCGACGAAGTCCTCGATCAAGTGATGCCATATGTAGCGGGTGAATCCCTGCGCGTCGGGCTCAATCGCGAGCCCCAGCTTCCTCTTGCCGGTGCCCTCCAGATTGCCTGGACGACAACGTGCTCTCCCAACACCGATATTGAGCTCTACTGTGACTATCTATCGCTCGCGCCCCAACACCTCCTTCAGGTTCTCCATCACCCAGACTTCGAACTCCTGCGAAGAGACATCGTACGCCACCCGCCGACCATCGGGGCTCAGAGCGAATCGTCCGAGATCCGAGCCAGCTCCGAAGGTCCAGAGTTCCTCGGCCTCGCCACCGTCGGCCGACACACGCCACACTCCAGTGTGCGGATCTGGCTCCTCCCCCCTCGAGAACAGGACGTACTCGCCGTCAGGTGTCCACTGGAGGCTTTCCACGTACCCCGGCTCATGGATGGCATACAGCTCGTGTATCGCACCGTCCTCGAGATCGAGGATCATCAGGCGCCCGCCCGTATTGATGGGTGCCACGCTCCCGCCGAAGTCCCCTAATGAATCGCGGACGCCGAAGACCAGCTGATGGCCGTCCGGCGAAAGCGCAAGCAGCCTCGTCGCCAACAGGGAATCACGGTAGAGCAGCTTCTCGCGGCCGGATTCGAGTTCCCGCCACACCAAGCGCCCCTCCCTCAGGTTGCCGTAGTACCGTGAGTAAATGACCGCCTCACCGCCGGGTGCCCAGACGGCCGCAATCCCGTACCACCACCCGAGCGCCCCGCTAGGCATTGCATCGGGTGCCTCGTTCCCCTTTCGCTCGAGCACCGGGAAAGGTTCACCACTCTCCACATCGACCAGATAGAGCCCTCCGTGGTAGTCGGCGCTCTGATCGTCCCAACCATTCATGAGAATGGACCGCCCGTCCGGTGACCACTTTGGCCATTGGGCTTGCAGCTGGGGAGCCAGTTCGCGCTCCGCCCCGCTGGCAAGGTGCCGCACGCGAAGCGGCCTGTGATAGCCGGTCGGCCGCTCCTCGTCCCTCACAAAGGCCAGGTACTCGCCATCCGGCGACCACGTGGCCCATCGATTGAACCCCAAGATAGACACCGCTGACTCTTCGTCCGCGCTTCCGGTGGTCAGATCGAACGACGCGACGCTCAGGGAGTTCCTGCGGGTGAAGACGTGGTAGAAGAGCGCGCCGTCGCTCGTGAACCCCAGCGGCGACCACCCGCCCATGGTGACGCGACCCACGTTTCGCCGCACTAACCTCGGCGGACCTTCCGCACCGGGGCCCGCACCCCTGAGACTCCAGAGATCCCATCGGCCGTCCCGATCGCTGAGGAACAGCATGTCCTTCGTGCCCGGCACCCACCCGACGAGCCTGTCGTCCGAGGGATGTTGGATCAGCGGAACGGCATCGTCCTTGTCGAGCGCGACGAGCCAAATATCCCGGCTGTCGCCGTCGTCTCCGCCTGCCACTTCGAGCGCGGCATAGCGATCATCCGGTGAAACCGACACCGGCCCCCAAGCTGCCAACGACGCCGCGGCCGCAATGCGCCGAGCGATGCCGTCCTCGATCGAGATGAGCAGTAGTTCGTCTGAACCCGCGCACATGTGGGGGGCAACAAGATGGTTGCTGTCATGTGTCCAAGCAGGTACAGACGCGAACCCACATCCCTCCTCGCGGTACAGCACCCGAGGATTCGAGCCATCGACCCCGATCAAGCGGAGTGAACCCGTGCTTCCTTCAGTCCACAGATAGGCGGCGGTACCACCGTCAGGAGAGACGGATGCACCCCAAACCCACTGTTGCGGATCGTCTTGTTTCGCCTCGTTGGTCAGGAGACGGCTTTCTCCGGTTGTGAGGTCTTGGACTGCTAGATCGCCGACTCCCACCGAGCGTTTCGACGACCAGGAGCCCCAATCCACAAATAGGAGGTGACGACCGTCCGGAGTAGGGGCGAACGGCTCCGTACCGCCCGATCGATCCAGCCACACCTGTCGTGTCGTGATGTTCTCCTCTTCCGCCGCCCGAGCTGCCCGCTGCAGAGCCGCCAACCGCGATCGTGCCAGCACCACGACGTCTTGCTGGTCGGCGTACTCCTGCACCAGCCGTCGATACGCCCGCTCAGCTTCACTGCTTCCCAGCTTCTCGTAGCACGACCCCAGGCGCAGCAGCGCTTTGGCTGCAGCGTTCCGTACGTCACCATGCTGCGCCACGATGTCTCGATAGAGCTGAATCGCGCGCTCGAGATCACCTTCAACATGCTCCACATGCATTGCCCGCTGGAGCGCCACCTCGGCCTCGCGCTGTTGCGCGGCCGCGGATGACGTGGCCGCGATCGCGACCAGCGTCAGCGCCATGAGCAGCGAAGCGATTCTCTTGTACGACATTTCGATACCCTCTGTGGTCAAACTCACCGCCAAGCTAGGCTCGCACGGACCTCGTCGGATCGTCGGGCCGCGGTGAGCGTGCGAAGCGTCGGCGAAGCCTCCGTCATGGGATCCTGACAAAGCGTCTCCACACCTCATCCGTGATCTCCTGCCGGCTCAGCACCCGGCGGCGGTTGGGCACCAATGCCGATAAAACCTTGAGCTCCGTCGGGGTGACGTCCA
>JBDHDH010000149.1:0-7886 GCA_039591615.1 Gemmatimonadota bacterium | reverse complement strand
AGGTGTCAGGTGTCAGGTGTCAGGTGTCAGGTGTCAGGTGTCAGGTGCTACGTGCCAGGCGCGAGGCACCGGGTCCGGGGTCCGCAGCAGTTGCCAATCCCGTCAGACTCGCCCCTCATAACCGAATATCTATATACGTCTTTTCTTTCAGCTGTCCGATGAAGCGCTCGAACGCCCCCTCTTGCGCCAGGCGGTCACGGATCTGGTCACGCAGGTCCTCGAACCCGAGCTCGCCTTCCGGTCGCTCGGCGTCGAAGACGATGACAGCATACTTCGGGGGCGTGGGTGGGCCCTGGTCCAACTCGAGCGGTCCCAGAACATCACCCGGCGCTGCTCCCTCGAGCACCCCGCTGTATGCCGGGGGCAGATTCTGCTTTGCGACCTCTTCCACGACGGCCTGTTCTCGGCGGTCATGGAAGATCCGTTGCAGCGAGTCGTACGAACCTCCCGCCTCGAGCTCCTGCTTGATGCGTCGAGCCATGCGATTGCCCCTCGCCCTGTCTTCGTCAGTGATCACGGGCGAAATCAGGATGTGCCGCGCCTGGATCTCGGCAGGTTCGACCCGCTCGACTTCGATGATGTGATACCCGAAGGGGGTACGGACCGGCGGCGAGATCTGACCTGGACGCATGCGAAACGCCACGATCTCGAACTCGCGCACCATCTGTCCCCTGCGGAAGAACCCGAGTTCGCCACCACGCGACGCGGTCGAGGGATCGTCGGAATACTGGCCGGCGAGCGCACCGAATCGGTCCTTGTCGCTGCGAACCATGTTCCACACGGAATCCGCGCGGAGGCCCGCGGCCTCCCATGCGGCGCTATCGGCTTCCGCCGTTACGACGACCTGGCGGAACGATACGGTGGGTGGCCTCGTGGGTCTGCTCTCCAGCTGATCGTAATACGCTCGGAGCTCAGCCTCAGTCGGCGATATGGGTCGGAGCTCACCCCGCTCGCGCAACGATTGGAACAAAGCCTGCTGCAGCAGCTCTCGCCGTTTCTGCTCGGAATACCAGAGGCGGTAGTCCTCCGGCGAATCGAACCCGGCCTTGCGTAGCTCGCGCGCATAATCGAGCTCTGAGGGAAACTGGTCACGGATCTCCTGCAAGCCTCCTTCCACTGCCTGCTGCAACTCCTGTTCGCTCACTTCGACCAGGGTGTCTTGCAGCGCAGCTTGGACCAACAGCTCCTGCTCGATGATCCGGTCCAGGACCTGTCGCTTGAACGTCACCAGCTCGGCGGAATCGGTGGGCACGGCCCCCCCCTGCTGGCGAATGACGTTCACTTCCTCTTCGACCCTGGAGGCCGTGATTGGCTTCGACCCCACCACCGCCACGATGCGGTCGACCATCACCAGCTGGCTGTCGGGAGCACCTTGTGCCACCGCTGAAGAGGCCGCGGCCGCCGCGAGCGCCACTAATCCGACCAAACGACTACCGGACATTCTGGGGAACCTCCGAACTCGGCCGCTTCGGCGCCGGGAGCGGTGGGCGAATGACTCGACCTGCTCGTGCCAGTTGGATACGAGTCGTCCTGGCTCGTTCCACGGTGCGGTCGACGGCGGCATATGAGACAGTCCAGCTCCCGCCGCTGCGTAACATCTCCGCGAGGAAGGGCGGCACGACCGCCAGTTCTCGCTGACCACTCAAGACCTCGGACACATGCCGACCCACAGCCAGCTGAACCATGCGGCGCAGCACGTCGGGGGTTACCGGTGACGCAAGGAGCACGTCGAGGCCCAAAGCGTCCTGCACCTCGTCGATCTGCTCTGCCAGGCGATCCTTCAGCCGTTGGAATTCCTCGAGCGGCAAGACGAATCCTCTCCGTTGTGCCTCGATGAACAGCGTTTCTCTCTGGATGAGTGATTGAACAAGCTCTCTCAGCTGCTCGTCTGTCGCTCGGGCGATTTGATCTTGCACCCGAAGGACGGGGAGCCAACGGACCAAGTCGGCAACGGCGAACGCTCCATCCCGATACGTCCCCAGCACCTTCGGCGACGCGGCGAAATGACGGGGATACCGCGCCGCTTGGCGGACCAGTGCCGGAGCACGGGACCGCACGGTGATACTCCATCTTTCCGGCAAGGCGGCGAAGTATTCGACCTCGGCCCGGCGGCCCACGGTATCCCGAAGCGCCAGTGCGAAATCGTCCCGGACCTGGTCCAAGCGCGGACGGCGCACGACGTAGAACGCTTCTTGCGTTTCAACCACCCCGGAGAGTCCTCCCGGGGTCAGCGCAAACACGGTGTCGGCAAGGATCGCCGGCAAAGCGGCGCGGGTGACCAGCATGCGGCCGCCCTGCGCGCCCGCGGCAGGATCGAGATCGGCGATCACTCGTTCGAACGACGTCCCCGCCGCTACCCGAGCCTGCAGGCGCGCTGTCGCGCGACGGCGCTGCTCCCGTTCCTCCGGGGTCACCGTCATCGGCACCTGGACCACGATCAGATCGATGAACCGGTGCAGCTCCGCGGCGAACGCGCTGTCGATCGCGGTGTCGTCGATGCGAACCAGACTGTCCATGAGCCGCACCCGGAGCTGCACAACCAACAACGAATCGACGTCAGACCACATCGCGGTGGCAACCGCGATGGTATCCAGAAGCGAATCACCCGCAGCCATCCGCTGCGCAAACAACGAATAGTCGATCCACAGCTGCGTCCACTGGTCCACTGCTGCCCTGGTGAGCGGGATGTTGCCCTGTGCCACCATTTCTGCCAACTCGTCCACGCTGAGCTCGTGCGCGTCCGCCTGCGCCACGATCTCGACGTCGGTGCTCATGGCGTCGCGCAGGTTGCACGCGGGTTGCACCAGAATGGTTGCGGTGACCAGGATGCCGCAGAAGCGCAAGGTCGTTGCTACTCCACGTTCACGAGGTTGCGAGTGTCATGCCGCCCAACCGGCTGCGGAACACGGAACACTCAGTATTCAGCATTCAGCCTTCTGCCCTCTGCCCTCTACCCCCTGCCCTCTCCGTCCTCCCCCACCACCGCTGCCAACGCCCGAACCAAGCCGGCACCAATGGAGACCCCACCCAGGCGGTGCAGCCGCATGGAGAGGGGGACCGTCTGCCGCACCTCGGCGGCAAACTGGACCTTCTCCAGGGCCGCAGTGAGGCGCATCAGCTTGGGATGCGCACCACGCCGAAACTTGAGACGCGCATCGTCCCCTCGGACCACCACCGTTTCGAGCCCCATCTGCGCGCCGAGGGCGCGGAGCTCCGACACCACGAGCAAGCGGTCGGCAGGATCCGGAAGCGGACCGAAGCGGTCACGGAGTTCCTCGCGCAACGCAGCAATCTCGCCCAGCCCACCGGCCCGCGCCAGCCGCCGATAGAACCCGAGCTTCGCGTCGTCATCGGGTACGTACACATCGGGCAGGTGCGCGGGTCCCTCGAAGAGCACGTCGGGCGGTCGGTACTCGGTGTGGTCCGCCTCACCCTTGAGTGCTCGGACGGTTTCGTCCAGCCAACGCATGTAGAGATCGAAGCCCACAGCGTGGGCATGCCCGGATTGCTCACCTCCCAGAATATTGCCCGCCCCCCGAAGCTGCAGATCCCGCAGCGCGATGCGATATCCCGATCCGAGCTCGGTGTGGTGTTCGAGCACCTTGAGCCGCTGCTCGGCTTCCGGGTCGACGCTGTCGGGGACGAGTAGAAGGCAATAGGCCCTGCGATGACCCCGGCCGACCCGACCGCGGAGCTGGTAGAGCTGAGCGAGGCCGAGCTGATGGGCCTGATGAACGATCATCGTATTGGCGTTCGGGACGTCCAACCCCGACTCGACGATCATCGTCGACACGAGCACATCGATCTCTCCGGCGACAAAGCGGCGCATCACCCGGTCCAGCTCGCGCTCCCGCATCTTCCCATGCGCGACCGCGACCGTGCCTCGCGGGGCGAGCTTCTCCACCCGCTGCGCCACCGTGTCGATGGTTTCGATGCGATTGTGGACGAAAAAGACCTGGCCCGCTCGATCCAACTCCCGGGCAATGGCTCCCTCGAGCAGCTCGTCGTCCCACGGCTCGATGAACGTCAGCACGGGCGACCGGTCCCTCGGCGGTGTCTGGATCAGGGTGAGATCTCGGAGTCCGGACAGGGCAAGATGCAGCGTGCGGGGGATGGGCGTCGCAGTGAGGGTGAGTACATCCACTTCGAGCTTCAAGGCCTTGAGCCGCTCCTTGTGGCGGACGCCGAAGCGATGCTCTTCGTCTACGATCATCAAGCCGAGCTCGCGAAACCCCACGTCGGAAGACAGCAACCGATGCGTGCCGATGGCGATGTCGACCTTTCCCTGCTTGAGCCGCTGCAGGACCTCCTTCTGTTCCGCCGGTGTGCGGAAGCGTGAAAGTACCTCCACCTCGACCGGATAGTCGGCCAGCCGATCTCGGAACGTGCGACCGTGCTGCTCGGCGAGAATCGTGGTGGGTACGAGCATCACCACCTGCCTGTCGGCCTGAACCGCCTTGAACGCCGCGCGTACCGCGACTTCCGTCTTGCCGTAGCCCACATCACCGACGATGAGACGGTCCATTGGATGCGGGCGTTCCAGGTCTCGCTTGGTCTCCTCCGCCGCCGTCCGCTGATCCGGCGTGTCTTCATACAGGAATGACGACTCGAGCTCTCGCTGCCACCGGGTGTCGGGTGGGTACGCAAAGCCTCCCGCGAGGGAGCGGCGCGCGTAGAGCTCCAGGAGCTCGGCGGCCATCTTCCGGATCGCCGCTTCGGTTCTCTCCCGCCGCTTGCGCCAACGCGTCCCGCCCAACCGGTCGATCCGCGGCAGGGTGCCCTTGTCACCATCACCGATCGCTCGATACGGCTCCACCTGATCGAGGCGATACAGCGGCACGTTGAGACGATCTCCTCCCTCGTACTCCAGGACCGCCACCTCCATCGTCGCCCCTTCGCCAACGGTGATCGTCCCGATCCCTCGATAGATGCCGATCCCATGCTCGAGATGCACGACGAAGTCGCCCGGGGTCAGCGAGCCCGCGGGGGTGAGCGCCTGGCGATAGCGCCGGGGACGCCGAATGCGGCGAGCGCGACGGAAGATCTCGTGATCGGTGAGCACCATGAGCTCGCGCATCGCGAACCCACCGCCCAGCGAGCCCAGGGCCAGCACGGCATTGCGAGGCACTGCCGCCGGTCGGCCGGCCGCCTCACCCAGGAGCTCCTCCAGCCGTTCCAGTTGACCCTCGTTGTCGCACAGAATCAGCGTCGGCCCCCGACGGATCACCCCGACGAGCTGCCGGATATCGCGCTCGACCGGCGGCGGGGGAAGGAGCTTGAGGTCGTGCTCCGCGGCTTCTCGGCCCATCACTACTCGCCCAAACCGCTCCCACCGCGCTTTCCACACAACCGGATCGAGGAAGAGCGCCTCCCGCCCCGGCACATCCTCACCACGTCGTTGCGCTACCTCGATGTGGTGCGGGGCCTCGGCCCACGTGCGATGCACGTCGGCGGCGTCCACACCCTCATCGACGAAGACCATGGTGTCGGGGGGCAGGAGATCGAGCAGGGACTGTCGATCGGCATGGGAAGCGGGCAACGAAACGCGACCGCCTTCCCGTTCCCCCTCTCCTCCCCCCCACCCCCCGGGGGCGATCGGCAGCACCGTCACACGCGTGATCTCATCCTCCGATCGCTGCGAATCGAGATCGAAGGCGCGAATCGACACCGGCTCGTCGCCCCACCACTCGATTCGGGTTGGAGCCGCCATGCCGAACCCATAGACGTCGATGATGCCACCGCGCACGGCGAATTGGGCCACGTCGAGCACAGAAGGTCGACGCTCGTACCCCATCGCCTCAAGCCGCTCGACCACGTCGCTCAACCGCGCCGGTCTGCCCACCTCGATGTCCAGGCGCAGGCCGGTGACGGCTCGAGGCATCCGGGTGAGCTCCGCGGTCGCCCGCAGGGTGGTCACCACCACCTGGACCTGGCCGGCCAAGGCCGCGGCGATTGTCTCGACCCGTTCCCCGGCGATCTCGAGATGCGGTTCCTCTTCGCCAAGCGATTCCCGCTGGGGATAGAGTCTGGTGGCCCCGGCCACGAGGACGTCCAGGTCAGCGAGCCACCGCTCTGCTTCGGTAGGCGTGGCGGCGACGATGAGAAAGACTCGTTGCGGGAAATCCTGCGCCAGCGTGGCCAGCAGCACGGCCGCGCTGGATCCCGGAAGTGACCGCAGGCCGAGCTCGTGCCCGCGCTCGGGGAGCTCCCGCTGAAGCCCCCGGTAGCCGGGAAGGGCCCGGAACGCCTCAGTGAGTCGCGGGAGCATCACGCACCTCTCGTCGTCCCGTACCGGCGCTTCCCAACGCCAACTCTGCGAGAGCTGCGAGAACAGCTGCCGCGATCAAGACGCCGGTGAGGTCGGCTCGGCGCGTTCCTCGAAACAGGGTGCGCTCGAACGCCTCACGCTCCAGCACCTGAGCATCGTCGCCGAACGCCGCGCGGACGGCCGGTCGAGATGCCGCGATCACCTGCGATTCCCGCGGGTCGTGATTCACCTCGAGCGCACCAACGGTATCACCCGCCGCTCCGCGGAGAAAATACACTCCGGGCTCCAACGGCGCGGTTACCCGGCCGTCACTCGGAAGGGAGAGGGCTCCGGTGGAGGTGAGCACCGCGGTCGCCGTCGGTGGAAGCTCGACCACTGCTCCGGGCGTGGCCCGGGCGATCCACCCCTCACGCACCGCCAGTCGGTCGATCAAGAAGTTCACGAAGGGGACGAACGCCGCTCCGATGGGGAGAGCTGTCCACTCCTCCTCCATGCGGCTGGCAACGAGCACCACGCCATCGGACCGCACGAGCCACGGATCGCCTCCCGCTCGAGCCACCACGACGTCGGATCCCCGAAGGCGATAACGACGGAAGACGGCCGCCCCGACAGCGAGCCCGACATCGCCGGTGAGCTCCCACTCGCCGTCGATGAGCTCTTCATACCTCCATCCCACCCCGCGAGCCGCTAAGGCACGGTTCAGCGCACCCACGAGCGACGGGTCGGACGGCGGGAACAGCACGGTAACCGGATCGGCCAGTTGATCGTCGAGCACAACATCGGGACCAACACCGGCCCGCCCTCCCTGCTGGAGTACCGACAGGGCTTCGCGCACGAACGATCCCGCCCCCGGTCTCGCTTCCGCGGCCACCGGAGGAGCCACCTGCAACGCGAACCAGCGACGATCATCCGCCCGCAGCTCATCGGGGTCGAGCTCCACGACACCCCGCAACCAGCCCCGCAGGACGGCGTCGCCGGCTAGCACCACGCGATCGCCCGGTGCGGCGACTGATCGCGCCAGCTCGCGCCCACCAACAGTGAGGAGTACGGCAGCCGGTTCCGACGCTGACCCGCCAACCGCGACGATCACCGCCCCGGTAGGCGACCATCGAGCCGGCTCGGCAACGGCCGAATCGACACCGCGGTTTTCGGGCAGCGTTGGCGGGCCCCATACCAATACGCGCACTGCGGGATCATCCCCCGGAGAAAGGGCCGACTGCTGCAAGTCGCTGAATACGACGACCTCTTCCCCTGGCAGCGGGTCACCTGCGACGACTTCCGCGGCAGCGCGTATGGCAGCGCCGAGGTCGAGCCGGACGGGCCACACGCGGAGGCTGTCCAACGCCGCCGCCAGCTCCGCGCGGCCCATCCGCCGAGGAATGCCATCGGCAGCGACGAGCCAGAGACGGTCCTGCGGAGAGGTTCGATCGAGCACACGCCGGGCTGCTGCAACCAACGAGTCCAGTATGCGTCGCCCGCCAACGACCGCGCCCGAAGACAGAGAGTTGTCCACCACGAATGCCACCGCAGTCGGTGGGTGGAATGAACCGCCAGGCATCCGCACGACCGGCCGCGCTGCACCCAGAACGACGAAGACGATCACGAGCGTGCGCAGAAA
>JBDHDH010000148.1:0-8179 GCA_039591615.1 Gemmatimonadota bacterium | reverse complement strand
GCATCGCCCTGACCTCGACGCTACGTCCAAGTCGATACGAGACACAGCAACAGGAAGGTGAGAACCTGGTTAGACTGCACACTACGATTGACGGTTGCTGATCCGCTCCGGCGACCTACCCGCGGGCGCGTTGAAGAACAGAACCAGAATCGAGAGAAGGATCAGCAAGTCCCGTTCGAAGCCCGCTGTGATACCCCGTGGGATCTGCACCGTCGCGAGTGCCCCCAGGATGGTGACACCAAGGACCATCAGTGCAGGCCGCTGAACCACACCAAGCAACAGCATGCTGCCCGCAATCACCTCGGCGATACCCGTCACGGGTCCGAGGAACCCGGGCAACCCGAAGCCAATGAACTTTTCGACGGCACGTGGCCAATCGAACGCCTTGGGCACACCGTGCCAGAAGAAGACCGCCACAATAAGGGTGCGGAGTGCAATGAGGCTCCAGTGACGTCCGTGATTAGTGGTGGTCTGCATGTATCCCCCACCGGCCAGTTGGCCGGATTGCTTCAGATCGACTGTGCCATTAACGGCAAAACAGTCTCCGACGGATCTCGGTTCCTGCCCTCCCCTCCGTGTGGAGGGATTCTCTCTCCACGCTGTGCCGGTGCTCTCGCGTAAACCCAGCCGTTGGGATGGTCCCCGAACACTGTGATCTGCGTCACACCTCTGAACAAGGGAAAAAGCCAAGATCGAGTTCGTATTCAAGGCCTGCCCGTGGGCTGGCACATCCTTGGTCCCAGCGCGAGCAACGCTGTGCATTGTCAGAAACAGAGCCGCTATATCGCGTCAACTATGTCTCACGAACCAATGGCTGGTCTGCCGTCAGGATGAGGAGAACTTGAGGAGAACCGCTCTAGGAACCGCGCTCGTCACGTGCTTTGTGGCCTGTGGCGGCGAAACGACAGCTCCCCCGGAGAATGGCGGGAACGGTGAGGTCCTCAGCGTCACGCTGGATCCCGACCGAGACAATACGTTGTACGAAGACCCGAACGGCGCGTTGAGCAACGGTGCCGGCGAGTTCATCTTTGCGGGCCGAACGAGCCTGACGGCGCAGGGCGCTATCCGACGAGCCCTGCTCCATTTCGACGTCACCGGAAGCGCGATTCCCGCGGGATCGACCGTCGATAGCGTCCGGCTGCGTATGAACATGAGTCGCACAATTGCCGGGCCCGCAACCGTCACGCTCCATAGGGTCACCTCCGACTGGGGCGAGGCCGGCTCGGATGCAACGGGGGCCGAGGGTACGGGCACAGCGTCCCAAACGGGCGACGCCACCTGGATCCACGCCTTCTTCGGCACGGCTCAATGGGCCACCGCCGGCGGTGATTTCGTCGGCGCGGCCGGCGCCAGCAGAGAAGTTCTCACGACCGGTCCCTACACGTGGGAATCCACTGCCTCGATGGTAGCAGACGTTCAAGGGTGGCTGGACAATGCGTCCACGAACTTCGGTTGGATATTGATAGGTGACGAGAACGTGGATACGACTGCCAAGCGATTCGACTCGCGGGACAACAGCGTCGCCGCAAACCGGCCCAAGTTGACGATTTTCTACTCGCAGCCGTAGGGTTCTCGTGAGAAGCGTGCTGCTACGGGCCGGAATCGTGGCGTCCACGCTTGCCGCGTGCCAGACCGCCGGCCGAGACGTTGGCACGCCACAACGAGGTCTCCTCGCTGAGCTGAATCAGAAGTCCGAGACACTCACCGCCGACACCATTCACGTGGTCGCCCCCGCTGGCCCTGACGATCGGTACGGGGGGACCAAAATCGATTCGCTCCACTACAGCACCCTGCGAGAGCCCTATCGCGAGGGTAAGGTCGGCGGGTTTTACGCTACCTATCGGGTGCAGCTGGGGCCTGGTTACACCGGGTATCTCCTGCGCGTTCCGAGCCGATACACGTCCTCCGGCATCGATCTCTGGATCTACGACGAAGGCTCGAGGTCCTGGAGGCCACCCCTCCGGGTCGCCGACGCGTTCGGTGGCGGCTCATGGCAGTACGCGATGGACGGCTGGCTCGTGGATATCGACGGCGATCAACGCCGCGATCTCGTTCACCGCGGTCGGTATTGGTGGACCGATGACGCCTTCCAAGAGCACCATGTCGACTCGTTGTTTGTGCGACCTTGGCAGCAGAACACGTTTGCGGAGCCTCGGCTCTCGAACGACACCGCGCTGGCCAGAGTCCTTCTGCCCGATCGGTGGCGCCAGTAGCGGGGCGGGCGTGGAGATTCGGGCGTGTTCATCGTTGACTTCGCAGGGCTCCCCGACCGCTCGAGCATCGTAACAAAAGGGGGGACGACGCTGCCGCATCGCCCCCCAATCGCGCTGGCTCGACCGTGCGCGAGTCCTGATATGCTCTATGCTCGCCTAGTTCGGCGCGTGCACACCGGTTCCCGGACCCCCGTAGTCACGCCCGATTCTCGGGCCGTTCGGTGGAACGGCTTCGTTGTCGATTCGGGCGATCCACTGTCTGATGGATCCCTGAAACGGTTCGGTGCGGCCATTCGCGCCGAAGGGATCCGTGTACCAGACCTCGGGGCCGTCGGTGTTGGTGATGCGAATGGTGTTGATGTCCACGTCTCGGTCCGCTCCGTCGAACGGCGAGCGAGGATCATCCCACGTGATATCCAGGATGGTGCCTCCGGCCGTGGCTTCTTCGCAGTGACCGCCGCGAGCCTGCTCGCCAGTGGGGGTGACCTCGTAGCAAACCTCCATCGGTCTTCCGATGATACCCGGCGTCGCGGGATCGTGGAACCGGCTTGGCAGGGCAACGTTGAAGTAAGGACCGAGGCTTGCGAGCCTGCGGCCGTTCTCAGCCCGAATACTCTCCCCCAACTGCCAGCTTTCCCGCAGTGCGCTTCTGAATTGCGACTCCCCGCCGTCGGGCACCAGGATGAGCTGGTCGACGCAGCTCCGGGCGGGGATGATGCGTCTCCCACCGCCATCCGGAGAGTTGACTGGCGACGGCGGACCGACCTCGACGCGCAAGTCATCACAGGTCGACTCGAATCCCCCAGCGTCACCAATGTTCGTCAGAAAAGTGACGTGCAACTCGGTTCCGTCGCTGCACCGCGTGTGGAACACGAGCTCGTGCAGGTTGTTGGTTAGCGCGTCCTTCGAGTGGGTTCCTTGATGCATCTTGATGAGGACGTCGCAGGAGATCTGAAAGATGGCGGATCCCGTGTTCATCTCGAGGTCGTTCTCCCACTCGACCTTGTGCCCGAAGTGGTCCTCGTGGCGCGGGTTGGCGGGATCATGGGCGTCGAGCACTTCGTTCGCGTACCCGAACGGGATGGGCCCGACTTCGCCGAACAGATCTGATCCGCTGGGATCGCGCCCGTGATCGTGACCGATGGTGCACCCAGACTGTGGATCTATGGGGGGGTGCCAGGTCGGGTACAGCTTGCCATCCGTGCCGACCACGGCAAAACTGTTGTGAACTTCCTGCGTGCAGGTGTCGAATGCGGGCGTCGGGGACCAGATACCGAATGCCCGGCTCGCACCGCTTGGCGCGTCGTCGAGACCGGCCAATCCATCCGAGCTGCACCCCAAGGCGATCACTGTGGGCATGAGCGCAGCCGCCCACCAACTGACCTTACGAAACGCGATCATACATGCCTCCTAATGCTCGTCGCTGGATACCTCAGGCGGGCGCCTTACTGACTGCAGCCTTCTGCACATCGCCACTGCCCAGACGCAAGCGCCGCGCCGTCGCGGGGCGCGTCTCGCGATCTGGACGTGTCGGTTGGATTCTCGGCTAGGGCAGAACAACGTTATTCGGCACGCCGGCAGGTGGCTGTGACCGCGGTCACACGGACCCGTTGTGCCGGTGTCCCGGGAGCCCAGCAGGCCAGTGACGCCTGGGCCTGACACCAATAGCCCAGCAGTCCTTTGTTTGGCGGAATTGGCGGAATTGGCGGGATGGGGTGGTCGATGGCTCAAAGCGACCTTACGAGAGGTCGCGTCGTGTTCGCATCACCGGTCTTTCGACGTCATGCGTACCGGTTTGCTTGGTTCATGGCCGCAGTTGTGGGAAAAGGCTTGTAACGCGACGATGCAGAGGGAAGCAATCGGATGAGACCTTGCACCGGAAAGTCCCGCACTGCAGCTACCTAGTGTAATCGGTCCGTAGGATTCGTCACGCAGCGGAGGCGAGTGGGGTGGAGTGAACCCCATGGCCCGCTAGCTCCCTGCCTTCACCCTCAGCTCCTCGAACCAATTCAGGACGACGACGAACTCTCGGCGCCCACCTGCGTCTGGACTCTTGATCATGAGGAAGCGTTCGCCGTCAGGCGTGACGTCATAATTGTGGACGTTTCGACCCGACGGCAGATACGGGCCTTCGAATAACACCACTGGCGATTGCACCCGCCCAGTCGCGGGATCGACGGCAACCGAGAGCATCTTCCTACCTTCGCGGTACACCAGTTCACGTCCGCCTCGGGTCCAGCGGGGAAACTCCCCGCCCCGTGCCGACACGATGGTCTTCGCGGTGGAGACATCCGGATACGGGGAAAGATAGACCTCGAATCGTCCCGTCTCGGTCGTGACGTAGGCAAGCCATCTCCCGTCAGGTGACACGACCGGGGAGACGATCTGGTGCCCCCCAGTCAGGATTGGCTGCGGATCCCCGTCGCCGGTCAGGGGCATGCTCCAGACCTCGTCCGGAATCCGGTCGTGCGCGAAGAGGAGCGTCGATCCGTCCGGGGTGACGGACGCCGGTCGTTTGTCGAACTCGCCCACAACCAACGGTTCACCCGGCGCGCGACCATCCGCGGGAAGCCAGTAGATGTCGAATACTGGACGCTCGGAAACATAGATGAGCCGATCACCGCTCGGTGTCCACACGGCTCCGAAGTCGGATCCACCACGCGACGTCAAGCGCGTCCTCGTTGCGCGGGCGAGATCCAGGACCCACAGGTCGGGGGTTCCTCCTGGCTCTGTTATCGTGAGCGCCACACGTTCGCCGTCCGGCGACAACGTCGGCTCGTCGTATCGGCCGAGCGGCATGATCGGGCTGCCTTCCTCTCCGCTGCGACTGACCCACATGACCGCACGGTCCGCGTCATATACGGACGCCCGCATGTACACGAGCGTCCCGTCTGCCGATACGTCGTAGGCTGCGTACCCCTCCGCATGGAGCATCGCGACATCCTCGACGACCGGAACGGCCCGACCGGTGACCTCGAGCCGGTCCACGTCGAATGGAACCGCGAACAACACATCCTCGCGCGCGTACATCAGATGGCCGGTCGGCACGTATTTCGCCGATACGGCCCCTTCGATCAAGACGTGACGACCGCGGTCCTCGAGGGACAGCACCTCGATGCGCGCACTATCGATCGGTGTACGGAACGCCGTGAACAGCACGTGCTTGCCATCCGGAAGGTGCTGCGGCCACCAGTGCGCCAGCTCGCCCCGGTCGGTGTCGGGAGCCGTCAACATCTCCGGCTCACCCCCCTCGGCAGAGATCCGCCAGAGTCCGCTCCGGTAGCTTCGGGGGTACACGATCGTGCCGTTCTCGTGCCAGCTTCCGCCGCCCCAGCGGGAATCATCCAGCACGATCGGGGGTCCCCCGGCAACCGGCACCTTCCTCATGGCCGGATCCGCCAGAAAGACCACCCATTCGCCGTCCGGCGAAAGGAACGGCCGTAAGGCCAACCGCGTGTTGGGAATCTCCTCGAACGACAGTTGCTCCAGTGGCCGTCGGAACAGACGGAGTTCACCGTCGCGAGCGGCCGACGCAATGAGCTGCCTGCCGTCGTTCCCCAGTGCGACATAGGGCCATTGCGCGTCCACGTCGGGTGGAAGAGCAACCGTATAGCGGCGTTGCCCAAGGTCGGGCGACGGAGGCGAGGTGAGGAGTCTGGTGGCTAGCACGGCAATCGCGAGGACTGCCGCTGCGAAGAGACTCCACGGAACGAGGGAACTGCGCAGGATCGATCGCGTCGTCACCCCGGCGGCAGTCCGCGCCCGCATCTCGGACGCGATGAGGGACGCCGCGGGTGGGTGAACCAAGGCCTCTGCGAACTCTGCCGTCGTAGAAAACCGGTCCGCTGGTAGCTTCTCCAACGCTTTGCCGATCGCGTATTCGACGTGGATGGGTGCGGTTGGACGCGCCCTGGTCACCGGCGGTGGCTTATCCGTAATGACCTTCGCAACGACCGACTGGGCAGTGGGTCCGGTAAACGGCGGCTCGCCGGTCAGCATCTCGTACAGCATGGCGCCGAGGCTGTACACGTCCGATCGCGCGTCGAGCTCGCGATCGCCCATGGCCTGCTCCGGCGACATGTACTGGGGCGTCCCGATCGAAAGGCCGGTCTCTGTCAGCCGGCTGGCTCCAGCGTGGGATATGGCCAGGGCGATGCCGAAGTCCGCGACGAGCGCCTGACCGTCGTGGAGGAGAATGTTCTCCGGTTTGATGTCGCGGTGGATCACACCCCGGCGGTGAGCGTAGTCGAGCGCGGCCGCGACAGAGCAAGTGATCTCGATGGCGGTGTCGATTGCGAGTTGTTTTTCCCGGTGCAACGTGTCGTGGAGCGATTCCCCCTCGATGAACGGCATGACGTAGTACAGGAACCCGCCCGCGTCTCCGGAATCGTGCAGCGGCAGGATGTGTGGGTGCTGGAGATTTGCCGTTACCTTGATCTCGTTGAGAAACCGGTCCGCACCGATCACCGCCGCCAACTCCGGTCGCAACACCTTGAGCGCCACCTTGCGGTCGTGCTTGAGGTCGCGTGCCAGATAGACCGTGGCCATGCCGCCAGCGCCGAGTTCGCGCTCGATAGCGTAGCGGTCGGCTAAGGCGGTCTTGATGCGGTCGAGTTGGCCAGCTTGGTCCGGCACGTTCACGATCTCCCAGGTTCGTGCTCACGTATTATGTGGGTACGACGTGTCAGGGACCAGGAGACCTGCTTGCTAGGTCCTGACGCTAGTCGTGGCCAATCTCGTGACACGTCGATTCAGAGAAACCCAAGCGGTGGGAAACGCAACAGCGGGAAACTCTGTCCAGCAGACTACTCAAGAGAAAATGCGCACCTACCGGTTCGCCTGGTCCACCGCACGTTTCATCTCCTCCACCCAGTTCGGGATCACGCGCAAGTAGGACGCCGAGTTCTCCGATATCCCCTGCAGGTACATCAACCCGCCATCCGGGGTCACGAGAAACGACGGGCCTGCAGTGTCTTTGTACTGGGGATCGGAAAACCAGGGTTGCGGCTCTCCAACAGGGCGCGCGCTGGACGCGTCAATTGGGACGCGGTACATCGTGCCCAAGCCGTTATAGACCATCATGCGCTCGGAGAGCCACATGGGCTCAAAGCCACGGGTGGTTACCTCGAAACGCTCACCGCTCGCAGGGAAGGGCTCGACGACCAGGGGCCCCCCCGCACTGCCCACGCTGAAAGCGAGCCAGCGGCTGTCCGGCGAGAGAGAAGGCGCCCACACCGGCTCATGGACCACCGTATCGACCGTCACCGGATCTGATGTGAGATCGACCGAAACAGCCATCGGTGCCCACCCCAGCACATCGCGGTCGGAGCGGTAGTGCGACACCCAAAGGGACCCGCCCACTCCGGCAACGGTATCGGGACGGGCCGTGGCGTCCGGAGAACCGCGTAGGATCGCCGGGGGTCTCTCGAGGTCGTCAACAGTGAAGACGAGCTCCTCGCCGTTCGGACCCCACCGGGGCTGCAGGATATGGTGGCCGTTCACCCACGTCCGCGCTCGCCGACTGTCTAGTTCGTAGATACGCAGCTCCTGTGCTTCGACCCCCTCGACGACGGCCGCCAGCCTGCGCCCGTCCGGCGACAAGTCGAAGATGAGAAACGCGTCCGGCTCGATGGGCAGTGGCTCGGGCTCAGCGTCTCCACGCCTGACCACGAGCCGGCCGACCTCCGCGTTCACTCCAGGTACGTAGACCAGGGTCCCGTTCGAGGCAATGTCGTACTGTCCGGCACCCGTATAACTCTCGCGACGGACACCGTCTACGAGCGTCACCGACCGTCCCACCAGCATGGTCTGGAGGTCCACCGACGTGGCCCGCAACACACCATCGGCAGACGTGTAGGTGAGATATCGATCGTCGACCATGCGGAAATCGGATCCGCGAAGCTTCGTCGAGGTGGAACGGCCCTCGCGGAGCTCCGCGACCCTGAGCCAAGTCCTGTCCGACTCAG
>JBDHDH010000147.1:0-8461 GCA_039591615.1 Gemmatimonadota bacterium | reverse complement strand
CGTCGCCCCGTTGCCGTCGCCGAAGTCCCAACTGTGACTCGCAATCGTGCCATCCGGATCGCTCGCCGTGCCCTGGAAGTCCACCGCATCCCCCAGCGTCACCGTGGTGTCCTGTCCCGGATTCACGATCAGCGATGTCGGTGGCTGGTTCTCGCTAACCGTGAGGGCTGCATCGCCCGTGATCCCCTCAGTCAACGCTGTGATCGTCGTCGTCCCGGCCCCAACGCCCGTCGTGAGCCCGTCGCCGTCCACGGTCGCCACCAGGGTGTTAGAGCTCGACCACCGCCAGACTGGTGAGATCGTCCCCCGGTTCACCACGTTGCCGTCGACGTCGTATAAGGTGGCGGCGAACTGCTGGGTTTCGCCGACCGCGACCGTGGCGGCGGCAGGCGAGAGCTCGATCGACGCTACTGCGGCGTCCACCGTAAGCGTGGCGAGCGAGACGCTCGTCGGGCAGTGGTACTCCCATGTGTTGAAGTCCAAGTCGGCGCCCCAGATGGAGCTCGTCGTCGAACCAGCGACTGGCGACATGAAATCGAATACTCGACAGGTTTCGCCACTCGACGCCCTGCGGCTCCCGGACGCATTGACACGGAGACCCACACGGTACCGTCGGCCCTGTTGCACGGTGGCAACGCTGGAGATACTGTTGGAGGTTCCCCGTTCCGTGCCCACGATTTCGACGTCTCCGGAGCCTCCGGTGACCTCGAACCACTGCCAAGCAATGCGTCCACCGGAGACGATGGTCCAAGTGAGGCGCGGTGTGAAGGTGAGCCAGGTGATCGAGACACCGCTTTGGACCGAGACCACCACTGTGTCCGGGACCGAGCTCGCGTCGTCGTTGTCCGTGACCTCATACGTGACCGTGTACGTGCCTGCGCTGGCGTAGGTATGGTGCCCCGGATCTTCCACGCTGGCCGTGTTGCCGTCGCCGAAGTCCCAACTGTGACTCGCAATCGTGCCATCCGGATCGCTCGCTGTGCCCTGGAAGTCCACCGCATCCCCCAGCGTCACCGTGGTGTCCTGCCCCGGATTCACGATGAGCGATGTCGGCGACTGGATGGCGGCCACGTTGATTGCCACGGATCCCGTCTTGCCCTCGCATGTCGCCGTGATCGTGGCGGAACCGGCCGATACCCCTGTCACCATGCCGGAAGCCGTCACCGTGGCCACACTGGCGTCGGATGAGGTCCATGTGATCGTGCGACCGGTCACGGGGTTGCCCGAGGCGTCACGCGCGGTCGCTGTGCATTGCTGCGTCTCGCCAACCATGATCGTGGCCGAGCTCGGGGAAACAGTGACGGTCGCAACCGGGATGATCTGCGGGCCGTTGATCTCTGGGGCTTGGTCCGAGCAAGCCACCACGACTGCCAACGTGACGAGGGAAATCGCCGACAGAGCTGATACGACGGGGCGCGTGTTCATTACCCACCTCCCGTGACCCCGGACGCGAGGGAAATCGCGTCACGCTGCGGGGCGCGTCAGGATCGCTAACGAAGATCCGATGAGGGCTCCTATCGCTGACTCAGGGCCCTCGTCGTCGGGGCGGGCGTCCTACGGTCGGGCGTCTACTGCGGCGGCGGGGCCACTGGGCCACCGGCTGGGCTGCAAACGGCGGATCGATAATGAACGGTGCATGAAACGACGGTGAGATTGCATTGAGACTTGTGTCACAGAGGAAAAGGCCACCGACGGCTCAAGTCGCAGCCGGCCGACCTTAACGCAATCTCAACACCGGATAGAGCACGATAGTCGCGGGTGGTATCTTTGAGACGGTCGAACTGCTCTGTCGTATGAGCCTAGGGGATCTCCTCCACACCCCACATCTCGTTGATGCTGGTCCAGGGAATCACGTTCGGTTTGACGAAAGGCCGCCGCACACTCTCCAGCGTTGCTCCCCTCACCTCGATCTCGTTGATGCTCCTAGGCAACATTCCGACACGATTGGCCCACGTGAACGTGGGCACCTCGTGCGGTTCAAACCCCATGATGTTTGCAGTGACCATGTCCGTGGCAAGAGGATTCGTGCCGGCAATGATGAGGTCCATCTTCACCAGGCTTCCCCCTGTCGGGCCGTCGCCTTCCATCGCCATTGAGCCATCTACCACCACCAACCCCAGTTTGTTGGCGCGGACTATATCGACGATCTCGAAGGCGACGCCCGGTGATTGCGCGTTCGCTGCTTGGTCGTGCAGCCAGGATCTCACGGAGTAGTAGATCGTACCGGGATACAGGCCAATCAAGTTCTTCATCCCCAGCGTCACGGTTGCGAGCACGTGCGTCTTCATCATCGGTACTGAACAGAGAAGGTCGATTTCTGTCAGCGAGTGATGCAGCGATATGGTGTCGAAGGCGAGCCCGTTCGATACCTCGACTTCTGCCAGTTCACCGGAGTGCAGGTTGAGTAAAGGAGTCCCTATCGATCTGGCAAGGTCCGTGTAGCCCAAGGTATCGAACACGTATTGCTGCATACCATCGAGGATTTCTCGGTTCCTCGTTCGGTACGTGACGCCGTCCTTGATGTTGAACCCACTTCCTGCTGCGGAGCCTTCACCGATGAGGACTTCCTTCCCAGCTCTCTTCATCAGCTCCGCAAGTGTTCTCACAACGCCGGGCTTGGTGGTGAAATCTGGGCTCTCAGCCACCAAGTTCTGCTTGAGCATCACTCGCTCTTTGTCCCTAGCAACCGTCTCGATGCCGCCGAGGAGGTCTATTACCTCCTCGACTGCATAACCGATCCTATCGCCCCTGATCCTGACGACACTGACGACCGCCGGTTCTCCTGTGGGACCTCTCCCGCTTCCGCCAAGGCTAAGACCTCCCGCCGCAGCTCCTACAACTAGTCCCGCACTGGTCTTCACGAAGTCCCTTCTGGACAGCTCTCGATGTCTCATCTTCGGGTCTTCCCGTCGGGGCTCGAGAGAGGTGTGTTGCGCCACAGTCTGCTGGGTCCATCCTAAGGTACGGTCAGCCCATCCGGTCTGCCAGACTCGCGCCCGCAGTGTCCGTGCAGGGGTCGATAGGTCCATTCGTTCTGGTTCAGGCGAGAAACGACGGATGCGCTTTTCTGTCTCGGGGCAGGGAAGAGACACCCGCAAACTTTGCAGAGGAATCGACACACACCGACACGATTGCGCTCCCGGCTCTTGTCAACCAAGTCCTTAGTAGATGCGCAATGGACGGAGAATCCAGTGCGCGTGCTGACTCGCCTTCGTGGGGCGATAAGGGGGGTTCGGGCAGCCGTCAGGTGGATCCTCACCACCACACTGACCGAGAATCAGGAGGCCTCGACGGGTTGAGCCCACAGAATTGTCACTGACATAATCACAACGCCCATTGACGCTCACGGACGCTCACCGACGCACGCGATTGAGCACGAGGAGCGTGCGCTGCCGAGCCGCGTGGAGCTGAGGCGTCACGCCCGAAACGGAGGTAACGGTCGAGCAACGACGCAGCTATCTTTCGCCGATGCCCGGCCTTCCCACAGCCTTCACCGACGCCATCCGCGACCGCTACGTGGTCGAGCGAGAAATCGGTGCAGGTGGCATGGCCACCGTACACCTCGCCCTCGATGTCCGTCACAACCGCCACGTCGCCATCAAGGTGCTCAAGCCGGAACTCGCCGCGTCGTTGGGCGCAGAACGGTTCCTCAAGGAAATCGAGATCGCCGCTCGCCTGACGCACCCACACGTCATCCCGCTCCATGATTCGGGAGAGGCTGCCGGGTTCTTGTACTTCGTCATGCCGTTCATCGACGGTGAATCGTTGCGAACGCGCCTTCTCCGCGAGACCCGCCTCGACACGGCGGCGGCCCTCAGCATCGTGGCGGACGTCGCGGACGCGTTGAGTTACGCCCATCGGCAAGGCATCCTGCACCGCGACATCAAGCCGGAGAACATCTTGTTCTCCGAAGGCCATCCCATGGTCGCGGACTTCGGCATTGCGCGCGCCGTGAGCACGGCTGGCGGTGCGAACATCACTCAGACTGGCTTGGCCCTCGGCACCCCAGGATACATGAGCCCCGAACAGGCGGCGGGCGAGCGTGATCTCGACGCCCGGACCGACGTGTACAGCTTGGGCTGCGTTTTGTACGAGATGCTGCTCGGCGAGCCCCCCGGCATGTGGCAGACGGATGAATCCCTCAAGCTTGGCAAATTCACCGATTTGCCGGAACGGCACCATGCGCGCATCCGGGAACTCGGTGGATCAATCGAACGGGCGCTGGTGCGCGCACTCACCATGCGCACGCGCGATCGTTTCCAGACCGTAGACGCGTTTCTACTCGCGCTCCGCGCCGAGGAGGGCGCGGTCCGGCGCTACAGTGACAGCGAAGTAGAGGAGATTGTGCGGCAGGCGGCCGACGAGCAGTTAGCGCACCCCACCGAAGAGGGGATGTCGCTCAGAACCGTTCAGCAGATCGCCGACGATGTCGGTATCTCGCCGGAGCGCGTCGAACGAGCGGCGAGCAAGCTGGAGGTCCGCGAACCCGTCGCGCCCCCCACCGAGTCCGGCCCGGGTGCCTTTTGGCTCGGCAGTCCGACGGTGATCGAGTGGGAGCGCGTCGTGGACGGCGAAGTGACTGAGTCCATGTACGAGGACATCGTCGACGAAGTCCAGGCGACGCTCTCGACGGAGGGACAGGTCGACACGCTCGGTCGGTCGCTCACGTGGAGGACGGTAAAGCCCGTTCTTGGGAAGAGGCGGGCGGTACAGGTGCGCGTCACATCGCGGGGCGGACAGACACGCATCCACATCCAGGAACGGCTTGGCGAACTAGCCGTCACTCTCTACAGCAGCATCTTGGTCGGTGGTGGTATTGGGGGGGTCGCCACAATCCTGGGCATCGGCCTCGGTTGGCTGGGCACCGGCCTCGAGGCCGCGCTACTTTCCGCGGGGTGGTTCCCCGGGATGTATGCAATCACGCGAGCGATCTTCCGCGGGGTATCGCGTAAAAAGCGCACCGACTTGGAGGGGCTCAGCAACCGCCTTGCTGCAATCGCCACCGAGTCCGCTCGAGGCCGCTTCGAGGGCGGTCAGACGCCACGCGCCCTTCCCGGTTAGTGCCCTTTGCCAAATCTCGACTATCCAAGAGATCAAGGGACCCGAGGAACCCTCCTGCACCGAGTTGATTCACAAAGTGAGCGGCTTGTGCACGCAGTTCCTCACTGTCGTCCTTCAGTGCCTTCTTGAGAAGCCCCTGGAGTTGAAAACGCAGAATCGTCCGACGGGGTCCTCGATCACGAACAGAATGCGATCAAGCCGTGGATCACTATTTGCTGCATCCGCGGTTGACCCTCCGGTATCTCGAGTATCAGAATCCCGTTCCCGAGGTCAGGTTGCTAGCCATGTTGGCGGGGATTTCGGACGTACTTCGGGGTGCTTCGCATGAGCCCGTCTTCGGGACGGACGCGGGAACCGGGATTGGTCGCTACCGCGCCCGCGGTCGCTCAAACACAATCCCCATAGCCGGCAGCGGTTTCGGCCATCAGATTGTACCCGGAATGCTCCGACCGTCGTCAGGCTCGCCCCCTTGCCCCGCTCCGTCAGCGCGGTCGCCGGGTTTGGCAACTCAAGAGCGGGCCCGATACAATCCTGGTCGATAGGCGGCCGGATCGAAGCTGGGAACTCCGACGATGCAGATAGAGCGCATCATGAAGCGTGACGATCTGGTGATTCGCAGGCTCATCTTGGAGCCCGGTGAGGCGATGCCCTGGCATACCGACGCATGCCATCGCTTCTCCGTCGTTATCCGTGGCGAGCAGCTCAGGATCGAGTTCCGGCAGACCGGGGAACAGGTCACCGTCCCGCTACATCCAGGTCAAGCGGACTGGGACCGGCCTGAGGAACGAGTGCACCGAGGCGTCAACGTGGGCTCCACCCCGTATGAGGAGGTGGTCGTTTTCTTTCTCGATTCGCCCGATCTCGACCCCCAGCCCGAGCATCCGTAGTCCCCGCACGGCTGTCTCGTGCACCAGACACTATCGAGGCTCAAGGTACAGGGCACTGCGGGCAGACGCAGGGACTTGATGAGGAAATGAAGGCCATCATCCAAGCTCGGTACGGGTCTCCCGATGACTTGGAGCTCCGAGAGGTCGAAAAGCCGGTGGGCGGCGATGATGAAGTGCTCGTGCGGGTACGCGCCGCCTCAATCCACCCGGATATCTGGCACGTCGTGACCGGGCGTCCCTATGTCGTTCGCCTGATGGGTGCAGGGGTCTTCCGACCCAAGAACCCAATCCCTGGTACGGACATGGCGGGGATCGTCGAGTCCGTCGGGAATAGCGTGACGCAGTTTCGGCCGGGCGACCCGGTATTCGGCGAGACCATCGCCACCCAGCAATGGATCAACGGCGGGGCCTACTCTGAATACGTGTCCGTTCCGCAGGACTTGCTGGCCCTGAAGCCTGACAACATCACGTTCGAACAGGCCGCCTCGGTTCCCACTTCCGGGTACATCGCTCTTCAGAACCTCCGTGACCGGAGCCGCCTAGGCCCGGGTCGGACCGTGTTGATCAACGGCGCTGGGGGTGGCGTGGGCGCCCTCGCCTTACAAATCGCAAAGGCCCACGGGGCACACGTGACCGCCGTAGATAGCACGGGCAAACTCGATATGCTCCGTTCACTAGGAGCCGATGAGGTCATCGATTTCACCCAGGAAGACTTCACTCGCCGTGGTGTTCGCTACGATCTCATCTTCGACGTCCCGGGGAATCGCCCCTTCTCCGCCTTCAGGCCCGCGCTCAAACCTGACGGAAGATACGTGCCGATTGGGCACGACCATTATGGAGCGTCTGGTAGGCGTGTATTCGGCCTCATCCCCCACTTTCTGAGGCTGATGTTCCTCTCACGCTTCGTGAAACAACTTCGTGGTCCGGGCACACCGTTCCCGACCAAGAGAGAGGCGATTGCCGTCCTCAGGGAATTCCTCGAAGCCGGGAAGATCACACCGATCATCGATAGTACTTACGTCCTAGGTGAAGCCCGTGAGGCCTTCCGGCACATGATAGAGGACGAGACCATAGGGAAAGTCATTCTCGCTCCGGCGGAAGCTGTCGAACACCTATAAGGGCGCGCGCGACAACGCATCCACCCGCGCCCGTGAGGTGACCCGGCCCGCGGTGTTGCTCACGGACACGCTGCTGGCGGTAATGAGCCGCGAAAGGTGCGGGACCGAACGGTAAGCTAGGGCGAGAAGTTACGCCACTCGTTACCCCACCTCACAGCGAAGCAAAAGGCCCAGCGTCACAATTGCTTGCAACGTAGGGCCTTACGAGTCGGGACGGCGGGATTTGAACCCGCGACCCCCTGAACCCCATTAAGAGAAGTACCGGATCGGCGAAGTCGTTGTCGGACAAGGGAAACTCGTTACCGCTCAAGGGATTTTGGCCTCTCGGTACCCTGGAATCGCCTGAGGTCTGCGCCCCCGTTTCCGGTGATTTCCGGGACCTTTGTGGCCCCAAGTATTGGTGACCAATACTCAGCGCGATGCCCTCCCAAGCGTTCGCCGCTTGCGCCCCTCGGGAACCGCCGCGCTCCGACAATCCACACAACCAGTCTACCGTGAACCCCAACACACGCGCCATCGCGGCCAAGTAGTCAATCCGGGAAAGGTGGGTCATTCTACCACCTCCGCAACGTGGGGGAACCTCCGAAATGTTCAGGGGCGATAAGCGTTGGACATCTTTCGCACCGCTCATGACTCTGTCCCTCTCGACCCCCAATACATGGCTCACGTGTGATCCTGTATCCTGCGGGGAAGGGAGCGAGTTCGATACTAAGGGTCATTGAGGAGCATCTGATGACTGCTGTGTCAGACTAGGTGTCCTAGTGTTCGCACTTCTCCAGCGGTCAATGACTCTGCGCAGTACCTCTAACCGCCAACCTCGGTGGCCGCCTGGTTCATTACGCAATCCAGCACTTGCGGTGCGCGTTAGCACGGATCCAGGGAATGAAGTAACTTGAAGAAGAGCGGCGATTTGTTGCGATTGCGGCCGCTATACAAATGCAGCTAAAGCGCTGACGGCACAGTAGCCCGCTCGGCGTTGGTCGGCGGGTTTTTTTGTTGCTGTCACTGCGGTACCTCGCATGAAGAGGACGGGAGGAGATCCGGCTCGGCCCGTCCGCCATCCCTGTCCCAGCGGTGGCAACGGGAGGAGATCCGGCTCGGCCCGTCCGCCATCCCTGTCCCAGCGGTGGCAATGCCGGCCGAACCTTGGTTCGGGTCCATGCGCGTGAATCGACACCTGGGGCAACCACACCTGCGGTCTCACTGCCGCCGGAGCTGCATGGTGCTGGGGCGAGAACCGCTGGTGCCAACTCGGCGCCGAGACCCCCGCCGATCACTCCTTGCTCCCGGTTCAGGTCACCGGTGATATCACCTTTGCCTCGATCGTCACCGCCGCCTACCACTCGTGCGGGTTGACGCCGGAGGGCGCCGCTTGGTGCTGGGGCGACAACGGCG
>JBDHDH010000146.1:0-16450 GCA_039591615.1 Gemmatimonadota bacterium | reverse complement strand
TCGCAGTGCCACAGCGGCGTGAGTATGAGGTTCACGGGTTACCTGACGCACGCTACGCACCACGATCCCGAAAAGTATCCGTTCTTGTTCTGGGCTTTTTGGGGTATGATGGGCTTGCTGGTGGGCACATTGGGCTTCGCCAGTCTGCACACCATGGCGTGGCTGTGGCGCCTGTCGGCAACTCCTGGCGTGTTAACCCGCCGCAAAGCGAAGTCCGGAGAGAAGCTGTTCCAACGCTTCACCCCGTTCCAGCGGACGCTTCACGTGGTGATGCTGCTCAGCTTCTTTACCCTCGCGCTCACGGGGATGGTGCTCAAGTTCTCTTATATGAGTTGGGCACAGACGTTCTCCGCCCTCGTCGGCGGATTTGCAACGACGGGCGTCTTGCATCGGCTCGGTGCCGTGACGCTCATCGGCATTTTCTCGATTCACCTGTGGGATGTGTGGAAGCAAAAGCGGCGCTCCGGGCGCACGTGGTGGCAGTACTTCACAGCATCGGACTCGCTGGTATTCAACCGCGACGATCTCCGCGAGTTCGTGCAATCCATCAAGTGGTTCATTGGCCGTGGCCCCAGGCCCAGGTACGGGCGCTACACCTACTGGGAGAAGTTCGACTACTTCGCAGTCTTTTGGGGAATGTTCATCATCGGATCGACGGGAGTATTGCTGTGGTTCCCGGAATTGTTCACGCGGGTGATACCCGGCCGGGCGGTGAACGTCGCCACGATTCTGCACAGCGATGAGGCGCTGCTGGCCGTCGCGTTCATCTTCACCGTGCACTTCTTCAACACGCACTTCCGGCCGGACAAGTTTCCGATGGACGCCGTCATCTTCACCGGTCGCGTGGACGTCGAGGAGTTCAAGCGCGACAAGCCGCGGGAATACGAGGAGTTGATGAAGCGGGGCGAGCTGGAAGGGCATTTGGTGGATCCCTACCCACCGAGGCTCGAGCGGGCATTCAAGGTGTTCGGATTCGCGGCCTTGGCGGTGGGGCTCACCCTCATTGTTCTGATCGTGTATTCGGTGTTGTTTGGGTATCGCTGAACAGGCGAGCCCTCGCCTCCGAGGGCTCGCCCGAAAACGGAAGGTGGGTATCGGTGGTGCGAGTCAAACGATACGGAAGACTGGCTGTTCAACCCGGCGAGCGCGCTCCCGGCGCGGCGCGCGTGCTGCACACGACGATCCACGACGTCATCGTCCAACACGGGGGTCGGTCATGAAGCGAGCCAGATTGCTTGTCGCGATTACCCTCGGCGCCCTGATGACCCTGGCGGGACCCCTCGACGGGCAAGGCTACAGAGCGCGTCTCGGCACCCGGTTCAGCTCGGTGGCCTATCGGGGATTCACCCTCGACAGTATCGCCGCCACGGATGCCGTGACGGGACCGGGGGGTGGGTTCGCGACGCCGGATGGGATCGCCGTCCAGTGTCTCCAGGGCGCGGCGTTCTGCACGTACTTTCGCCCGGGCCCCGACCGGCAGGGCAGCCCATTGGTGACGACGCTGGATCTGTCCGCGTGGGGATTCGGCGTCACAGGCCTCACCGTTCGGACCAAGGCTCGGCTGGGGGCCGATCTGGGGAAGAGCGATTTGTGGCCCGGTACGGACCCGACGGTTCAGCTGCTGGAAGGATATCTCGATTACGCCTCGCGCTGGGTCTCGGTGCAGGCCGGCCGCACCAACATCTTCAACCGTTTCGGGTTCACCGGCTTCGACGGGGCGAAAGTGGAGGTACGGCCGGGAACTCGGCAGCTCCGGATCACGGCCTACGGGGGCTGGGGCCTCGCGCGCGGTGTGCCGTTACCAGTCACGAGCTCCGCGCTCAACCCCTTCGACGATTTCCAGCCGAGTGAGCGGCAGCTGGTTGTGGGAGGGCGGCTGGGTTGGTCGGTCCGTCGCTTCGGCGGAACGGTCCTCTACCAGCGGGAGGTGGATCCAGGGTCGAATGACCTGGTCTCTGAGCGCCTCGCCTTCGAGGGAACGCTCCACCCGGTGCCGGGACTGACGGTGTCCGGCGGGGCGGACTACGATCTGTCGTTTGAACACTGGGGAACCGCTGAAGGGTCGGCTTCGTATGCGGACCCGGCGGGCTTGCTTCGGGTGACGGCGGGAGGACGCCGGTACCGTCCCCGTTTCGACCTGTGGAGTATTTGGGGCATGTTCAGCCCCGTCTCGTACACGGCAGTCTTCGGATCCGCCGCCGTGTCGCCGGTCGACGGCATCCAGTTGCGGGGCAGGGCAGAAGGCTACTGGTTCGATGAGGCCTCAGCTTCTACCCGGTTTGTGCAGGTTCAGGATGACGGCTCGCGCTGGTCGGTTGGGGTGACGGTCTCGCGGTTGGAAAAATGGACATTCCGCGGCGACTATCACGTCGAGTCGGGGGCGGGGGCGTCATCCCTTGGCTGGGAAACCGGTGTTACCTTCGAACCCGTGCCGCTGTTCGCGGCGACCGCGGACGTATCGAGGCTGGTTCGGCCGCTCGAGTATCGATTCAGCGACTCCGAGGTTCTGTCTTACGCCCTTCGCTTGGACGCTCGACCGCGGAACGATGTCCGTTTGTATGCTGAAGCGCGACGGTACGACGAGACGCGACGCCGCGACGACGCAGCGCAATTCGACTGGGATCAGCTACGGGTGAACCTAGGTGCCACGGTGACCTTTGGATTTGGCGCCGACCATCGCGGCCTGCACCCGGCGATCCTGCGTATCCCTGACGGCCGGAGGTCGCCATGAGCGCAATCAGAGCCATCCCGGTGATCGCGGTCCTCGTGACCACCACTGCCGTGATGGGCGCGGGTGCGAGCAAAGTGTTGGCCAAACTCTCGTCGGTCCAGTTCCCGCACGAGCGTCATGCTCGATTGTTCGACACGTGCGACGCGTGTCATGGCGGCGTGCGTCAGGCCGGCGGACGGACGTTCCCAGATCCGTCCTTCTGCGCTGCGTGCCACGACGGCAACGTGCAGCCACGCATCGAGTGGTCGCCGCCGACGGAGCCCCCGGCCACGAACCTGAGGTTCGACCACGTCGAGCATCCGGCCATCGACTGCGCCAACTGTCACCAGGAGCCCGGCGCCGAGCGGATGGCCGTGCAGCGTGCGGTGGTAGGGCAGTGCACCCCCTGTCATGGCCTCGAGGACCCGCACTATGGGAGCGTGGAGACCGATTGCTCGACGTGCCACCTGGCGCTGGCTGAGGCGACGCGCCTGACGGGGGGCGACATCGCGGCATTTCCGGCGCCACCGGCCCACGCAGAGCCGGGCTGGGCGGAACGCGGCGGGCATGGGCTCCAAGCATACGAGCCCGTCGAGGCGCCCGCGCCAGCAGGTGTCGCAGCCGCCTGCGCCACCTGTCATGCCCGCGATTTCTGCATCCAGTGTCACGTGGATGCACCGGAGCAGCCGGCCATTCAGGCGCTCCAGCCGGACTCCCGGTCGCTTATCCACGAAGCAGCGCTACAAGGACCTACCACTCACAGGGATCCCGATTTCCTACAACGTCACGGCGACCTGGTCCAGCGCACACCCACCGAGTGCCGCACCTGTCACACCAGTGAAACCTGCCTGGAGTGCCACATCGGAACGCCGGAAGTCGCTCGAGACCTGCTTCCTGCGGGACCGGGACGCGGGATCGGAGCGATCGTGCAGCGCGCTCCACCAGCCTCGCACCAGGGCGGCTTTCGGGATCGACACGCGTCTGCGGCGGCTGCGGCACCTCAGACGTGCGCAGGTTGCCACGTCCGGTCGGACTGTCTCGACTGTCATCGGCCAAGCGCCGCCTCGGCGAGTCCCGGCTACCATTCCGCAGATTTTCTCTCGCGCCATCCCTCAGCGGCCTACGCGCGTGAGGGCTCGTGCAGCGACTGTCACAACCCTATGGCGTTTTGCGCAACCTGTCACCAGACGGCCGGTCTCGTGGCGCAGCGTGACCTCGGTTCGGGCTATCATGACGCCAAACAGTTCTTCGTGGTCGGGCACGGACAGGCGGCGCGGCAGAGCCTGGAAACCTGTGTGTCGTGCCATACCGAGAGCGACTGTTTGACCTGTCATTCCGCGCTCGCTGGCCGTGGATTCAATCCCCATGGACCAGACTTCGATGCTGAGCGGCTGCGGAAGCGCAACAGCGAGGTGTGCGCCGCGTGCCATGGGACGGCGATTCCGGGATCGCCGTAAGGGTTCGTGCTTTGGTTGGATTCGGGAGTGACGCGACCATGAATCATTTGTGAAGATTGACATAGTTCGCTGTCGTGCATGGAGTTGCAGGAACGTGAGGGCCGCGAGCGGGTACTGGCCAACGGATGAATGTTTCATGGTGCGCGGGGTGCGCTTGTCACGATTGATGGCCGTCGCCGCTGGGGTGATCGTGGGGGTGGCGATGGTCGCGGTGCCTGCATCTGCTCAAGAGGCCACGAAACCGAAGGTGGTATCGCACGACTTGGCCGGTCGTGAGCAGTGTCTCATGTGCCATACCGCAGGGGCCATGGAGGCTGTTCCCGACGCCCCGGCGAGTCACGAGGGTCATCCGAACGAGTCGTGTCTGTTGTGCCATTCGAAGGACTCGCCGGTTCAGACGGCCGACCCACCGGTAATCTCGCACGACTTGGCTGGGCGCGAGCAGTGCCTGATGTGCCACAAGGCTGGTGTGATGGAAGCGGTTCCGGATGTCCCGGCCAATCACGGTGAAACGAAGCAGGACTTCTGCGGCCTCTGTCACAAGCCTGCCTGACGAGGTGGGACGGGGAAAGGGTGAGCGGAGCCGCAGCCGTCGCTGGCTTGTAAACTGCTGCGGGCGGGCGCGAGCCCGCCCGCATTGCTTCATCGGAACTTCACTGTCCCCTCACCGTGCGCTTAGCTCCGGATCGTAGCTTGGTGCCACCAGTGTGATGCGCAACGATCCCTCGACGGACGTCGGTTGATGGAGAATCGCGCGACGGCGTGCCCAAAATGTGGAGCCCGTGTGGTAGGGCGCTTCTGCTCCGAGTGCGGAAGCCCTCTGACTGATGCGAGCTGCCCTAGCTGCAGCGCCCCCCTCACGGCAGGCACCCGGTTTTGTGCAAGCTGTGGTGCCACGATTGGGTCGCGACCGCCGCGATGGGCTGGGTTACCGTGGCTCGTCGCAGGTGTCGCGGTCGTAGCCATGATCGTGGTGGCGATCGTATTTGGCGCGTCGCCAGCACCGCCAGCCGGAGGGCAATCCGCTGCCCCTCCCGCCGGGGCCCCGCCAGGTGCACCTGGCGCCGGGCCGGTCGATTTTGCCAACCTGACGCCGCGGCAGCGGGCCGATCAGTTCTTCGATCATATCATGCGAGCGGACGAGCGCGGCGATTCCGGCGAGGTGATGGTGTTTCGGCCTTTGGCACTTGCGGCGTATGGGGAACTCGACGAACTGGATGGCGATGCCCGTTTCCACGTCGGACTGATCGAGGCGATCTCCGGCGGTCTGGATGCCGCCCTTGCGCAAGCCGACTCGCTCGACGCGGTGGCTCCAGGTCATCTCCTCGCCAGCAACGTCCGCCACACCGTCGCTGAAAAGCGGGGCGACGTCGATGGGGCGCGACGAGCGTATCAGGCCTTTCTCGACGACTACGAGCGGGAGATGGCAGCCCAGCGTCCGGAATATGCAGCACACCAGCGCCTCCTCGAGTCATTCCGCGCCCAAGCGCAGCAGGCGTTGTCCGGCTCGGGGGGTTGATCGCGAGCGGCTTGCTGGCTCGGAGCCTCGAAATTCTTCTTTTCGACTCCCCGGCTGGCCGCCGCGAGGAGCCAACGATCACGCTGCTCACGGCACGCTCACCCACGAGTGGCTCGCAAGAACGACGACACCCGCCTCTGTCGTGGCGCCGCGACTATCCTTCATTCCACCTTCACACTTGATTGAAGATTGCTTCATGAAGGTGTGCGAACCTTCGATTGCACCCAGCGATCGACGTGCTCAGAGAATGGCCGCCGACGGGCCGGCATCCGATCGGTCGTTGTACCTTAGCCGTCGTGTGAGATGTCGCCGGGGCCACTCCATTGCCCGCCAGGCCAGCCGATTGGAGTGATCGAGGCTCTCTGATCGTGAGATCCCGCGAATGCACAGTAGTCATGTCGTTCGAGGGCGTTAGAACTGGCCTAAAGCAAGCCTAGAGCGTGCACAGCGACGGCTCGTACGAGGGGATCTCGCAATCGATCGAAGCTGGCGTGAGCGCGGACAAGTCAACGATTGGCGTCGCGATGCCGCCCAAAGGCGGCAGCGACGAGCAGCTCCGCGCCGTGGCAGCGTACGTCTGGAGTCTGAGCCAGCCGTCCAAATTGGGTGGCCTTCACCACGGTGCGTGTCCAAGCAGCCCCACCGCGCGGCAGACGCCGCCCGGCATCATCGGAGATCGTTCCTGCGTATTGAACCGTGACCGCTAGCCCCACATCTCGAGATACCCCAAATGGAAGTGGGGATCGGGAGCGCGGCGCTGGCCGCCTTCGCGGCCCCGCTGTAGTGGGTGTCGCGTTGGTGCTGATCGTGGCGGTGGCGGTCCCAGTGGTCGCCCGCCGCAGTCCCGCGGTGCCCCAGCCGGTGCAGTTCAACCACCTCAAGCACACGCAGGATCTCGGGCTCGGCTGCGAGTTCTGTCACAAGTATGTGCGCACCGGGGCCCATGCCGGACTCCCGGGTGCCGAGACGTGCTCCATCTGTCACTCGGTGCCGCAGGGCGAGTCGCGAGAGGCCGCCCGCGTCACCGAGCTGCTCGCCGAGGGAGACCCCCTGCAGTTCAACAAGCTCTTTCGTCTCGCCGACCATGTGTTTTACACACATAGTCGCCATGCCGGGATCGCCGAGCTCGAGTGCGAGACCTGTCACGGTGCCATCGCACAGACGGAACGCCCACCGCCGCGAGCATTGGTGCGCATCACCATGGACTACTGCATGGATTGTCATCGCGAGCGCGCGCAGACGCTGGACTGCGCCGCGTGCCATCGATAGCCGGAGGATGATGGAGGTGAAGCCGACCCGACGCGAGTTCTTGTGGACCATGGGGGCTACCGCCACGGCGCTCGGTCTCCACCAGACGCAGGACGTCTTTTGGACTGCCGAGGCGGAGCCGGACCTGGGCTGGGCGCCAGGCATCGAGGATCACGTCACCTCGACGTGTCTCGTGTGCCCGGCACGGTGCGGCATTCGGGCTCGGATAGTAGACGGACGCCTCGTCCGGATCAGCGGCAATCCGCTCCACCCCATGAGTCGTGGCGGGCTCTGTCCGCGTGGGATCGCCGGCGTGCAAACCCTCTACCATCCCGAGCGCCTCGACTCGCCGATGGTGCGTGTGGGTTCCCGGGGCGGAGGGGAGTGGCGGAAGATCACCCCGGAGGGGGCCGTCACGCTTCTGGCAGAGCGTCTCCAAGCCTTGCGTGAGGCCGGCCGGCCGGAGGGATTGGCGCTCCTGGCTGGGTACTGCGCCGGCACGATGCACGACGTCTGGCGTCAATTCCTGAACGCCTTCGGATCGCCGAACCACGTCTCCGACGACTACGATGATGGTACCGCGTCGATCATGAGGCTGATGCACGGCATCCCGCGGCGACCGGCGTACGACCTCGACCGGGCGGAGCTGGTGCTGTCCTTTGGTGCTCCGCTTTTCGAGTCGTGGTGGTCGCCGCTGCAGGCCTTCGTCGCCTTCGCCAGTCCCGAGCACGAAAACGGGCGAGGAGCTCGGTTCGTCCAGGTGGACACGCGATTCTCGCGGACGGCAGCCCGAGCGCACGAATGGGTCGGGATCCGACCGGAAACCCATGGCGCACTGGCTCTCGGAATCGCATACGTGCTCATCAGGGACGAGCTCTTCGATGCCCGGTTCCTGTCGCAACACGTGACGGGCTTCGAAGAGTATCGGTCGCTCGTGCTCCGCCACTTCAGAGCGGAAGACGTCTCGACGATGACCGGCGTCCCCGTGGAGCGAATCACGGCGGTCGCCCGGGAGTTTGCCCGGGCCCGGCCTGCGGTCGCCGTGTGTGGCAGCGACGTCATGCTGGCCCCCAATGGGCTGTTCGCGGGCCTGGCGGTGCACAGCCTGAACGTGCTCGTGGGGAGCATCAACACCCCCGGCGGCGTGCTGTTTGGCGATGAGCCGCCGCTCGAGCCCCTCCAGGACGTTGTGTTGGACGACGTGGCCCGAGCAGGGGTGGCACGAGATCCCATAGACGGTGAGCCGCCTCCGCTCGGATTGGGAGATCCGGCCACTCGTTTCGTCGAGGCCGCCACGAGTGATGCCGGCGCGTCGGTCGACACGCTGATGCTGTACTACGCCAACCCGCTCGCTTCTTCAAGCCGTCCGGACCTTTGGCGCCAGGCCCTAGCTCCGATTCCGTACATCGTGAGCTTCTCGCCGTTCCTCGACGAGACGTCACGGTACGTCGACATGATCATACCGGATCTCCTCCCTTATGAGCGCTGGCAAGATGCACCGACGCCGGTTTCCTATCCCCACCCGACATGGGGTGTGACCCGTCCCGTGGTCGAGCCCCACGACGGAGGCATCCACACCGGCGACGTGCTGCTGGGGCTCGCGCGGGCGCTCGGCGGCAGTCTCGCCCAAAGCCTGCCCTATGACGACTTCGCATCGCTGCTCGAGCAGCGTGCCCGAGGTCTCTTTGCGGTGCAGCGGGGCATGTTGCTGGGTGACGAGTTCGAGCGGCGCCATCATCTACAGATGGAGGAACGCGGATGGTGGCTGCCCGAGCACAAGGAGTTCGATTCCTTCTGGAATGAGCTGATCGAACGCGGCGGCTGGACCGATCTCCTCTACGACGATGCCGATCCGAGACGACTCGCGCGTACGCGGGACGGTCGGATCAATCTGATTCCCGCGGAGCTGCTCGCCGTTCTAAGTACCGAGGGAGATAGCCGGAGACCCTACGTCGACGTCACGAGTCCGGCGGATGAGCCTCCCGAAGAATTCCCGCTGCGGCTCGTACCCTACCGCGCCTCTACCCTCGCCTCCGGTACGCTGGGCCTCGAGCGTTGGATGGCCGAGCAGCCCGGCGTCTTCCCCAACGTGCATTGGGTCCCCTGGGTGGAGGTACATCCGGAGACAGCCCACTCCCTGGGTTTGGGTGACAACACCATGGTGTGGGTCATTTCGCAACAGGGACGCTATCGTGCCCGTCTCAAGCTGTTTCACGGGACCGCACACGAGAACGTGTGTGTGCCGTACGGATTGCGACACCCGGACGGCGAACTTGCGAACCCGCTCCAGTTGCTCAGCGGCTCCCGTGACTCCCTGACTGGGCTGCCTGCGTGGTTCTCGACCTACGTCCGCCTCGAACGAGCCTGAGGGATCGGTACGGATGACACGCTGGGGGATGGTGATCGATCTGGCAAAATGCACGGGCTGTGCGGCCTGCGAGGTCGCGTGCAAGAGCGAAAACAACATCCCCACGGTCTCGCCGGAGGAAGCGGACAAGGGACGCGCCATGAGCTGGATGAAGATCATGGCTGAGGTCGAAGGGGACTTTCCCGAGACCAGCATGCAGTTCTTTCCACGCCCTTGCATGCACTGCGACAATCCACCCTGTATCAAAGTGTGTCCGGTGCATGCGACCTACATCAACGATGAGGGGATCGTCGGTCAGATCTACCCGCGCTGTATTGGATGCCGCTACTGTGCCAACGCCTGTCCCTACATGGTGAAGTACTTCAACTGGTACGGTCCCGAGTGGTCTGAGTCCGAGCATCGGCATTTCAACCCAGATGTGTCGGTGCGTCTCAAGGGAGTCATCGAGAAGTGCACGTTCTGCCATCACCGCTTGCAGAAGGCCCGCGAGGAGGCCCGTGCAGAGGATCGACCGCTACGCGAGGAGGATTACCAACCGGCCTGTGCCGAGGTTTGTCCAACTGGCGCCATCGTGTTCGGGGATCTCGATGATCCCGTGCATCGGGTGGCCGAGCTGAAGGAGGATCCACGGGCGATGCGGCTGATGGAGGATCTGGGAACCCAGCCGAAGGTCTACTACCTCACGCCGAGGGACTGAGATGCGCCAAGACGTGAGTGACAAGCTCGCCCGGATGACTCGCGACGAGCAGGTTCTTCTGAGACCGCTCGTCGAGACATCGCGCGGCTTCTACGTGATGGCAGGGTTCCTGGCAGCGGTGACGTTCTGGGGTCTCATCGCCTATTACCTGCAGGTCCGATACGGGCTGGGCCGAACCGGATTGAATCGCCCCGGGTACTGGGGCATATACATCATCGATTTTGTCTTCTTCATCGGCATCAGTCATGCTGGAACGCTCATATCCGCGATTCTGCGCGTGAGCAAGGCGGAATGGAGGCGCTCCATCACGCGCTCCGCGGAGCTGATTACCGTCCTGGTGATCGGATTCGGCGCGATTCAGCCCATCGTGGATCTCGGGCGTCCGGATCGGGTGTTGAACGTCATTTTCCATGCCCAGTGGCGCTCTCCGCTGCTGTGGGATGTGATCAGCATTGGAACCTATTTCACGGCGTGCACGATCTATCTCTACGTTCCGCTGCTGCCGGATCTGGCCATCATTCGCGACTCTGGAATCAAAGCGCCCCGACTGTATCGCTTTTTCGCCGCCGGGTATCGGGACACCCCGGAACAGCGCGCGCGGCTGGAGCGCATCATCGGAGTCCTTTCCATCGTCGTGATCCCCATCGCAGTATCGGTGCATACGATCATTGGCTGGATCTTCGCCATGACGCTGCGGCCGATGTGGCACAGTACCATCTTCGGCCCATACTTCGTCATGGGAGCCATCTACTCCGGAATCGCGGCAATACTCGTCGCCATGGTGGTGCTGCGGCGGGCGTTCGGATTGGAGCAATACTTCAAGGACATACACTTCGACTACTTGGGCCGTCTCCTCCTCTTGTTCAGCCTGCTGTGGTTCTATTTCACCTTCGCCGAGTACCTCACGGCTTTCTACGGCGGCGAACCCGGCGAGATGCGCACGTTCTGGGCAAAACTGGCCGGCCCGTTCGCCATTCCGTTCTGGACCATGGTGGCGGGGTGCTTCTTCATCCCGCTGACGCTCATGGCGCGACGGTCTACGAGGACGCCGGGCGGAACGCTCATCGCCGGGATCGCGGTGATGATTGGCATGTGGCTCGAACGGTTCAACATCGTCGTTCCGACCTCCGTGAATCCGCGCTGGGAGGTGGAGTCCATCGGTCACTACCTGCCGTCATGGGTCGAGCTGTCCATCATGGCCGCAACATTCTCAGGGTTCATTCTGCTGTACATGGTGGCGACTAAGTTCGTTCCCATCGTCTCGATTTGGGAAATGAAGGAAGGACGCGAGCTCTCTGTTCAGGAAGTGTCGGAACGAGTATCCGGATACCTGCCGGAGACCGCCGTCACCGGCGCGTCTGGAGTCGACTGATGAGGCGTTCATCTAGGGTCACGGTGCTCCGTATCGGAGCGCTGTCCGTCTCGGTGCTCCTTTGCACGCTTCGTGCTTCCACGTCGAGGGCGCAAGAGGCTGGCTCGTCGTTCTTCGGTGATCCGGTCTCTGGTCGTCAGATCTTCACCCAGCGCGGCTGCGTGCGCTGTCATTCTATCTGGGGCAACGGAGGCACGCTGGGCCCAGACTTCGCACTGGTTGGCGCGGGCCGGAGCCTGCAACAGCTCGCGGGCTTGTTCTGGAATCACACTCCCCGCATGATCGAAACCGTACGCGAGCGGGGGGTTCGGTGGGCGACGTTTTCCGAAGAGGAGCTCGCCGACATCATCAGCTATATCTACTACGTCAAGCTGTTCGACCGACCGGGCGATCCCGATCTGGGCGAACGATGGTTTCGCGAAAAGCGTTGTGCGGAGTGTCACACGGTGGGAGAGAGCGGCCGTGCTGTTGGCCCTGCACTGGACGACTATGCCCGGTTCATCGCCCCCATTGTGCTTGCCGAAGGTATGTGGAACCACGGGCCCTCGATGCAGGCGCAGCAAGTTGCCAGGGGACTGCAGATCCCGCGCTTCGAGGGCCGCGAGCTTGCCGACTTGCAGGCGTATATCAGGCGGGAATCGAGTGACCGGAGAGGCGAGGTGACGTTACTCCCGCCACCCAACCCTGGGACCGGCCAGCGGTTGTTCGCAGCCAAGGGGTGCGTCAGTTGCCACGGACCAAGAGGGCGTGGGACTTCCGACGGACCGGACCTTCGCAGCGCGACCGAGCGTCTCCAGGTCTCGGAGATCGCTGGGTCACTGTGGAACCACTCATCGCAAATGGCCGCGGCGATGCGAGCCCGCAACATCGCGTTCCCGCGGTTTCAAGGTACGGAGATGGCTGACGTGATTGCCTTCTTGTACTACCTGCGATTCTACGAGACAGGGGGCGATGCCCAGACGGGCGAGCATGTCTTCACGGACAAGGGCCACCGCCATGTGGAACCACGCGCCCGCAATGTACGACCGAGTTCAGCTGCAGCAGGTGGATTGGCCCCGCTTCGAAGGTGAGGAGATGCGAGACCTCTCGGTCTACCTGAGAAGTCTGGCGTCCGAGGGTTCGCGATGAAGACTCACGGGGGTAGATGTGGTGATCGTCAAACCGTCGGACTGGCCGCATAGCCCAGCCAGGTCAGGACGATCATGTAGACGATGATCCCGATCCCGATCCAGGTGAACAGCGTGCTCGGTTCACCCCGCGCCGTGCGGCGGTCGAGGAATGGGATCAGCAGAAGGAACAGCCCCGCCAAGCCGAAGCCCAAGATCCCCACTATCTCACCCTCGATCCCGAGAATGTGAGCCGGTAGATACTTCAGCGTCTGAAACATGAACATGAAGTACCACTCGGGCTTGATACCGGCTGGCGCCGAGGCGAACGGATCGGCCTTCTCGCCGAGCTCGGCCGGAAAGTAGGCGGCTAGCGCGGCCAGGATGGCCAGGGCAGTGAGCCATCCCACCAGATCTCGCAGCAGGAAGTTCGGGAAGAACGGCATGATGCCCCGTGGCCCGCCCTGCCGCTCCACGCCAGGTGGTACGCTCATGCCCTGTTTTTGCACCAGAAAGAGGTGCAATCCCAAGAGGAAGATGGCTACGGCAGGGAGCACCGCGACGTGAAACGCGTAGAACCGCGTGAGTGTGGCTCCCGTGACATCTGTGCCGCCGCGCGACACTCGCAGGACGAAGTCTCCTATCAGCGGCACCGCCCCCGTGATCTCGGTGCCGACCCGTGTCGCGAAATACGCCAATTCGTTCCACGGTAGGAGGTAGCCGGTAAAACCGAACGCCAGCGCCAGCCCCATCAGTCCGATGCCGGAGAACCACGTGAGCTCCCTGGGGGGCCGGTATGCCTTCACGAGCAAAACACTGAACAAGTGAAGGAACAGCGTGAAGATCATCAGGTTCGCCGACCACGAGTGGATCGAGCGAAACAACCAGCCGAACTCGACCTCCGCCATCAGGAACTGCACCGACTCGTACGCTTCTTCGGCGCTGGGGCGGTAGTAGAAGAGGAGCAGTATCCCGGTCGCGATCTGGACCATGAACAGAAAAAGTGTCATTCCACCGAGGTAATACCAGATGGTGTGTCGGTGGACGGGGACCTGCTTCTTCTTCGCCAGCGACTTGACCACGGACAGGCCGAGCCGTGCTTCGAGCCAGTTTGCTACGCCGCTCGGCCTGATGGCAGGCGGACCTGCCATGTCAGCTTGCCCTGCTGACGACGATCTCGTCGCCTCGAAGGTTGACGGTGTATCGTTCGAGGGGTGCCGGAGGTGGCCCCTGAATGTTCGTTCCATTGAGGTCAAAATGTCCGTTGTGGCAAGCGCACCAGATGTGGGCGAGTTCCGGCCGGTACTGTACGATGCAGCTCAGATGCGTACAGATGGCCGAAAAGGCCCGCAATTCACCCGACGCGGTCTTGACGAGGAGACCCGGCCGGTTGCCGAATTTGAAGACCTCCGCGCTGTTCGGCTGAAGATCTTCCGGTTTGATCGGTAGGGTGACGCTAGCGGTGGCTGACTCGGCGGCAGCCGGGGGGACGAGGTATCGCCCGGCCGGATAAAGAACGGCCAAAAGCAGGCCCCCGATGCTCGTGCTGAGCAACCAGGTGGTCAACGTCCGACTCAGGAGCCAATCCACGAACCTTCGTCGAGAAACTCCAGGGGCCGTCACGGGCATGGGTTCGCCTCGTCGCTATGTCGATGGTTGTCGGCGCTCGAGCTCGCGGATCTTGAGAACGATGCCCACGATGAGCGCCAGGATGATGGTCACCGAGATCGCCAAACCGGTGCGACGAAATGTGAGTTCGTTCAACGCCTCTTCACCCAGCGAAAAGGCCTCCGAGGCAACCGTGAGTCCGTCCTCGGCATACCTCGTCACCGAATCGACGTCGAAGGAGTGAATCGCGGCTCGGGCCTGGACCAGCGCGTTCCGGGCTCCAACGAGCTCGAACTGCGCCTGGCTCACCTCCATACCTGCGTGCTCGGCCTCGAGCAGGATGGCAGCCGCTGTATCGGACTGGGTCTTCAGTGAGTCGATCAGTGCCCGCATCGCGGCGGGCTTGCCGCCGCTTCCGACGTCCGGTTGGTGACACCGCCCGCAGACGGCACCCTCTCCGAGGCCGAGCAGTTCGTCGCCTGCATCGACGATCTCGTGGTTGTTGTGGCACGTCGCACATCCAGGGACTCCGAGCATCGTGAAGATGCGAGCGTGGCGGCTCTGGGCAAAATAGTCGGCCATGACCGAATGGCACTGCCCGCAGACGTTGCCGACCCAGGAAATGCCGGGTGGGGCGGCCCCGTGGTTACCGTGACAGTCATTGCAGGTGGGAGCCGAAAGGTCCCCGTCCACCGAGAGCTTCTGCCAGTGAATGCTCTGCTCGTACTTGTCCAGCTGGTCTGTGGCGATGGGATACGACTGCATGTACTCGGCATTGGCGTGGCAGGCACCGCATGTCTTTGACACGTTCAGCGGATGGACGCTGGAAAGCGGGTCCGACGGTGGCTTGATCGAGTGTGCCGGGTGGCAGCTGATGCACGTCGCGACGCTGGTGTCGCCGAGCTCAACAGACCGCCGCCCATGCACCGAGATGGCGTATTCGGCGACCTGGTCCACCCGAAGGGCAGGGTTGTACCGCTTCATGAACTCGGCGTCGGAGTGACAGCGGCCGCAAAACTGCGAGACCTGTTGGTGGTCGGGTTTCCCAACGAACCCTCTCTCCGGAGCCATGGCCTCAAGTCCCGGAGCACGCGCGTCACCGCCGTGACATGCCACGCAGCCAAACCCTTTGGCCCCGTGAATGTCTTCGGCAAACCGCTTCGCTGGGTCACCAAGGGGACCATCGAACGCGCGGTGGCACGCCACGCAGCTCGCTTGCTGCGGTTCCTGCGTCGAACCTGCTTTGGGGAACAGGAACGCGGGCACCGCCAGGAGGCAGAGCGCCCGGAGTAGCTGGTAACGCCTGCTCGGCATCAGCGGTTACCCGCCGTCAACGACTCAAAATAGGCTGTGAGGTCCGCCATCTCTGCCGGTCGCAAGGTGGCCCATGATAACGGTCGGCCGGCGGCACTGTCGGCCACGATCACCACGTGATTCCACAACGCTGCGATCGCTCCGGCGGGTGGGTCGAGAATCCTGACCGTGGCCAGATCGGGGGCAGTCCCTCCGCCGCGACCAGAGATCGAATGGCACTGCTGGCACCCTTTCGCGCGCAGCAGCTCCCGGCCTCTTCTCGCGCTGCCCAGCTCACCGAAGTACTCGACGGAGGAGAGGTAGGCTACCAGGTCGGCCATATCCTGCGCTTCCAGGCGGGGAATCGACAGACCATGCCGTTCCATCGCGTCGAGCATCCTCGGTGCCTTGTTCCACATGGCGGCGGCGAATTCGATCACGTTGCGGCGTGCTCGCACTCCGGCCAAGTCTGGCGCCAGGTTGCTGCCTCGCCCGGCTATGCCGTGGCAACCGGCACAGCCCTTGTCGACGAAGCGGTGGCGTCCCTCACGGGAGCGTCCTGGGAGGATATAGACCGGACCGACCGGCATCTCTTCCCTCTTGGCTGCGCTGAGGTAGGCGATCACGTCCGTCAGCTCGGCATTCGTGAACCTCGGACGCTGCATTCCTCTGGCAGACATCTCGCGCGTCATCTCGGGGCCGTGGTTCCACAGCGCGGCGGCGATCTGGATGGGAGATCCGTAATGGCTCAGAAAATCGAGGCCCGGGCCCGCGACCCCTCCTTGACCCCGGACCTGGTGGCACATGATGCAACCCTTGTCCGCGAAGAGCTGTTGGCCTCGTTCGGAGTCTCCGGGGGGATCGAAATAGTCGTGCCAGAAAAGGAACGCTATGAGGTCGCCCATTTCCCAGGAGTCCAGGTGGGGTTGCGCGATGCCGAGCTCCCGCATTTGACTGGCCATCTTGGGAAGGTGATTCCACATGCCGGCGGCGAAGTCGTAAACCGAGCGGGACTCTTCGGCACGGCCCAGGTCGGGCCCCCCCGTGCCACCCAATCCGTTGATTGCATGAC
>JBDHDH010000145.1:0-11087 GCA_039591615.1 Gemmatimonadota bacterium | reverse complement strand
CGGGGGATCCCCCAGGACGGCCGACATGGCGTTCAAGGCCTCTCGCACCTGCAACGCCGTGACCGTTTCCGATCGCGGGCGGAACGTGGTCTTCTCCACTGTATCGAGCACCGGCTGAAGCGCGTCGCGAATCCCGTCAAGAATCTGCGGGCCCAGAAGCGGTCGACGCATGAGCTGGTGGCATCCTTGAGACAGCGCGATGAGATGTCCTGCCAGATTCCCACTGTCGACGGTGGAGATGTAGAGGGGATCGAGCGGCCGGAGGTCCCTGGTGTCGTACCAGTTGGCGAGATGGCCGTGAAACCGGCGCAGGCTGGTCATCGTCTCCAGCGTGGCCTCGAGACGGTGGGCCATGTCCAGGATCCCGATCCAGCCGAAGTCGTGAGCGGCCATCGTGCTCAGGAGGTACAGCCCCATGTTCGTCGGTGAGGTGCGGTGGGCGACAACAGGCTCGGGATCTTCCTGGAAGTTATCCGGCGGCAGAAAGTGGTCCTCTTTGGTTACGAACGTCTCGAAGAAGCGCCAGGTCCGCCTTGCAATGAGACGCAAGGAGCGCTCCTCACTCTGCGAGAGGCGGTGTCTCTCTCCAGGTTTCCAGGGTACGCTCAGGCGCCAGGCGAGAACGGGCGATAGGACCCAGAGGAGAACCAGAGGCCCAGCGACCGGCCACGCCGCCGGTTTGAGGATGACGAAGAGCACGCCGGCGCCTGAGGCGAGGAGAACGCTCCAGCGAAGGTGCAGGTAGAAGGCGCGGAGCCTGAGGTCGACGCCGTACCCAACCTGCGCCGCCGGGACCCACTCGAGGAGGTTACGCCTCGTGACGTAGAGCCGCCCGAGCGTGCGCACCACGGCATCCGTCATGTACCGGGCCTGGTGCGCCAGCACGGCGATGGCAAGCAGCACCTGCAGCACGGCAACCTGGATATCGCTGCCCGTGGCACGCAGATGGCTGCGTTTGGAGAAGCCTTGCCGTCGTGGGATGAGACCGTCGAGCACCGGCATGAACGCGGGCACCGCAACAGATCCCAGGAGCAGGCCGGTCCACAGCAGCGGAGAGACGGCGGGCAGGGTCCAGGCGGCGACGCCGAGTAAGAACAATGACGGTGCCGAGAGGCTGCGGCGCAGGTTGTCCAGCATCTTCCATCGGCCGTGCGAAGGAATGCGCGTCGGCTGCTTCTGCCCCGCCGCGTTGCGCGGCCGGCCTAGGATCCAGGGGAGAAGTTGCCAGTCGCCGCGCACCCACCGATGGGTACGGCGCACGCCCACCTCGTAATTGGTGGGAAACTCCTCGAACAGTTCGATGTCGGTCACCAGTCCCGCGCGCGCGAAGACCCCCTCGAAGAGATCGTGACTGAGGAGCGCATTCTCCGGGACCCGCCCCGCGAGAGCCGCCTCGAATGCGTCGACGTCGTAGATCCCTTTCCCTGTGTACGACCCCTCGCCGAACAGGTCCTGATACACATCGGAGACCGCACCCGCGTAGGGGTCCACGCCTCCGGGGCCCGACACGATCCGTTGGTAGGTCGTGCTTCGGGGTCCCGTAGGGAGGGACGGGACGAGCCGCGGCTGGAGGATTGCGTACCCCTCGACGACCCGCCCCATCTCGGGGTCGAAGCGCGGTCGATTCAACGGGTGAGCCATTGCCCCGACGAGGCGATAGGCTGCCGTTTTCGGAAGCCGGGTGTCGGCATCCAACGTGATGACGTAGCGGACTCCGCCGGGCACGGTGGGCGGTTTGCCGTTGGTTGGAATGAACGTGGTGTCCGTGGCGCCCCGAAGAAGCCGGTTCAGTTCGTGCAGCTTCCCACGTTTCCGTTCCCAGCCGATCCACTTGCCTTCTTGCTCGTTCCAGAGGCGCCGGCGATGCAACACCATGAACCGCTCCCCCCCACCGGGCGGACTTCCGTGTCGGTCGTTGAGACGCGCGATCTCGTTGGCCAGCTCGGTTAGGAGATCCTCGTCGCCAGGCATGCGTTCGTGGGGGGCGTCCTTCCAGTCGCTCAGGAGTGCGAAGTGGAGGTGCCCATCGGGATTCGCCAAGAAATGCACCTGGAGCCGCTCAACGGACTCTTCGATATCCGCGCGGCTCGTGAGCAGCGTGGGCACGACAACCATGGTTCTGAGATCCGCAGGTACCCCGTGCGCCAGTTCGAGCTTGGAAAGCAGCCGGGGGGGAACGACAGCAGTGACCAGGCGATGGATGAGGGACACTGCGATATCTGAGGCTGGCACGAGGGCGAGGATCCCGAGGAGAATGAGGATCGGCACGCCTGCTCCTGCGCTCCAGGTCAGGAACAGAGGGCCGGAGAGAACCAGAGCGGTGAGGACGGCGATCAGTCCGAAATAGCCGGATGCCGCTTGGGCGCGCCACGCGCGTCGGATCCGGACTCGCCAAGGGACGCGAAAGGCCAGCCGCCTTTCGAAAGCCCACCGGCCTCGGGACACGAGATGGTACCCCGGGTCTTCCTCGGGGCGGTGGGGAATGGCGAGGAGACCTGACTGGTTCTCCGGTCCGGTGGCCTCCGCTTCGGTCGGACTGGTCAGCGACGTGGCCCCCGGGTTTTCCCGGTCTGCCTCGCGGGCCAGCCGGACAGCTTCGCGTGCCACCTCCAACTCCGATTCTCTCGAGCCGGCGAACCCGGGAACAGTCCGGAGGACTTCGTCGACCAGACTGACGCCCTCGAAGAAACCCGGCCAGTCGATGGACGACATCCACCGCATGCTGGTGATGATGTTCCGAACCGTGATGTTCGCTGCGGCCTGAGCCTGGTGTGCCTCGGCAACCACCTCGTTGGGCGACGTCCCCTGGGCGGCCAGGTTCTCGTTGAGCCAGTCGAGGGCGGGCATGATCGCAGCCGGCTGGTCGCGAAGCCGCTGCACGAGCTGCACGGCGAACGCGCTGTCGAGGGGAGCGGTGCCAAGGCGTCCCAACACATCATCTGTGCGTTCCGCGGGCTGATCGCTGAGACCGAGAAGGCGATCCGCCACTTCGTCCGCGCGTCCGCGCGCCTGGCGCGCGCGGATGATGATCTCAGACAGCCGCCGAAGGTTTTCAACGAGCGCCACTCGAAGGTGAATGGCGACTGCCCAGAGCTCACCGATGCCGAGCGGCTGGATGCGCTGGTAGGCCCGCACGAATGCCTGCATCGTCTCCAGGTCAAATCGACTGTCGGTATGCGCCACATACGCCCATGCCAGCCCATAGACGCGCGGGTATCCTCCGAGGTGGTGGCCCTCGGCGATCTTCGGTAGGAGCTTGTAAAAGCTGCTCGGGAGGTGGTCCCGAATCTCCCGGATCTGCAGGTCGACGACATGAAAGTTGTCGAGGAGCCATTCCTCGGCCTGTGTGATCTGGTTTTTTTGTCGAACCGCCTCGACGATGTTCCGGTAACCGGCGAGAAGCACCTTCCCGTTCTCGCGGACCCGCGGAAGGAGTGCTTGCCCTTTGAAGCGTTCATCGGCGGTAGGCTGGGCTGCGGCCAGACTCTCCGCATGTTGCTGGAGTCGTTCGATGCCGAACGCCTCGGCGCGGATCGGCTGTTCCACTCGAGACGGAGCCGCGACCATCGTGCCTATGGTGTTCACTTCGAGTTCCGTGTCCCGACGTCCGAACGTGCGCACTTGATCAGGTAGTCGTGGTCGCATTCCTGCCGGCGAAGCCAGACCACAGACCTTCTCTGGAGGCAACTGCACCGGCCGGCTGCGGGGGTACCCCGATTTGTCTCAGCGGCCCCTACGCAGTAGTACTGCCGCGTACCCCTGGTGGGATGTGGAGGCATTGTCATCCACCGAACTCGTCTATTGGGAATGCTGCTGCACTTGGCATCGCGTTCGGGTAAGCTCGTCACCTGGCGATCCCATTCGGCAATTCCGAGATCCTCCATACGGATCCAAGGTTGTCGGACACGCCCGGTCAATCATACATGGTGTTGTCAGCTAGCGGCATGGGTACGGCGTGGTGAATGTTCGGCCTGAGGGATCATTCAGGGGAAACTCACTTGAGGGGATTCGAAACCACCAACGAGCCCGCTCGAGATGACAGTCCCCAACTCTTCGAGCAGTCTGCGGTGTAGTCCGACGAGAATCGCACGTATGCGTTCCCTTCTGCCTTCTGCCGCGGCCCTCTGCCCTCTGCCCTCTGCCCTCTGCCCTCCCTACCGCTCACCGCCTCCGTCCGTAGACGTAGCCTGCCCCAAGAGATGCATGTCCCACCACCGCGTCATCCGGCGATAGCTGTCCCGACGGCTCGACCCCTGTCGCCAGCCGTGCGGCTCCACGGGATAGACCACCAGATCGAAGTCCTTGCCGAGTTCCATCAGGGCCTGTGCGAACCTGAACGAATCCTGGATCTGCACGTTGCCATCCACCAAACCATGCTGGATCATGAGCGGGTCGGCGAGCTGCTCGGCGTAGTAGATGGGGCTCGAGACGCGATACGCTTCCTCATCGTCCACCGGCGTGCCGTTCAGGATGCGGCTGGTGTACCCGTCGTTGTAGTGCGCCCAGTCCGTCACAGGATACAGGGCCACGCCGGCGGCGTAGGCACCCGGATTCCGGAGCAGAGACATCAGCGTGAAGAAGCCGCCGTACGAACCGCCATACACACCGATACGGTCTCTGTCCACCCCGTACCGTTCGGCGAGGATGTCGAGGAGGGGCAGTCCACTGTCGATGTCACGCACACCCATGTTCCGGTAGCCGTACGTGCGATTCGCGTGTCCGTAGCCGGAGCTGCCGCGGTAGTCGATGGATGCCGATCGATACCCGAGTTGATGTAAGTAGTTTGCGTACACCACCGAGCCTATGCGTGACCAACCCTTGTCTACCGCTTGCGCGCACTCGCCGCACCCATGCGCGTAGATGACGGCCGCGCCGTTGGGATTGCGCGGTTCCGCCCAGACCTCGGCCCACGTGGTGTTGCCCTCCCTGTCCGGGAACGAAATGATCTCGCTGTCGATCCACGCGTAACGGTAGAACTCGTCTGTGCCGGACTTTGTAATTCGTGTCTTGTTCGCGTGGGGCCGATTGTCCAGCAGATACAGATCCGGCATCTGTTTCGGTGTGGCAAACGTGACCGTCACTCGGCGACCGTCCGGGGACACGTACGATCGATGGACACCTTCGCCCATGGTGACGCGTTCCAAGTCGCCGCCGCGCACGTCCATGTGGTACAGATGTGTTTCGCCCGGATGCTCCATGCTCGTCTCGAGGTACCAACGTCGGCCGTCGGGTGACAACGAGACGCGGCGAACCTCCCAGTCGCCGTTCGTGAGTTGCGTGACGTTGCCGTCGCGGTCTGCCAGGTAGAGCATCGACCAACCGGTGGCCGCGGACGTAAAGCCGAACCCGCTTCCATCGGGTAGCCATTGCAGGTAGCCGGGCGACCATCGCCCATTCACCGTAGGTCCACCGATCCACGTGTCCTCGCGCTGGTGATCGATAATGGTGGTGGTGGTGTCCTCCAGGTTCAGCCACGCGATCCAGCGGTCCTTGTGATCCAGCGAGAGAATCTGGAGGACTGCAGCCTCTCCAGTAGGGCTCCAGTACGGGCCGTGGATGATGGTGGGGCGGGGCACGCTGTCGCCCGTGTCGTGCGTTACCCACCTGACCTCGATGCTGTCCCGCTCCACGGTCGGTTCTACTGCCACGATCCCGAGCCGGTAGGTCGCGCGAGGTGCGCCCACCTTGGGTCGAGCGTCTCTTGCCGTGGCCTCGCCCGATTCGTTGATGTATTCGAGATAGCTGGTCCGGTGCTCTCGCGACGGGTCTTTCATCGACATGAACGTGAGATGCCGTCCATCCGGCGAGAGTTGGATGTTCCGGATCAGGGTACCTTTTTCCACGGGAATGGCCTGCGGTCGGGGTAGTGACGAGAAGCGCTGTACGGAATCGGCGGTCTCTCGGTCACGTCGTTGTCTCCGAATGAATTCGAGCAGCTCGAGCTGTTGCGCCTCGAGCCATTCGTCGGACTCGGACTCGTCATCCTTCGATCGGACGAACACGGTGGCCTGCTGCGCCGTGCGCTCGGTGCTCACGTCGTACACCCAGAGGTCCGCCTGTTCTTGCGATTGAAAGCCGACCCCCTGTGTGGCGAAGAAGACGCGCGCACCATCCGGCGTGATCAACACGTTTCCCAGCGAGCCGCCGGCGGTGTGCACGATGCGGGTTCCGTCCCGAGCGTCCCACACGAAGAGGTTGCCGCCGTTCGACCAGGCCGCACGCTGTCGGTTCAGTGACCATTCGATGCTGCCGGTGGGGATACTCACGACTTCACTATCCGGGACCTGCCGCACGTGGCGGCCATCGCGCGACGCGGCGTACCACGGGTCGGTGGATGAGTGCTGGTCGGGCTCGGGGTCCTCACGCCAGCGGAAGTACACCCACTCACCGTCGGGTGACCACGTTATCTGGCGCGGGGCCAGCCCCAGCCAACGGTTGTCCTGTGAGATCAGATCGATGGTCAGGCGGAAGTCCGGGTCGACATCTTCCGGTGTGAGCTGCGACCGCTGAACGAGTTGGGCTCCGAGGGGTAGAGCGACCGCCAGCCACAGAGAGACTGAGACGGCGATGGTGAGAGATCTTTGGCGTCGCATGGCAACCGTCCCGGCGCTGAAGCTGACGTAAATGTTAGGCTCGGCGTTCATCGTGCAAGTTGAGGGGCGGCAAGGGTGAAGCGCGAAACACCCCGGCGCTCACTGAGCTTGGGCCTCCCGCCTCCCCTACGCGGGCATCATCGACGATGTGGGGGCGTGCCGTACGGGTAATACTCCCCCAGATCCACATGCTCGTACGGCAACGAGTCCAAGAATGTCGTGCCCACGAACGGCCCGGGAGCCTCGACCACCACGATCGTTCGTGCAAAGCCGGTCTCGTCGAATCCTCGCCTGAAGTGCACGCGCGACTTCACGACGAACACGTCGTAGTCATCGATATCGATGGACCCGATTCGAAACCGCTCGGGGAAGATGACCTGTTCATAGGTCGGAGTGATGACGACGAGATTGCCCGCTCCGAACGCTATCGCCGCGATCCGGTCATAGCCGAGCCCCTCGCCGAAGTACGCCACCGTTCCCACAATGCGTGCGGGGGTGCCGCCCGATGGCGTGAAGCCGCCGATCTCCATGTCGAAAGCGTCACCTTCCACCATGGATGCCTCTGCCATCGCAGCCAGGGTCGTGGGCGAGGTGATGGTACCGTACAGGACTCTCGATATCCCGGCCGCCTCGAACGCCTTCAGGATGTGTGTCGCATCGCCCGGTCGATCGCTGTAGTCGCCTACCGCTACGGGCGTGTCCTTCCGCCGAACCGCGTCTCGCACGACCAGGGCAGCTTCCGCGGGCCTGGGGAATCTGCCGACCGCAAAGTCTCTCACCCGCCAGATGTAGTCGTCCATGTCGTCGGCGATTTGGTCCGCCAGCTCCTGGTCTCCGTTCGTCATGACGTGCACCGTGGCCCCCACGTCAGGGACGTCGGACCACGGGTACCCGTAGAAAACACTGACATATGCGTCATCCTCCCGGGCCTCCCAGCGGCGCGCGCGCTCCATGATATCCATCGGCGCCCCCTGCCCCGTCCATTGGAGTACGGTCGCGGAGATCACTCCCGGCTTCCGGGTGGCCGTGGTGGGCTCGTACGCGCCGAGTGCGGCGAGGCGCAGGGCGCGCGCGGCCCGTTCCCCCTGGATGTATGCGTCGTAGTGGGGGAACCGCTTGGTGACGAACGCGAAGTTCGCCCAACGGAGGAACTCGCCGTCCTCGTTGCCGTGGAGGTCGAACGTGCCGGCGATGGGCACGTCGGGGCCCACCACTTCCCTGAATCGCCTGGCGATCTCAGCCTCGGGTCGGGGCACGCCCCGCACGGCCATGGCACCATGGAGCGCGAGATAGACGGCATCGACGGGCATGGCCTCCTCCAGCTCGGCGATCATCTGGTCCAGGAAGTGGTCGAACGTTTCCGTGGTATTCCAACTCCTGGACGATCCTCCGAACACTCCGATGGGAGACGTCAGCGGCACCAGCTCGACCTCCCCGAATTCCCTCGCCCGCTTCGTGAACCCGCGGATGTAGGCACCGGAGTTGAGCAGAGCCCCTCCGGTCAGGGGCTCGCTGCGCTGCACCCAATGTTCGACTTCCGTGTCACCACCCGGGCAGAAGGTGCACGTCTCGTGTTGAAATTTCGCGACAGCGAATCGCAGTGCTCGGTTTGCATCAGGTGCCCCGGTGCACGCGAGCCCCGCAGCCGCCAGCAACGTTATGGTGGTCGTCGTTCGCATCACTTGCCCCTGGTTGGAATCACACGGGACGTGGCCCCGACTGAGAACCTCTACAGCGTAACGTCGTCATCCTGCTTCCGCGAGCACGGCGCCGAACACCGTCAAGACCAGTTCAACCGGACCATCTGCCGGCGTCCTTTCAGCGCGCCGCGGAGCGCCGAGCCCGGGCTCGAGCCCGGGATTGGCCGCCGAGGGCTTGGCGTGCGGCACGCCCTTTGCCGGTACCAAGTTGCGGCCGGCGGGATTGGGATGCTTATTGCTACGTTGGCCCAAATGCACCCTTATTCATTGATGGAGCAGCCCGGGAACACCATGGTCGACCGAGGGACGATCGATCTGGCGAAGGCTAGCTATGAGCGCTGCTGCCTGACGCCGGATTTCCTTCATGCGTTCTACAGGACCTTCTTTCGGAATTGTCCCGAGGCCGAGCCGATGTTCGCCAACACGGACTTGGACGGGCAAACGAGGTTGCTCCGGCACGCCATCGGCCTCCTCCTTTTGTTTCCCACCCATTCCGACGAGGAGCCGAGCATCCTCGCCCGAGTGGCGGAACGGCATAGCAGGCGGGACCTCGACGTGGATCCTGCTCTGTATGACCCATTCATCGACAGCCTGATCGAAACGGTCGGCGCGCACGATCCGGAGTTCTCGCCCGATGTCGAGGGGGCATGGCGAGCGACCGTGGCGAGCGGGGTGGCCTATATGCGCTCTAAGTACTAGCAGTCAGATATCTTATATTCGATATTGCATATCCACGAGTTGGTGGGATTCCCCCTAAGCTGAATCCTGGCTGAACGGAGCGACGAGCATCCGGTCCTATGCCCACCTGTAGCGGTTGTGGCAACGAGAATCCACGCGACGCTGCGTATTGCGTGCAGTGCGGTGCGCAACTGACGGTCCTCATCGACAGAGCCGAGGCCGATAAGGCCACCGCCGAGCGAGACCAGGCGACGCGGACCTCGGTCGTGCTCTTGGAATCGCTTCGAGATGCAACGTTGGGGGAGTACGAGATTCTCGGAGAGCTGGGCCGGGGAGGTATGGCCGTTGTCTATCTCGCCCATGACCTCGCCCTCGATCGCCGGGTCGCCATCAAGGTCATCTCGCCCAGCGTGCTGTGGATGGGTGAGGGCATTGCGGAGCGGTTCAAGCGGGAAGCTCGCACGGCGGCTTCACTCAGCCACCCCAACATCATCCCCATCTACGCCGTCAAAGAAAGCGCCGACCTGCTCTTCTTCGTCATGAAGTGTGTCAAGGGACGGGCGCTGGAGTCGGTGATCGGCGAAATCGGTCGGCTTCCCGTCGCCATGGTGCACACGATCCTCGGGCAGGTGGGCAATGCTCTCGGGTACGCCCACCGGCAAGGCGTCGTGCACCGGGACGTCAAACCAGGCAACGTGATGCTGGACGAAGAAGGGTGGGCGGTGGTCACCGATTTCGGCATCGCCAAGGTCGCCGAGGCCCAGGGTCTCACCCAGACAGGTGGCACGGTGGGCACGCCGTCATATATGAGCCCCGAGCAGTGCAGCGGCCTGCCGGTCACGGGCGCCTCAGATCAGTACTCGCTGGGGATCGTGGCGTACGAGATGCTCACCGGCGAGAAACCGTTCGAGGCGAAGTCCGCCATGGCCCTGATGTACAAGCACTGCAACACGCCTCCACCACCGCTCGTGGGCGCGGTAGCGGATTCCCCGTCCCTTGGCACCGCCGTGATGCGGATGCTGGCGAAGGACCCGCAAGACCGGTGGGCGACTCTCGAAGAAATGGTGGCGGCGCTGGGAGCCGTGCCACCGGCCGAAAGCGATCGGGTCCGCACCCAAATGCTGACGCTGGCGCGGAGCACGGAGGCACAGGCGCTGATCGAGAAGTTCCAGACGCCACCGAGCCCCGTACCGCGGGATCGCCTCTCGGACAGCATTGCCATCGCCACCAGATCGCGGGAGGCGCGAGACGCCGGCGCGGCGACGCCTGCGGACGTCACGCCGATCCCGAGCCTCGCAACCGGTGGAAAGAGGAAGCTCATCTGGGCCGTCCCACCGGCACTCGCGGCCGGGCTGGTCCTCTTTCTCTGGGCGCCGTGGCAGGGGTCAGATGGCAGCCCGACCACCAGTGATGCGCCTGCTCAGTCCGCACCACCCCAGGTCGCCGAGACCGCGCCCGCTGCGCTCCCGATGACGGTGGAGGTCACGCCACCCGTCTCGTCGCTGACGATCGGAGACACGATCCGCCTCGGCGCCGCCGTGCAGGACGGTGCCGGCAACGTCCTCAGTGACGCGGACGTCAGATGGGAGGCCAGCGACATGTCGGTCGCCAGGGTGTCGTCTCGTGGGCTAGTGTCGGCCATGGCGGCCGGGGAGACCGAGATCGTGGTCCGGAGCGGGGATGCGACTGCGTCCGCGCTCATCACGGTCACGACACCGCAGCCGAGCCGCACGGAGCCGCCGCCGCCGTCGGCACCGCGAGTGGCATCGGTTCGCGTGAACCCTCCATCCGCCACGCTGGCCTTGGGTGAGACGGCACAGCTGTCCGCCATCGTGCGCGACCAGAACGGCAACGCGATGAGCCGCGGCGTCACGTGGACGTCGAGTGACGCCGGAGTGGCGGTCGTCACGGCGCAGGGGATGGTGGTGGCGCGCGGTGAAGGATCCACGCGGATTACGGCCCAAGCGTCGGGACGCGCGGGGAACGCCACCGTGACCGTGGCCCCCGTGGCCGTTGCCACGGTGGCCGTGTCACCGACCCGGTCATCGGTCCAGGTGGGGGGCACCGTCCAACTCCAGGCCACGCCCCAGGATGCGGGCGGCAGCGCCTTGCAGGG
>JBDHDH010000144.1:0-13558 GCA_039591615.1 Gemmatimonadota bacterium | reverse complement strand
ACCGGTCAGCCCCACGATTTCGTCATCGAGCTTGAGCTGAGCCGCAACCACGGGTTCAACGCTCATGCTGTCGACGACGGTGCCGCCGAGAATTGCAAAGCTCTCGCGCTGGGCGTCCAGGAGAATGGCGCCGAGGTCGATCTGCTGCTGGGGTTGCTCCGGGAGCGTGAAGCGAAACCTCCGGACCTCGAACCCGGGCTTTGACAGAGTCAGTGTGTGGGGACCGGGCACCACGCTGTCGACGCGGAAGTAGCCGCTCGTATCACTCAGCGCCACGAGTTCCGTGCCGTCCAGGAGGATTTGCACGTTCGCCATCGGTTGTCCGGTGGCCCCGAACACGACGCCCATGAGACTCGTCACGGCCGCCTCTTGTGCGTCGAGAGGCGCCGCCGGCATCGTCACGAGCGTCACGGCCAGAGCGCGACGCAGGAGTAGAGCCCAGTTCATTGACGAGACCTGCATGGACTGTAACCTGATCTACATTCTCGAACCCCGGATGGTACTGCGGGTTCCTGTGCCGAATCAAGCGGTCACGGGGGAAGCTACCGGCCGAATCTCGTACAGTACACGGGTGGGAGGTGACTCGTGACGAGGATCCAGGAGTCCCCACCATCTTCGGAGACGAAAAGGTTGCCGGTCGTGGTCCCAAAAACCAGCCGTTGACCCGACTCATCCACATCCAACGCATGCCGGAAGGTGAGATCGTACGCATGCTCTTGTGGAAGTCCATGCGTGAGGATTGCGAAGCTCGCTCCGCCGTCCCGGGTTCGGGTAACCACGACCCGTCCATCTACGGGAATGCGTTTTTCGTCGCTGATGCCCGGGACGAACCAGGCGGTGTCCGGATCTTCTGGATGCACGGCCACGGCGAACCCGAACGCTGACGGGTGGGCTGTCGTGATTTCGTCCCAAGAGGCGCAGTTGTCGACCGAGCGGAAGATCCCGTTGTGATGTTGCGCCCAAAGCACGTCGGGAGCGACGGCGCATTGCGCGAGTCGGTGGGGATCCTGAATGTTCGGGTCGCTTGCCTTGTCAGGCGGCATATACGCCGCCCGCATGCCCTTCGCACGGCAGTGCCAAGACTCACCGCTGTCTGCTGTGACCCACACGCCACCGCAGGACACACCCACCGTTACCCGCTGGGAGTCGCGGGGATCGATGCAAATCGAGTGAATCCCCGGGTAGTCTGCGCCGCCACCGAACCATTCCAACCTCTTGGGGTGTCGCCAGAGGGCCTCCATCAACTCCCAGGTGTCTCCCCCGTCGTTCGATCGGAACAGCCCTCCCGGAATCGTTCCACACCATATGCGGTTCGGTTCGTCTCTGCCCCCGGCAGCCAATTCCCAGATGAGTCGGAGCTTCCACTCGTTCGGTCGCCCCGAGACCGGATTGATCTCCGGCGCCGAGCCCTCCGCCGGCTCCGGGTAGGTGGGCGTTGCGCACTCCTCCCAAGTTCTGCCGCTGTCTCGCGAGCGATGGAGTTTCGCACCGAAGTGGCCATGGTCGAGGGCGGCGAACGCGGCACCCTCGCTCCGTGGTGGCAGCACCAGCGTGACATTGTCGGCCAGAAAGCTCGTGCCCGACACCGACCACGATCCCTGCCCGGTCCGGTCGATCGTGAACAGACCCTTTCGCGTCGCCACCCAGATTCGATCGCCCATGTCGCCAACCTAATCTCGATTTACCTGTCAAGCACCCAGCGCTCGTTCGATCCAAGACATCGGGATCAGAACGCATCTTCGGGGCATTCCACCTCGCTGCTCGGAAAGGCCCACGATAGTTCCATCATCTCGACTCGAACAGTCATGTCGCGAATAAGGGGATGGTCGGAGCGCACCGATCGCTCACCCATGATCTCCCCGAGCCGTGGATTGGTACTGTGGCGGCGGAAACCGTCGTCGTCTGGTCCCAGCCTGAGGCCGAGGCCGTTCCACACAGCGCCCCCGCCGTAATCCCATCCGAACCCGCCGAACGTGAAGGGCTCTCCTTTCATGGCCTCGAGCTCCTTCAGGGTGGTCCCGATGCGCACCCCGTCGTGCGTCACCCACCGACCCCCCGCAGTGCGGATTCGGGCCGTGGCCGGTGCCAGACGCTCATCCGTCCTCCACGTGATCTCGAGCTCGTCGGGTGATGCTGCGAACACGACGGTTCCCCACGTGCAGAAGTCCTCGGCAAGGTAGACCCAGCGATCTCGTACGTTTTCGCTCGCAAACAGTCCCACGAGATCCGCTCGGCTCGTCCGTTCGGTTACCGGGCCCACTCGCTCCCGTGGCACAATGGTCCATTGCTCGGATTCGGTCTCCCCGGGGGCGGCTACCGAGGCATAGCCCGCGGCCTCGCTCGGGCTGGTAGCAGGTGGCAACGCTGCTTTCGCCACGTCCACCGCGCCTGCGGCTTCCGAGCGTTCGCCGACACAGCCGGGCAATGCCAGCATCAGCAGCAACCCGGTAAGAAGACGGACGTCTTCCGGCGATCCGGTGCAAGCGCGGCTCCGAAGCACCCGAAAAGGAACCCTCATCACATCAGGGTGTGAAACGCCTACCCACCCGAAAGTGCCTGCATGACGTATATCTCCCCGTCTGCCGGGACCGGGTCGCTCAAGCCCTCCCGGTCCTTGATGGGCTCCCCGTTCACGAACACCACCATGTGCTGGCGCACAGCCCCTTGCTCGTCCAGAACATATCCTCGGGCGCGCGCGTTGTCCGCGAACACCGCATCGAGCGCTTCTCGCACCGACTCGCCGGGCACTTCTACGGGAGGGAGGGTAACGTGGCGCTGAAGGGCATACGTGAAGCTTACTCGAGGCATTCGTCACTCCGCGATCAGGACGCGCTCATAAACGATGCGGGAGATGTCGGCCACGAGAATGTCGGACTCGCTGGGATCCTCGATTCCCCGCACCAACACGACGAGGACATAGCGACGGCCGCTCGGTAGCTCGACAACGGCTGCGTCATGGTTGATCCTCGTAATCAGTCCGGTCTTGTGTGCGACACGAGTTCCGTCCGGGAGACCGGCCGGGATGCCGTCGTTGAACATCTGTCGAGCGAGAATGTCGAGCATTTCCCGACAGGATGCCTCGTCGGCCGCGCGGGCTTCCGCGATCGCCGTCAGAATGATGCCCAGGTCGCGAGCGGTGGTGGTATTGTTGAGCCCAGCCTCGTAGGCTTCGATGTCTTCGACTCCGCGGAGCACAGCGATGGAGTCAGCACCGAGCTCCCTCATCGAGTGCTGTACCCGCTCGGCACCAACCAGCTCGATGAGCACGTTCGCAGCCAGATTGGAGGAAACGGTGATCATGAGCTCCGTGAGTTCCCGAACGGATGCTCTCTGACCGATCCGCGCATAAAGGGTGCTATCGCTGTCATCCGTCAGGCTCAGCTGGTAGGGGGATTGATCGGCGATCGACCGGAAAGTGTTTCGGATAGGAATGCTGTCCTCCAGATTGAACCACCCGGCCCTCGCGTCCCGGAACACTTGAATCATCGCCGGGACCTTCATCGTGCTGGCGGCATGGAGGCGCACGTCAGCGTTCAGGGCGAGGGAGTCACCCGTGTCGAGGTCGTAGAAATACACGCCAACGATTTCGGCACCGCTATCGCCAATACGCGCTTCCAGCGCCGATTGCAGCCGGCCGGCACGCTCGGTGGTGCATGCGCAGGCTGCGAGGATCGGAATAAGAAGAAGAGGTCTGGCCTTCATATGATAGATCGTGGATCCGAGTCCCAATATACGCAGCGCCGATACCTCAGCTAGACGAGACACGAGTTGGCGAGTGTCCGGAGTTGTCCGAATGGCGCGGTTGGTTCGTTTCGAGTATCATCGACCCGGCAAGCGGACGAGCTCGTTCAATCAATGGGTAGTGCTGGATCGCCCCGACGTGAAGGTGCTACTCTCCGACGCTTACGAGGGTCCCAATCTCGAGGTAGGAGACACCGTCGTTCACGACAGCGGGGCGGCCATGGTGTGGTATGTCTTCCCGGAGAAGTGGCACGACATCGGGAGGTTCCATCTCTCCGACGGAACGCTCACCGGCTGGTATACGAACATCATCAAGCCCGTGGAGATCCGCGGCGACCTTTGGACCGGACACGATTTGTTCTTGGATTTGTGGCAGCCAGTCGAGGGGGAACCCGTATGGCTGGACGAAGACGAGCTCGACGAGGCCAGCCGATCGAACGTGATCGATACCTTAACTCGCAAGCGGATCGATAACGAACGTCTCATCATCGATCTTCAAGTGGAAGCTGGAGCGTGGCCGCCCCCGATCGTACGTGACGTCGACCTCGCGCAGGCACGGGTGCTCAGAGAGGCCTTCGGCTAGCACGTTGCATTCGGTAACACGGACGAGTGGCTGCTCGAACGATTGTGACGTCCTGCCACCCGACGAATCGGCAGAGGGTTAATGACCAAGAAGCTACCTCACGTCACACAGCGAGGCTCGGATGGGTTGCCCATCGTGTTCCTCCACTCTCTCGCGGGCACGCGGGCGCATTGGACGGCGCAGCTCGAGCACTTTGGTCAGACTCACCGCTGTATGGCTATGGATCTGCTGGGACATGGAGACAATCCCACTCCCTGGCGCGGCGACCTGTCGTTTGATCGCATAGCAAACGATGTCATTGCTACGGCGAATCATCTCGGGCTTCACCGCCTGGTTCTGGTGGGTCACAGCTTCGGCAGTGGAGTGGCCATCGCGGAGGAGGTGATCCATGGTTTTTGGCAACGGATCCTCGCGGGCGCAGCGGCGGCTACCCGTGATCGGGTGATGGCTGACCTGATAGCCACCCCCCAGGAGGTGGTGGTAGGTGGCTTCCGGGCTATGACTGAGTTCGATCCCATCAGTGCGCTCGGAAGCTACCGTGGTCCTCGGCTCGCGATCCTAACACCCGACAACGACTTTCCATACAGCTTACACCGGTTGATCCCCGATCTACCCCACGTGCGGATGACCGGTACCAGTCACTGGTTGCACATGGACCAGCCCGACACCTTCGACGCCTTGCTCGCCCAATTCCTGGTGGAGATTGAAGGGAACTGAGTTGTTTTCTTGACCGCCTCTGCGCCGATTTGATGACATAGGCGCGCTTACGGCTCTCAGCTACACGGCTTCTTCCTCTACTGTGGTCCGGCCATCTACCGAGCTGGACCATGCTCGCCGAGACGCTACGCCACATACGCACTGCCCAGGATACACGGCTGCTGTTCGAAGCCCTCGGTTACACGCCAGACTGCGCCCCTTTCGATGAGGGGGCACACGTCGTGGCACGCTGGCACGGTTTCAAGGTGATCGCCGTGGACGCCGAACAACCGTCGGATCGGGCTCGCGCATTGGCGCGTCGGTTGGGTCGTTTGGGGGAACGCGCGTTGGCGCTCGCAGTCGGGCCGAATCGTTCGCTAGCGCTGGCTGCGCCGACGCTCGCTGCCCCCGGCACCACACCCGCCTTAGTTCTCTCGCTCGACCAGCCAGGTCGCGAGGCACTCAACCAGCTGGCGAGCTTGCGACCGACCTCCGGGACCACTGGACTCGCCCAGGCACTGAAAGTCGCCGAACTCCTCGCCAGTGAAGTCGCCGGCCAGCGGTTCTTTGCAGCCTTCCGCATGACTCTCGAGCGGATGGCCGCCTCGCAGGGTTCGACAGTCCCTTCGACGGAACGGCGCGTCGTGGCACTCCTCGCGCTCACCCGCGTGCTCTTTCTCTATTTCGTTCAAGCCAAGGGGTGGCTCGACGGGCGTCACGACTACCTGCGTCAGCTGCTGGACACCTCGCTCACGCGGCGTCGCTCATTTCATCGCTGTGCGCTCCAGCCACTGTTCTTCGGCACCCTCAATCAACCGGCCAAGGCTCGGTCGAAACGGTTCCCGGTCGGTGCAGTTCCCTATCTCAATGGTGGGCTCTTCGAGCCGCATCCGGTCGAGCGCCGGCACGGCATGCCCACATTCTCCAATGCCTTGTGGCGCGATGCCTTCGACGACGTTTTCGAACGATTCCGATTTTGCGTACGCGAAGCTCACGAGGTCGACGCTATCGCGCCGGACATGTTGGGCCGGGTCTTCGAGCGCCTGATGGATGCTGGTGAGCGGCACAACAGCGGAACTTTCTACACGCCCGAACGCGTCGTGCGCGAGATCGTAGAAGCCGCGTTAACGACCGCTTTGAGTGGCGTCGGTCGTCTGTCTGAGGAAGTCGCCCGCGCCGTCGTCGAACGAAAAGAGATGCAAGAGCGCGACCGGGCGCGTGCCTCGGTGGCCGTGCGACGTCTCCGCATTCTGGATCCCGCGGTGGGCTCGGGGGCATTTCTCCTGGGCGCATTGGAAGTTCTCACCGAGATCCGGCTCACGCTCGAGAGCGAACGTCGCAAGCCCGATCGGCGGTTGCGCCTCAGGAGGGAGGTGCTCGAAGAGAGCCTCTTCGGCGTCGACGTGAACCCCATCGCCGTGAGGCTCGCAGAACTCCGTCTGTGGCTCGCCGTCGTGGCAGACGATCCCACCACGGCGATCGCTGACATCACGCCTCTTCCAAACCTGGATGGCGTCGTCCGACAGGGGGATACGCTCCTCGACCCCGTGGGGGCCGCACGGGCCTGTCATGTGAGTTTTCCCGGCCTCCTAACAGCACGCGCCACGGCCCGTGTTCGGTCTGCTCGATGTCGGCTATTCGACGCCCGGGGTGGCACGCTCGTCCGAGTCTCGCGGGAGCTCCAGAGGGCCGAGCACGCACTCGCCAGCCGGCTCCTCGGTGAGGCGCTGAGTGCCACCGAGCAGGCGTACGCCGATCTCTCCGCCGCGGCGCGGGATCGCGACCTCTTCGGCAACCGGGTTCGCCTGGCGCCCGCGCAGGAGATGCGGCTTCGTATGCTCCGCCAGAGCCGAGAAGAACTCTCGCGCGCCCGCCACCAGATGGAGCTGGGGGTGGTCCCGTTCTTCTCGTTCGAGGTCCACACGCCTGACGTTCTGGCCAGAGGCGGCTTCTCCATCGTCCTCGGTAACCCGCCATGGGTTCGAGCCGAGAGATTGTCGCCAGCGCGACGGTGCGTCTTACGAAACCGTTTCGCCTGGTGGCGCGGGACCCGGGGACGTGGCTACGCGCATCTCCCCGATCTCGCGATCGCGTTCCTGGAACGCTCCCTCGAACTCACTGCCCCTGGTGGCGCCGTGGGCCTACTGCTTCCGAGCAAGGTCTTCTCGGCAGGATACGGTGAAACCGCACGCCAGCATCTGGTCCGAGAGACATCCGTCGTGTACGCGCACCGAGTTCCGGAGCGGGAGGCAGCACAGTTCGGAGCAACCACATACCCAGTCGCCCTCGTGCTACGCAAAAGACCTCCGGATGCCAAGCACCAAGTGCTTCTGAGCTTCGACGGCTGTCGAAGCGTGCCGCAACGATCACTCGCCGGGGAAGGCCCGTGGATCCTGCTTCCGGCGGGAGAACAGTCGGCCATAAGAGAACTGCAGGCGAGCGGGCGACCGCTCCGGGAACTAGCCGAGCCCTCATTGGGCATCAAGACCGGCGCCGACTCGGTCTTGGTGGGCGAGCTCCTGGAGCGCACGGGCAAGCTCGCCACGGTCCGCTTCGGCGTCACCGCGATCACGATCGAATCGTCCGTACTGCGCTCGGCGATCCGTGGACGCGACGTCACCCCATTCAAGGCACAAACACGCTGGGTTGTGCTATGGGGCTACACAGCAACCGCGCGCGCCCTCGACCGCCTTCCGCCACGCGCGGCGCGGCACATCCGCTCGAACGCAGCGGTGCTACGCCGTCGGGCCGATTATCGAAAAGGCCCGCTTTGGACGCTGTTTCGGCAGCGTGCCTCGGTCTCATCCCACCGTGTGGTCTGGCCCGATCTCGCTCGACGGCCGCGCGCTGTGGCCCTGGACGAGACCACGCTGGCGCACGCGCTGCCGCTGAACACCTGTTACGTCGCACCGGCGCCTGATCGCGAAACCGCCCTCGTCATCGCCGCTGTCATGAATTCGAGCTGGGCAGGCGTTCTGATCAGCGTTGTCGCGGATGAAGCGCGGGGCGGGTACTGCCGCGTCAATGCCAGGGTCACGGGACAGGTTCCGATCCCCATCGCGGGACGAGGGCTCGAAGATCTCATCGGCCTGAGCTCGCTCGCCCACAATGGTCACCATGTGTCACAACTCAACCTCGACGAAACCGTGGCGAACGCATTGCGCCTCCGAGTCGGAACGCGAAAGACGCTCGCGCGCATGGCCGCGGCTCTCTTCGGATCAGCTGCAGGTCGTCGCTGAGTCGATTCACTGGATCGCCGATCCCGGCCCGCGTCGTCCGCCCAGCGAGGTGCTGTCTGTCCTGCGATCCGCGGCCGCCGGCCCACGGCTCCGGGATTGGGTTCCTCCCCACTGGCTGTTTCCTCATCAGGTGGTTGCGGCCCAGCGTGTCGGGGCCGCGCTGGTGGCGTTTCAGGGAGCCATCCTGGCGGATGCCGTGGGGTTCGGCAAGACATACGTATCCCTCGCTGTCGCATCCAGATATCGCCGAGCAGCCGTTGTCGCCCCGGCAGCTATCCTGCCACAGTGGGAACGCACATCTCGCCGTTTGCGGGTCCCGCTACAACTGGTCTCCGCCGAATCCCTGAGCCGCACGCGATCGGTCCCGGCGACCGACCTAGTGATCGTTGACGAGGCGCATCGGTTCCGAAACCCACGAACGCGTCGCTACGATCGATTGGCGAGGGGGGTCGGCAGAGCGCACGTCCTGCTGGTCACGGCAACGCCGGTGGTAAACCGTGGAACGGATTTGGTCCACCTACTCCGACTCTTCTTGCCGGACAACGGTCTCGCAGTGCTCGGAGTGTCATCGCTGGAAGCTGTCATGGGGGAGACGGCGTTCTCAGAGCTGGTGTACGCAATGGCGCCGCTCGTCGTGGCGCGGTCCGCGACGACTCTACCGCAGGCTGGTTCACTGATTCCGCCGGCCTGTGACGCTGGTCTCGTGCGTGCGTCACCCGTCCACACACATCAACTGAAGCGTCTCCTATCCCTCATCGACGATCTCAGCTTCCCGGGCTTTGGATCAGGTCACGCCAGGACGCTCATGCGGCGGCACGCGCTTCATCGTCTCGCGTCCTCGACAGCTGCGTTTCGGGAAACGATCCGTCGCCACCTGCGTTACGTCGATCGAGCCATGGCGGCTTGCGGGCGAGGCGAACAGCTCGCTCGGTCTGCCGCCCGCCAGCTCTTCGGCGTCGATGAGGACTTCCAGCTCGAGCTCCTCGAGTCGCTCAGGGATTCGACACCAAGACCGATCGATCCAGCAACGCTGCAGAGCGAGCGGAACCGCCTAGAGAAGCTCTTGGGGCTCATTTCCGACAGTAGTGCCCCGAATCCCAAGGTGGAGAAGCTTCAGAACCTGGTTCGCGCACGTCGTGAGAGGAAGACGATCGTCTTCACTACGGCAATCGCCACCGCCTTAGACCTGGCACAGCGCTTTGGGTGGCGGGAGCTGGCGGCGGTGGCGGGCGGGCGGGCCTGGATCGCGTCCGGTCGCATTCCCGTGGAGGAGGCTCTTTCACTGTTCGCGCCCCGGGCGCGTGGCGTCGCGTGCCCTCCCCCGGCCTCCCGCGTAATCTTGCTGATCGCAACCGACCTGGCCAGCGAGGGGCTCGACCTCCAGGACGCGGATGCCATCGTGCATTTCGATCTGCCGTGGACTCCCTTGCGGTTGTCGCAACGTCTGGGGCGTGTGGCGCGTCTGGGATCCCCGCATGCGGTGGTTCGCGTCTGGTGGTTCGCTCCGCCGCTTCCTCTCGCACGACGAATGGGGCTCGAACGCCGAATCGCTGAAAAAGTCCGAGTCCAACTCGGTCTCGGCGTGGCCAACACCAGCTGCGTTGGGCGCGCACGGATCACCAACGCGCTCCTGGAGTGGCGTCATCGACTTTCGGGCGATGGGTCATCCACGCGGTCCGCCAAGCCTGGCCACGCCGTCGTGCGGGCCCACGGCGTTGCTGCCTTCGCGGTGCGTTGGTCATTCCCTGATTCGGAAATCACCGAGTTGGCCGTACTTCGAGGAGATCCACCACAGCGTATCACCGACTACCCGGAAGCTTGGTGGGCGATGGAGTCGCTCCGGCGGGGAGACAGCACCGAGGCCAACCCACCTCCTGCGATGCTCACCAGCCTCCGGCAGTTGATCCGGGCCCGTCTGAGCGCATCCGAACGAGGGCCGCAGAACGCGATGCTGCGTGCACTGGCCCGGCGCGTATTGCAGCGCGCTCGAACGGCAGGCCATAACCGAGCCATGGGGGAGCTCAGCGTGCTGGACGTGGTATTGGATCGGCTCACCAACGGCGTACCGGTCGGCGCCGAGCGGGAACTCCACGATGCTCTGAGACATGCAGATCTGAAGGGGCTGAGGACCTGGATTGACCGTCACCCCTCCCGACGGCGCCGGCTGGCCACCTGGCGCCTCGACGCAGCGCTATTCGGGATGGACTCGGATTCCTAGCCGGTCGACTTTCCTATTTCATCCGCCGTTACCATCTTTGCCTCCGGGGAGTCTGCTCTCGGAATCAGGAGTCGAGATGTCCAGCCGAAAGAGCTTTCTTGGAATGCAGCACATGCCGCACGCCCCTCCGTTTCGGCCGCGGTTCTGGGTCTACACCATTGCGGCGTATCTCATGCCGATAGTGGTCCAGCTCGCCTTACCGGCCGATCCGGGAGCCACCGACGAGCTGGTCTGGCTCGTGACTCTCGCGCCGGCCTTCCTGCTTTCGCTCCACTACGGCCTCAAAGGCGCCCTCGTCGGCCTCCTGGCTGGCACCATGCTATTCGTGGTCGTGCAGATCGTCGTTGCGCTCCGTCTCACACCCGACGACTGGCGGATCACGGTGCCCATCTACGTAGCCTACGGCGTTCTGGCCGTGACTGTCGGCTGGCTCTCCGAGGAGCTGCACGGCTACTACGATCGAGCTGTGCGCAACGAGCGGATGGCGGCGATCGGGGAGTTCGCCATCACAGTACGTCACGAGATCAACAACGCGCTGACCGCCATCGTAGCCGAGAGTCAGTTTCTGCTGGCGGGAGAGTCCGATCTAACGGACAGTCAGCGGGCGTCAGCCCACAACGTCTACGAATCCGCCCGCCGGATCGCAAGGAATGTCGAAAAGATGACGTCTCTCGAGGCCGCGCCCACAGCGGCCTATGTTGGTGATGTCCAAATGGTGGACCTAGAAGCAGCCGCGAGCCGGCCTCCGGTGCACCCTAGCTAGGAGATTTCGCGGACAGTTCCTTCTCGTCGTAATAGTCCAGCTTGTGCAAGGGCATCACGACGCTGGACAGTACGTTGAGGATGTGGCCACCGAATCGTTTGTAGAATCTCGTCCCCAGCACGAGAGCCGTGGTGGTTCTCGCATTGTGGTCGCTTCGTGCGATCGTCTCGATGAGGGCATCACACCGGTGGGCAACGTCCTTTCCCTGTTGGATGAGGGCCACGGCGCGATCGTGGTCGAGGGCCTCGAAGCTCTCAGCAGTAACCGAAAAGGCTGCTTCCACACCAGCACGGATTTCTCTCAGCTCGGCGACAATCTCATCGTCCGGCAAGGGCTCCGAACGGATCTCAGGCACCTCCGAGAGGTTCTTGGCGTAGTCACCGATACGCTCGACGTCTTTCACTAGACTCATCAACAAGAGACAGTACGGTAGGTCGGGGGTGTTGCCCCGGACAGACAGGTGGGCGATCACCTGCTTCCTGATAGTGCGCTGCAACTTGTTGATCTGCACATCCTGTTCGTAGATCTGCGTCCGCGCCTCCGGTGTCGGAGCCGGGCTGAAATAGAGCTCGCCTGCCTGCACGGTCAATTCGTAGGCAAGCTGCAGCATCCGCCCGAAGTTCTGGCCCATTGCGGCGAGCGGCTTGTCCGAACGAAAAATGCTCATCAACTCACGAAGCATAGGTCCCCCCCGCCGACTAGCGGAGTAGAGCGTTCAGGGCGGCGAAAACCGCCGGTAATCCGTAGAACAGCAAAGCCACGTACAGCAGTGCCCACTGCCGCGACTGCACGGCCGTATTGGCAAGCCACCGCGCAGCCCCGAGTGGGATCCGGCGGATGGCCTCAATCGGAAAGATCAGCACTGTGCCGGAGAGATTGAAGAGCAGGTGAACCAGCGCGATCGTGATCCCGGCCACTGCATTGTCACCTGTCGCGGCAAGCGCCGCCAGCAACGCCGTGACCGTTGTCCCGATGTTCGCGCCAATCGTGATCGGGAAGGCCTGGGTCAGAGTGAGCACACCGGCGCCAGCCAGTGGCACGAGCAGCGCCGTCGTGATGGAGCTGGACTGCACCATGACGGTCACCACGACGCCAACGAGCATCGCGAAGATCGGGGCCCGATCCAAGGCGTCGAATAGACCCACCTCGACCCGAGCGCGGAGGGCAACGCGCATCACCCGAACGAGAAGGTACAGGGCCGCGAAGATCAGGCCTGCGCTCACGGCTATCAGAATGACGGCTTGCGGCCGCTCGGAGCCAACGAGAAACTCGATACCACCTTTGATGGGCACGAGGGCGGCCTTGAGCAGGCCTTTGATCGGGCTATCGTACTGGACTCCACCGAGTCCGGTGACGAACGACGAAATTGCCGCAGCCGCCTTCTGCAGGTATCCGGTGAGCATCTCTAGTGGGAGCAGCACGGCCACAGAGATGAAGTTGAAAAAATCATGACACGTCGCCACCGCGAAGGCTCGCCGGAACTCTTCCCTACGGCCCATGTGCGCAAGCGAGACAATGCTGTTGGTGACGGTCGTGCCGATATTTGCACCCATCACCATCGGCACGGCGTTCACGACGGGAAGGGGGTTCTCCGGTGCTGCAACCAGTCCCACGATCAGCGCCGTGGTCACAGACGAGCTCTGTACCAGGGTCGTGGCGAGGATTCCCACCATCAGGGCCATGAAAGGATTCTCTGTCGCAGCAAAGAACGAATCCAGCAGCTCGCGACCCAGAGACTTGAACCCATCACCCAGACCGTTCACACCCACGAGGAACACAAACAACAACAGCGCCACAGCCACGACCCGAGCAAGACCCGAGCAAGCGGGTAAGCAGCGATGCGGTCGAGGAGGCGGGACGTTTTCGTGACTCTTGGTTCCATCAGGCCTCGGCTAGAACAAGCAGCGCCAGCAATGTGCGGATCGTCGACAAGCGTGGCAAGCACAAGCTTGGCTCGGGTCGCGGGTCCGGGAGACTACCGCCTTACTCCTCTGAGGTCTTGAGAAGCACCGGCCGGGGGTCTTGTGTCTGCAGAGTTTCGGTTTATATTCGGCTATCGTGACCGAAAATAACCCGAAACTGGCGCCCACTCGATACCACGGCCCGCCTGAGCTCCCCACCTGCCAAGGTGCTGGAACCACGAGCGGTCGAGAAAGCGAGGTCTGGGAGTGCGCGTGTCCTGACTGTGGGGGGCTCGTGCACCCAGCGTGTGGCTGCTTCGTCTGCTGCGACTGTGGATGGGGCCGCTGCGGATAGGGACAGCGCGAGATACGGATCGCATGGGCCGGCAGGCAGACCTTTTCGTCTCTCGAACCACA
>JBDHDH010000143.1:0-8712 GCA_039591615.1 Gemmatimonadota bacterium | reverse complement strand
CAACTCGCCACGGCCCATGTTGTCGGCCAGCTCGTTGATCCAACCCTCGAGCTTCTCCGCCAGCACCAGCGTCTCGATGCCACGGGCAGCGACCCGTCCGAGCGTCGAGAACAGGGCGGCGGGTCCGACGCCGAGCTCTCCGAGAACGTGACCCACCAGTTCTCTCACCCTCGGGTGTCCGGAGCCGTACGCCACCAGCATGCGAGAGGCTTGCCATCATAGCGCGGCGATTTGAGCCAGCTGTACTTGCCGTCGGTGTCGAGCCGATCATACGGTGGCTCGGGTCCCGTGTAGGTAGGCTTGGTTTCTCCCTGCGACGGATGCAGTCCCTGCTCGTCGCCACCCTCGTACTCGAACCACGAGTGAGTGACGTACTCCGTGACCTGTGCCGGATCGAATGGATCCACCGTCGACAGGTCGCGGTCGCGGATGATGCCGCGAGGGAGGAACAACGGCGCATTGGCGCCCTCGGTTTCCGGGTATTCACCGTACGCCAGGTAGTTCCCGACCCCGGCGCCATAGCCTGCCCATTCCTTGTAGAAAGATGCCACGGCGAGGAGGTCGGGGATGTACACCTTCTCCACGAAGTTCCGGGCCTCGCGCACGAGCTTCTGCATGGTGGAGATCGACGTCATGTTGATGGACGCCTGCTTGTCCGGATCGATGGGCGTCGCCATGCCGCCGACCAAGAAGCTCTGCAAATGTGGATTCTTCCCGCCCAATACCGCGTGCATCTTGATGAAGTCCCGCTGCCAATCGAGGGCCTCCAGGTAATGAGCGACCGCCAAGAGATTTGCCTCGGCCGGCAGGTGATAGGCGGGGTGCCCCCAGTAGGCATTGGCGAAGGGACCGAGTTGGCCACGTTCCACGAACTGCTGGACCCGTTCCTTCACGGTCCGGAAGTAGCTCGCGCTGGAGAGCGGCCAGTCCGAGATGGATTGGGCGAGACGGGATGTCGCGGCCGGATCGGCGGACAGCGCCGAGACGATGTCCACCCAGTCCAGCGCGTGCAGATGATAGAAATGCACCACGTGATCCTGCACCATCTGCGACGCCATGATGAGATTCCGCAGCAGACGTGCGTTGGGCGGCGGGAGCGCGCCGATCGCGTTCTCCACCGCGCGGATCGACGCGATGGAATGTACGGTGGTACACACGCCGCAGATCCGCTGAGTGAACGCCCACGCGTCCCTCGGATCACGGCCCTTGAGGATGATCTCCACGCCCCTGAACATCGTGGCGGAGGACCAGGCATTCCGCACCACGCCACCGTCGACCTCTGCTTCGATACGCAGATGACCCTCGATGCGTGTGACCGGATCGATAACGATGTGGGTCATGACTGACCTCCCGTCTCTTGCGGGGCCGCGGACGCCTCCGCCTTCGACTGCTTCATCCGTCTGGCGAGCTGGACCAGCCCGCCAGCCGCGTACGCGCCGGCGACGCCGACGGCGGCCCAGATCCCAACCTTGTCGGCAGTCGCGTGAATGCCGAAACCGGGAATCCCTCCGATGTGACTGTAGAAGGGGGTCATCTTGTCCCAGAAGTCGGGCTCGGCGCAGCCGATGCAGGGATGACCGCACCCGACCGGCCAATTGGTGCCCTCGTTCCAGCCAACGCTGGGGCAGTTCTGGTGGGTGACCGGGCCCTTGCACCCCATCTTGTAGAGGCAGTATCCGATGCGGTGCCCTTCATCGCCCCAGTTCTCTACGTATTGCCCGGCGTCGTAATGCGCGCGGCGCTCGCAGTTGTCATGAATGGCCTTGCCGTAGGCGAACAGCGGCCGGCGGTAGCGGTCCGTTGGTGGCCACCGGTTGAAGGTCAGGTAGTAGACGATCAGCGCCGCTAGGTTTTCGGCGTTGGCCGGGCACGCTGGGAGGTTGATGAGGTTCTTGATTCCCGGCACGGCGTCGGCGACGCTCAGTGCCCCAGTGGGGTTCGGCGCCGCAGCCGGCAGTCCGCCGAAGGCGGCACAGGTCCCGATGGCGATCGTCGCCGCCGAGCCGCCGCACACCTCGCGCGCGATCTGGTGCGCCGATCTGCCGCCAACCGTGCAATAGGCCCCGTTGGCGCCGGTCGGAATCGAGCCTTCCACGACGGCGATGTAGGCGCCCGGTTTCTGCGCCACGACCCCCGCCAGTGCATCCTCAGCCTGATGGCCGGCCGCCGCCATGATCGTCTCGTGATAGTCGACGGAAATCGTGTCCAGGACGATGTCCGCGACCGTCGGCCGCGCGGCGCGCAAGAACGACTCGGTGTTACCCGCACAGTCCTGGAACTCGAGCCAGACCAAGGTGGGTTTCTCCTTGTCCTCGATGGCGCTGGCGATCTTCGCGCCCAGCGATCTGGGCAGGGCGAGGACCGAGGCCATGAGGCCGCAGAAGCCGAGGAAGTCTCTGCGTGAGACGCCCCGCCTCTCCAGCTCGCTGACAAACCGACTTTCGGAGTAGGCCATAACCTCACCTCCCGCGCAAAGTGCGCTTCGCTACATCCGGTTCCACTGATCGCTGCTCTCTCTCATGCTCGAATGCGACGTCGATTGCCATGCTTGCCCCTCCGCGGAGCGCGCTGCAGCTTGCGGTGACGAGGACGGAGGGCCCCATATGACGATGGGTGAACCGGCCCGGGGCGGCGACACCTCGAAGAGCCTGCTCGAGGACGCGTGGCACGCGGGCGTGGTCTCGCGACTGGCGGTGGTCGCAGGGCTCATCGTCAGTACGGTGTGGTCTATCCTGGTGATCGTCGGCACGGCCAGGTTCGTGACGCGCACCGTCCACGACCTGGAACTCGCATGGGGCTTCAAGGCCGCCGTCGTGGTCTTTGTGCCCCTCTTTGTCGTCATCCTCCTCGGGTCGGTACCCGTGGCGTGGCTGATGCTCATTCTGGGGTGGTTCGCCAGGCGGCGCCGCGCGGGGTCGGGGACCATGCGCTAGCGGCTCACCCGACGGGCCGCCTCCCCCTTTCCACGCAGAAGCTTGGCGCCACCACTCGGAGCGGTGCCGCCTGCCGGGCTGCCACCGGCGGCGACGAATGCGGCGCGCCAGTGCATCGAATCGTCAGTTCGAGATGTGGCTCTCGCTGGCGGGGCAAGGAGACTGCCCAACCATCCCCTTGGCGTGGGAGTGGCCCGCGCCAACCGGCTTTGAGCGCTGCGTGGAGGGGACGCCGCCACACCATTGCCGGAGTCCTCCTTGGAGGCCTGGGGCTTCCCAATAGGTAATACGAGCTATCGGGAATTCATTAAGAATTACCGACCGGCGTTCGGTAAGAAATCGTGAAGATTGTATTAGCCGAGTGGGCAGAGCCGAACGGCCGAGAATCGCTTCCTATCGCGCGCTGGGAATTCCTTGTCAGGGCAGCCTTTGGAGCCTCGCACCACAGAATGAGTCACGGCGTGGGGGTCGTAGTCGCAGGGTGGATCATCCAGCGGCGCCCGCACCGCCCATCCAAGCGGGGGGGGGGCGCCTCCCGTGCGTTGATAGAGACGGTGGGGCGGGGAGCGAGGGCTCCCCCCGCGGTGCCCGCTGACCAGCGGGTTCCGACGACCTCGCCCCATCTGCCGGGATGGATGTTACTTCGCCCGCTTGCGTCCCCGGAGGAGCTCGTGCTCGGCTCTGAGCCAGTCGTTCGTGGCGTCCCCCTCGGTGCCCCCGCGTTCCAGGTACAACTCGTACGCGCGGCGCCGAATTGTCTCCTCGTCGGCCACAAACACCCCCCGCGTTTGCTTCTTCTTCGCTGGGGTTCTCTTGGTAGCGCGCTTCGGCATATGTACCTCCCTTTGCAATGAGATTTCGCTCACCTGATTCTGCCTGCTACGGCCGAACGCCTGCATGTGCGTAGCAGCCACAGCGAAGCTACGACTTTCCTACTCCTGAACGGCTGAAGGCAGCATAAACCCACCATGAGATGCCGCCCTCCGCCCGGGTCCTGCCACAAGCGGGCCTGTCGCGCCGAGCTCGGGAAAAGGCGCCGCTCGGATGCGTCTGCCCAGGGCGTCGGTTGGCGGTCGACGCCCGTGTTGCGAAGATAATATAGCCAAGGAGGGAGAGTGGGGAGTGAGCGGGATACCGCGGGGCATCGGTATGGTCTTGGCCGTCGATCGCAAAAGCGCCCTTGCAGGATTCACGTCGACCCTCGATCTTTGACATCTCCTTCGCAGATCCCACGAGATCTATACGAGTGCCGTTATCGCCCGTTGAATCAGACGCACGGACATACGGATTCAAGGCGGATCCCCGATTGGGTGTGCAGGGGGGCATCGCCTCGTGTCCGTGATGTGTCCCGGAACCACCATCCACTAGCCAGCCGGAGGCCATGCTGAGACGCGCTTCGATATTCCCGGTCTTTCTTGTGATGATGGTGTTGCCCGAACCGGCGCAAGCACAGGGGCACCCACTGCCTGCAGCGATCGACAGACTCTCCGACGCGCTCGCATCCAAGGTCATCGAGTGGCGAAGGGACTTTCACGAGCACCCAGAGCTCTCCAATCGGGAGTTTCGCACCGCACAGAAGGTGGCAGCCCATCTCGAATCCCTCGGCATCGAGGTGACGACGGAGGTCGCCCACACCGGTGTGGTAGGCGTACTCCAGGGCGCCCAGCCCGGGCCCGTGGTCGCTCTTCGTGCCGACATGGACGGGCTTCCCGTTACGGAGCGCGTTCCGTTGTCCTTCGCTTCCAAAGTCACGTCGATCTACAACGGCCAGGAAGTCGGAGTGATGCACGCCTGCGGGCACGACACGCACGTGGCTATGCTGATGGGTGTTGCCGAGATGCTTGCGTCCATGAGGGACGACCTTCGGGGCACGGTGAAGTTCATCTTCCAGCCGGCGGAGGAAGGTGCCCCGGCGGGCGAGGAAGGCGGCGCTGCACTGATGGTCGCGGAAGGGGTTCTGAAGAACCCGGACGTGGAAGTCATTTTCGGACTGCACATCTGGGCCAAGCAGGATATCGGCATCATCGGCTACCGCCCGGGTGGACTGCTCGCCGCCGTCGATGACTTTGGCATCACCGTCAAGGGTGTGCAAACCCACGGGTCGCAGCCCTGGGCCGGCGTGGATCCTGTCGTCGTGTCGGCTCAGATCATCAACGGCCTCCAGACCATTGTGAGCCGGCAGCTCGAGCTGACGAAGAATGCCGCAGTCGTCACCGTCGGCAGCATCCATGGTGGGGTCCGGTCGAACATCATCCCCGAGCAGGTCGAGTTGATCGGCACCATCCGGTCGCTGGACGGCGAGATGCGCGAGCAGATCCACGAGCGGATTCATCGCACAGCGACCCACATCGCGCAGAGCATGGGGGCCACGGCCGAAGTGAAGATCCCGCTGACTACGTCTTACCCGATTACGTACAACGACCCGGCGTTGGTCGAGGAGATGTTGCCGGCGTTGCACGCGGTTGCCGGCAGAGAGAACGTGCAGCTGATCGACGCAATCACGGGGGCGGAGGATTTCTCGTTCTTTGCCGAGCAGGTACCTGGGTTTTTCTTTTTCCTGGGTGGGAAACCGCTGGACAAAACGGAGGAGGAAGCGGCGCCGCACCATACGCCGGACTTCTACATCGACGAGTCGGGCCTCGAGCTAGGTGTGCGTACGCTGGCCAATATGACGCTGGACTATATGCGGCGGCACGCCTCGCCTTGAGGCGTTCGGCTCCCGCCCATGGCGGGTTTTCGGGGGTCGCCGCTTCGATGATCATTCGCTTCACCATCCATCCGCAAGGAGGTTTCATGCGCATCCGTACCATCCTTGGCACGGCGTTCGGGGCGTTCTGTCTCAGCCTCGTCAGCCAGCCGGTCCTGGCACAGGGCAACAACATGTCCAGGATCTATTTCATGACGCCCAAACCGGGCATGGCCGCCCAATTCGAGGCTGCCCTCGCCGAGCACGCCGCCTGGCGGCGTCAGAACAACGACCCGTGGACGTGGATCGTTCACGAGGTGGAGAATGGCGACAACCTCGGGATGTTCATCGTCCGCTCCGGGGATCACACGTGGGCTGATTTCGACGCTTATGAAGCAGGCTTCGATGAGCGCGGCACCGAGCACTTCTTTGCGACGGTGGGTCCTCACATGGAGTCGATCGAGAGCGTCATCGGAGCCGTCGATACGACGAACGTGCGGTGGCCGGAGACGTGGACCGACATCAACATGCTCCAGATCACCACCTATAACGTGAAGCCAAACCACGGGCAGAAGTTCTTCCAGGCGGTGAACAAGATCCATCGAGCGATCATGGAAACGAACTACCCGGTGCACTATGGTTTCGAGTCGATCGTCAATGGTGGTAGGGCCGGTAGAGTGGCGCTGGTGCTCCCCCGCAAGAACTGGGCGGACTTCCAGGGGCCGGAGCAGCCGATGGCCGCCATGCTCGCCGGTGTGTATGGAGAGGATGAGGTCTCCGGGATTTTCGAGGATTTCGGCAGCACGTATGACACGGCGGAGAGCATGGTCGTGAGAATTCGCTGGGACCTCTCGGTCATGCCCGGAGAGGGCATGTAGCACGCGACGGGTGACATGACTGCGAACGAGAAGCCCGCTCCAAGACGGAGCGGGCTTTCTCGTTGGGGAGCACGCCGCAGGCCGCTGCTATCACATGCGCGTGATCAGGCGAGCACGCGACGCAGGATCGTCAGCGCCTGTTCGACATCCGCCTCACTGAAGATCAGTGGCGGACGGAAGCGAATCGATCTCGGCCCGCACGGCAAGGATGCCAGCCCGGCGCTCCACAAGTCCAGGCGGAGGCGCTCTCGGGTCTCTCCGTCCGGGAGATCGAAGGCGAGCATGAATCCCCGACCGCGGGCATTGGTGACCATGGGGATGTCGCACTCGAGCGCCATGAGCCCCTCGCGGAAAACCTCTCCCACGTTCGCCACGTTCTCGATCAGGCCGTCCTCCCTGATGATCTCGAGGTATCGCGCGCACCGCACCATGTCCACCAGGTTGCCGCCCCAGGTCGAGTTGATCCGTGACGAGACGTGGAACACGTTGTGCTCGATCTCGTCGATCCGCCTGGTGCTCATGATCCCGCAGATCTGCGTCTTCTTCCCAAACGCCACGATATCCGGCGTCGCGCCGAGCTGCTCGAAGGCCCACATGCTACCCGTCGGCCCGAAGCCCGTCTGCACTTCGTCGTAAATGAGCAACGCGTCGTACTGATCCGCGTAGGCACGCAACCGCTGAAGAAACTCGGCGCGCAGGTGATGGTCGCCGCCCTCGGCCTGGATCGGCTCGATGAGAATTGCGGCGATGCCCTGGGGGTCATTGGCGAACGCGTTCTCGATCTCTCGCGCTGCCCGGTCTTCGGCTGCTGACACGGCTGCTTCGTCCACGGGGAAATGGATCACGGGATTCGTGATTCGCGGCCAGGCGAACCTGGGGAAATCTGCGGTCTTGGTCGGATCGGTGTTCGTGACCGAGAGCGCATAACCGGTTCGGCCGTGGAATGCATCTCGGAAGTGTAGGATCTTGTCCGCGCCGCCCTCGATGCCGCGCGCCCGGTTGCGTTGCGCCTTCCAGTCGAACGCGGCCTTCATGGCGTTCTCCACCGCGACCGAGCCACCCGCCACGAAGAACAAGTGCGGGAACTCTTGGGGGGCCGCGTGTTCGCGGAACGTCCGCACGAAGGCGGCATACTCCCGCGAGTACACATCGCTGTTCGCCGGGTTGCTCAGCGCCGCAGTAAGGAGGGAGCGCTGGAACCCAGCGTCCTGCATCTTCGGGTGGTTGTATCCGAGGGGAAGCGTGGCGAAGCACGTGTAGCAATCGAGATACTCCTTGCCCTCGAGGGCGTCCACCATGATCGGACCGTGCGACTTCTCCAAGTCGATCACGATGTGGAACCCGTCCACCAGGATGTTCTGCCTGAGGATCGGGAACACTTGATCTGTCGGTACGGCTATCTGCGCCATCGGTGACCTCCGGTCGGTGCCCGGGAACGCGGCGAGCTCGATGGAGTGCTCACGTCACGGACCCGCTCGTTGTGTGCGGTGATTGCTGGGCAGCGCGCGGTCGCTGGCGCCGGACGGGGCACCAGGTGGTCACCGGCTACGGGACCGCGAAGATACCGGGACGGACGTGCTTGGGCAGGAGTCTCGGCCGCGGCAGATACGCGGTCGCCGGCTCAATGGGCGCGTTCGCTAGGTACGTCGCCGTCGGCGATCTACCCATCTCGACTCCTCGAGGTTCACGTGAAATCTACCACCACGCTTCGAGGGCGGCGACCTCCGGCGCGCTACTCGGCGGATCGCCGATGTGCGCTCCAGCCGCGGGCGTGCATGAGATGCTTGGGGGCATCGAAGTCGGTCCGGCCCAACACGGTTTCCAAGTCATTTACCTGGAGGAACGGTCCGTGGTTGCGGTAGTACGGACCGGACGGGACAGTAAGGGTGCCGTCCGGGAAGATCATCACGTACAGTCGGTCGAGCGTTTCGTGGCTGAGCCAGTTGATCGGGAACCCGTGTGGTGACGCTTCCACGGAGTCGCGGAGGATCTCGAACTCGGAGTCGCTGACCACGAGCTCGCTCCAATCAACATCTGCCATCGCCCGCGGGAACGCCTGAAACACGTTGTAGAACAGGCGGTTCGGCATGCGGCCGGCACGGTCGTCGAGTAGACCGACAATACGCGGTACGTCCGCCAGATTATGGCGCGTGACCGCCGTGGCGACCTTCACGTCGATGGCCGGGAAATCGGCCAACATCTCGAGGTCGCGCAT
>JBDHDH010000142.1:0-8739 GCA_039591615.1 Gemmatimonadota bacterium | reverse complement strand
CATCCTGCTGCTGACCGCCGTGCCCTCCATCAGCGAGGCATTCCGCGTCGGGGATCTGGGGCGACGAATTCGGCCCGCGCTACGGGGAGGCCCATGAGACAGACCGATGGGAGTTCCCATGAAGAACCCTTCACCACCCCTTCAACGGAAGCTAATGGCCGCTAGGCAAATTGTGCCGACAATTCGGCCCCGGATTGTCCGACATGCGGCTAACCAAGGAGAGCGAGTACGCGCTCCAGGGGTTGGCGATTCTCGCAATCAGCCCATCGGGCTCATTTGCCTCACCAGCGGAGATTGCTGAGGCTCAGAATCTCCCACCTTCCTTTCTTGCCAAGATTTTTCAGAAGCTTGCACGCCACGGACTCTTGACGGCGGGACGCGGCCCTGGCAGTGGCTACGCATTGGCCCGTCCGCCGGCGTCGATCACGTTGAGACAGATCTTGGAGAGTGTGGAGGGGCCCGAGCTCTTTCAGCACTGCATGCTTTGGTCGGGGCACAACGAGGAGAACCCGTGCCCTCTGCATGAACATGTGAAGGCATTCCTACCGATGCTGACGGCCCGCTTGGAAGCAATCACGCTGGCCGAGTATGCCACACACAAGAGCACGCCCGTGCCACAGGATCTGGTGTGAAGCCATGCGTTCACCGGGTCCGGTATCACCAGGTGAGGAGAAGCCAAACATGAAAGACGGCAGTCTGCAGCGTCCTGTGATCGAGGCCGGCGAGCATGCCTCGGTCGTGCCCCAGCCACGTAACGTGGGCGCGGGATTGCGATTCCATGTGAAGTTTCCGACCTGGTCCGCGGTCATGTCAGCGATGGCCGTTGCTTTCGTGGCCGTGGCGGGCTTCGCACTTCACCCCGATACGGCCCGGGCGCAGGGCCAGGAAACCTTCCAAAGGATGTGCTCGGCGTGTCACACGATCGGCGGGGGTCCCCTGGTCGGGCCCGATCTCCAGGGTGTAGCCGAGCGCCGCAGTGAGGAGTGGATCATCAGGTTCGTGCAGCACTCCCAGGAGCTCGTGAGGGCGGGAGATCCCGATGCGGTGGCGATCTTCGAAGAGTTCAACGAGATCCCGATGCCCGACCAGCCTCTCTCCGACGAGCAGGTCCGGGAGCTAATGGAGTACATAGGGGGGGCGGGGTCCACTGGTGCGGTGCAGCCCTCTGTTCTGGAACCGGCCACAGAGGAGCAGATCCTCCTTGGGCAGGCCCTCTTCCAGGGAACGACCCGGTTCACCAACGGTGGGCCGACATGCAACTCGTGCCACGACGTGACCAACGACGCGGTCATCGGTGGCGGTGTGCTCGCTCGGGAGCTCACCACCGTGTTCTCGCGGTTGGGCGGACCGGGAGTCCGGGCCATTCTCGGAAGTCCTCCCTTCCCCGTGATGCAGCGGGCCTACGTGGACAAACCGCTCACCGATGAGGAGATCGTGGCCCTCGTCGGTTTCCTCCAGCAGGCTGACGAGGAGCAGGCTTTCCACCAACCACGGGACTACGGTCCCAAGCTTCTCGCAGCCGGTGTCGCAGGGACTGTCCTGCTCCTAGGCCTCTGCTCGTTGGTCTGGAGCGGGCGTTTGAAGGGCTCCGTGAACCAGTCGATCTACGACCGGCAGATCAAGTCCACCTGAATCCACCAGCAGCGGGAAACTGGAAAAGACAAATGGGTTGGATCAAAGACATCATCGCGCCGCAGACCAGGAAGTGGGAAGAGTTTTACCGCAACCGCTTCCAGCACGATCGGATCGTACGAAGCACGCACGGCGTGAACTGTACGGGAGGGTGTTCCTGGGAGATCCATGTCAAGGACGGCATCGTGACGTGGGAGACGCAGCAGCTGGATTACCCGCTGCTGGAGGATTCCCTGCCTCCGTACGAGCCCCGGGGATGTCAGCGGGGCATCTCGTTTTCGTGGTATCTGTACAGCCCCTTGCGGATCAAGTACCCGCTGGTGCGAAGCGCCCTGCTCGATGCCTACCGGGCGAAGAAGCGCGAAACGGGCGACCCCATGAAGGCATGGAAGGCCCTGCAAGCAGACGACGGCGCCCGCAGGACCTACCAGAAAGCACGAGGCAAGGGCGGGTTCCGCAGGGCGAGCTGGGACGAGGTCATGGAGATCATGTCCGTCGCCAACATCAACACCGCCGAGGAGTACGGTCCGGACCGAGTGATTGGCTTCAGCCCCATTCCCGCGATGTCGATGTTGAGCTACGCGGGGGGATCACGTTTCCTCCAGCTCTTCGGAGGAGTCAACCTCAGCTTCTACGACTGGTACTGCGACCTCCCCACGGCGTTCCCCGAGATCTGGGGCGAGCAGACCGACGTATGCGAGAGCGCGGACTGGTACAACGCGAAGATGATCGCCGACATGGGTGCGTGTCTCAACATGACGCGGACGCCCGACTGTCACTTCTTCGCCGAGTCGCGTCACAACGGCACGAAAGCGGTCGTCTTCTCACCTGACTTCAGCCAGGTGTGCAAGTACGCGGATCAGTGGGTGCCTCTCCACGCAGGAAGCGACGGTGCGTTCTGGATGGCCACGACTCACGTGATCCTCAAGGAGTTCCACCACGAGAAGCAGACCCCGTACTTCATCGACTATGTCAAGCAGTACACGGACAGCCCGTACCTCGTGAAGCTCGACAAGGACGGCGAGCACTACAAGCCGGGACGGTTGCTGCGGGCATCCGAGATCGCCGAGTACAAGGATGTGTCGAACGGGGAGTGGAAGTTCCTCAACATCGACGCGAAGTCCGGCAGGTTGGTCGTTCCCAAGGGGAGTTCCGGGTCTCGATGGGATGACAGGCAGGGCAACTGGAACATGAAGCTCGAGAACGCCGTCGACGACCAGCCTTATGATCCGGTACTCACGCTACTCGGAAGGTCCAACGAGATCGCCCTGACGAGCTTCACCGAGTTTGGGCTCGATAAGACGGTTCACCGCGGCGTACCGGTGATGCGTGTCGAGACCACAGATGGTCCCGTGACGGTTACCACGGTGTATGACCTCACGATGGCGCAGTACGGGGTCGACCGGGGTCTGCCCGGCGCGTACCCCAGAGACTACGGCGACAAGAACGCGGCGTACACGCCGGCGTGGCAAGAGCTCTTCACGGGCGTCGCATCAGATACGGTGCTCCAGTTCGCCCGTGAATGGGCAAGCACCGCCGAGGCCACGGGCGGTAAGTGCATGATCATCATCGGGGCGGGTATCAACCACTGGTACCACGGCAACCTGATGTACCGTGCCGGAGCGATGGCTCTCATGCTCACCGGCTGTGTCGGCAAGAACGGTGGTGGTCTCAATCACTACGTGGGGCAGGAAAAGCTGGCGCCGATGGATTCTTGGGGGGCAATCGCATTCGGAAAGGACTGGCAATCCGCCGTTCGGCTCCAGCAAACGCCTCTGTGGCACTACATCAACACGTGCCAGTACCGGTACGACGGGCAGTTTTCCAGGTACAACACGGTCCCCGACAACGAGCTGACCAGGCAACACACCGCCGACGAGATCTACAAGTCCGTCCGCATGGGGTGGATGCCGTTCTACCCACAGTTCGCCCAAAACACGCTAGAGCTGTGCAGGGAAGCGATCGACAGCGGAGCGACCGATGACGACGGCATCAAGCAGTACGTCCTGAACAAGCTCAAGAGCAAGCAACTGGAGTACTCGGTGAGCGATCCGGACGCCGAGCACAACTTCCCCCGTGTATGGTACATCTGGCGCGGCAATGCCATCATGGGAAGCATGAAGGGGCACGAGTACTGCCTGAAGCACTACCTGGGTACTCACTCGAACGCCATTGCGGAGGACTCTGAGGATCATACCACCGAAGTGAAGTGGCACGATGTTGCGCCCGTCGGGAAGATGGACCTCATCGTCGATCTGAACTTCCGTATGGACTCGTCGGCGCTGTACTCCGACATCGTGTTGCCTGCGGCCTCGTGGTACGAGAAGGCAGACCTCAACAGCACCGATCTCCATTCCTTCATCCATCCCCTTTCGGCAGCCATTCCGCCGGTGTGGGAATCGAAGACCGACTGGAACATCTTCCGTGACCTGGCGAAGGCCACCAGTGAGGCGGCCGTGAAGTATTTCCCCGAGCCGCAGAAGGACGTCGTCGCATCCCCCATCGCGCACGACTCGGCCGGAGAGATCTCCCAACCGGTCATCAAGGACTGGTACCGAGGAGAGTGCGAGGCGGTGCCGGGCAGGACCATGCACGGGCTGACAGTCGTCGACCGCGACTACACGAAGCTCTACGACAAGTTCATCAGTTTGGGCGATCGCCTCCGCACGACGGGGCTTGGCGCGCACGGAAACCACTACCAGTGCGAGGACGCGTACGACGAGATGGTTGCGTCCAACCACTTTGCCGTGGAACGCCAGAACGGCAACGTCTACCCGTCGTTGAAGGAAGACGAGTGGGCTGCCAACGCCGTGCTCCACCTCTCGACGCTGACCAACGGCGTGCTGAACGTGCGTGCCTACCGGAACGCCGAGAGAAGAACGGGTTTGGATCTCGTCGACCTGGGGGCTGGCAGTGAGGACGTACGGATCCGCTTCGCAGACTTGCAGGCACAGCCACGCCGGTACAACACCTCGCCGCTGTGGTCGGGCGTAATGACCGGTGGAAGGGCTTATGCTCCGTACACCTACAACGTCGAGAAGCTGATTCCCTGGCGGACGTTGACTGGTCGCCAGCACTTCTATCTCGACCACGAGATGTATCTCGCCTACGGCGAAAACCTCCCGACCTACAAGCCGTCGCCCAAACCGGAGGCGTACGGCGATCTCAAGCAGACCTTGAAAGACGGGGACGCGAGGATCCTGAACTGCCTCACCCCGCACGGAAAGTGGCACATCCACTCCACCTACATGGAGAACCACCGGATGTTGACCCTCTCCAGGGGCTGCGAGCCCGTCTGGATGAGCGAAGTGGACGCGGCAGATCTCGGTATCCAGGACAACGACTGGGTCGAGGTCTACAACGACCACGGAGTCTACTGCGCGCGCGCCACCGTCAGCGCTCGAATCCCCAAAGGTGTCTGCATCGTCTACCACGTCCCCGAGCGGACAGTTGGAATCCCGAAGTCACAGGTGCGCGGCGGTAAGCGAGCGGGCGGTCACAACAGCTTCACGCGCATCCACCTCAAGCCCAACTTCCTCGCCGGGGGATACGGCCAGTTCACCTACCACTTCAACTACTGGGGACCGATCGCTCCGAACCGCGACACCCATGTCATCGTCAAGCGAATGGACAAGGTGGTGTTTTGACGACCGAAGGATCGTGTAACAGACGGGAGACCTGAGATGGACGTTCGCTCACAGATTTCGATGGTGTTTCACCTCGACAAGTGTATTGGGTGTCACACGTGCTCGATCGCCTGCAAGAACATCTGGACTGACCGGAAAGGCGCCGAGTACATGTGGTGGAACAACGTGGAGACGAAGCCGGGTACGGGATATCCAAGTAAGTGGGAAAACCAAGACATCTACAAGGGCGGCTGGGAGAAGAACGGTGGAGGCATCAATCTCAAAGGTGCGGGCAAGCCCAAGAGCCTCACCAACATCTTCCACAATCCCAATCTGCCGGTGATCGACGACTACTACGAGCCGTTCACCTACAAGTACCTCGACCTGATCGAGTCACCTTCTGGCAACGACCAGCCCACGGCCCGGCCGATCTCGATGATCACGGGCGAGCCCATGGACATCAAGATGGGGCCGAACTGGGACGACGACCTGAGCGGGTCGCCCGATTACGCGCGCAACGACTCCAACCTCGAGAAGCTCTCTCCCTCTGAGAGAGAGGCCATGTTCCAGCTGGAGCGCATGGCTTTCTTCTACCTCCCGCGGATCTGCAACCATTGCCTCAACCCCGCCTGTGTCGCCTCCTGTCCTTCGGGTGCGATCTACAAGCGAGGAGAGGACGGCGTGGTGCTCATCAATCAGGAGGTGTGCCGCGGATGGCGCATGTGTGTCACGGCCTGCCCCTACAAGAAGACCTACTACAACTGGAGCACGGGCAAGTCCGAGAAATGCATCCTGTGCTACCCCCGCATCGAGGCCGGCCATGCGCCGGCGTGCATGCACTCGTGCGTGGGACGCATCCGCTACCTGGGGGTCATGCTCTATGATGCCGATCAGATCGAGAGCGTCGCCTCGGCCGACGAGGCCGATGTAGTCAGCCGCCAGATGAACATGATCCTCGACCCCTTCGACCCTGAGGTCATCGCCTCCGCGAAGAGCAACGGGATCGCCGATTCCACGATGCACGCGGCCCAGTACTCGCCCGCATACAAGTTCGTGAAGGAGTGGAACCTGGCGCTCCCCTTACATCCAGAGTTCCGAACCCTCCCGATGCTCTTCTACGTGCCGCCGCTGCTGCCGGTGATGGCATCGGTCACGCAGGTCGACAACACCCGTCAATCCGAGAAGATGAGCCCCGTCGCAAAGCACTGGCCAGACAGTTGGCTCTACGACACCAGCACCAAGGAGCTCTTTGGCAGCATCGACGAGGCGCGTTTCCCGCTCCAATACATGGCAAACCTGTTCAGCGCAGGCGACACGGCCCAGGTCGGGAACCGGCTGAAGAAGCTCATGGCCGTCCGACTCCACCGCCGGCAAACAACGGTAGGCGACGTCTCGGAGGACACCGTGAAGATGGCGCTGGCCGACACGGGCCTCACCCCGCAACTGGCGGACGATATCTACTACCTGACGTCGCTAGCAACGTTCGACGACCGCTTCGTGATTCCGGCCGCTCACCGCGAGCAGGCCATCGAGATGATGGAGTTCACCGGCGATGTGAAGGGCAGTACCGGTTTCGGTTTCCAGTCCGGATCGGCCGAGAGGGGAGCGTGAGAATGCAGACCCTGGCTCACTACGAGCACCTCGCTACTCTCTTCGAGTACCCCCAGCGGGACTACCCTGCACTGATCCGGAGGAGCTACGAGCTCCTGGAAAGCCGGCATCCACTCGCCGCAGCCGAGCTCGACGCCTTCATGAAGGCGCTGCCGTCCGATGGTGAGACCTTGTCAGCGGATGGGCTGGACGAGGTGCAGGAGAACTTCACGCGGACGTTCGACGTGCAATCCATAACAACCCTCGGCGTGGGTTACATCATGTTCGGGGACGATTACAAAAGAGGTGAGCTCCTCGTCAACCTGAACCGCGAACACCGCGTGGCTGGCGTGGACTGCGGCAGCGAGCTCCCGGATCATCTGCCGAACGTCCTGCGCCTGATCGCGAGGTGGCAGGAGCGGGAGACGGCGGCGGAGTTCGTTGAGGAGATCCTCTATCCAGCGCTGCAAAGGATGATCTTCGAGTTCGGAACGCAGCGCATGGAACAGCGGGATCGGCTGTACGAGAAGCACTTCAAGACCTTGATCGCCTCTTCCGCGGAGCGGCGCACGATGTTCCGCAGGCCCATGGCGGCTCTCTTAGTCGTCCTCAAAGAGGACTTTAGCCTCTGCGAACCGGAGCGACCGGAACAGGCGAGCGATTTCTTGCGTTCCGTTGGCCGCGAGCTGGACATCGAAACCAGTGATGGTCGCCCGGCTCAGTCGAGGAGTATGCCATGAACGTGCTCAACACCTTCCTGTTCGTCGTGTTCCCCTATGTAGCCGTCATCGTCTTCGTGTTCGGTGCCGCGTACCGCTACCGGCAGAGAGGCTTCACGATCTCGTCGCTCTCCTCACAGTTTCTGGAGGGAAAGCAACTCTTCTGGGGGACGATCCCCTTCCACATCGGCGTGCTGGTGGTGTTCGTGGGACACCTCGTCGCCTTCCTGCTACCGCGAGCAACCCTCGCGTGGAACAGCATCCCTCTTCGCCTGATCGCCCTCGAGGTGACCGCCTTCGTGTTCGGGTTGAGCATGCTCATCGGTCTCGCTGCCCTCATGTTTCGGCGGCTCACCAACCCGCGCATCCGTGCGGTGACGACCAGAATGGACATCGCCATCGAGCTGCTCCTACTCGGCCAGGTAGTGCTGGGTTGCTGGATCGCGCTGGGCTTCCGTTGGGGATCGTCGTGGTTCGCGGCAGACCTTTCACCCTACTTGTGGTCGCTCGTTACGCTGACCCCCGATACCGGCGCAGTGTTCGCACTCCCCTGGGTCATCAAGCTCCATATCGTCGGCGCGTTCGCCATCGCCTTCATGGTCCCGTTCACACGCCTCGTGCACTTCGTGGTCGCACCGCTGCATTACATCGTACGGCCGTATCAGCAGGTCATCTGGAACTGGGATCGCAAGGCCATCCGGGACCCCAATACGCCGTGGAGCAAGGTACGGCCCAAGGCGAACTGAGCTTGAAACGACAATGAGCACACACGCGTCGACGGAGCCCAGTCGCGCCCACGTCGTCCTGGGACTCAACACGCTGGCATTCACGGTCTGCTTCGCGGCCTGGATGCTCAACGGCGTGTTGGTCACGTTCCTGGTGGACAACCAGGTATTCGCGTGGACGGCCAGCCAGATGGGCTTACTCATCGGCATCCCCGTCCTCACGGGCTCGATTACCAGACTGCCGTTGGGCATGCTTACCGATAAGTACGGCGGGCGGCCCGTATACACGCTCCTCATGCTGGCCGCGGCCGTACCGATGTTCCTGCTCGGACGGGCCGATTCGTATGGCGAGTTCCTCCTCGCGAGCCTCGGGTTCGGACTCACCGGTGGGTCCTTCGCCGTTGGCATTGCCTTCACGTCGGTCTGGTATTCCCGCGCCCATCAGGG
>JBDHDH010000141.1:0-9464 GCA_039591615.1 Gemmatimonadota bacterium | reverse complement strand
AGGACTCATCATTGTCGCCGACCGGTGTGGTGGCCGGGCGGTAGAGGACCTTGCCAAAGTAGTTCGCCCGGCCGATCACCGTGAACCGATCGATGGCGTACTTGGCGCTGACCGCAGCCTTCTGGCGCGGGAGCGCCGTCTCGAGTCGGTTGAACTCCTCCCGATTGAACAGCGTCGAGCTGGGATCCGAACCGGCAAAGATGGCCGCCATCTCCGCCGGCACGTTGATGCGCTTGACGTCCGTGTCGGTAAAGTTCGCAGCCCCCGTAAGGGTGAGGAGGCCTCGACCATACCGCGTGGTGTACTCGGCGACGATGTCGAGGCCCAGGGTCTTGGTATCCACCGCATTGGCGAAGAACTGGACCTGGCTCACACCCTCGCGTTGGAACGGCTGAAGGACCGTCGCCACAATGGGATCGCCGTCGGTGAATCGACTCGTGAACACGATACGGTCATCGATGGTGACACTATAGAGGTCAGCCGTGATCGAGAAGTTGCGGATCGGCCGTGCAGTGAAGCCCGCGCTGACGTTGACCGATGTCTCCTCCTTGAGATCCGGTATCCCGAACGCCTTGGTGACTTGGCTCTGGTTGTTACTGGTCAACACCCGAGCGGGCACCAGATTGTTCGCTGCGTCGAGCACGAATTGGATGCTCACGTTGTTGAACCACGCCTGGTGGAGCGAGGGAGCACGGAACCCTGAGCTCACCGCACCACGCAGAGCGAACTCCGGCGACACTCTGTAACGTGCGGCGATTTTCCCGGTGAGCCGGTTCCCGAAATCGCTGTAGCTCTCGAACCGCCCGCCGACATCCAGGAGGAACTGATCGGTGGCCTGGATCTCGAGGCCGGTGTACGCGCTGATGCTGTTGCGGTACCGGTCGACTTCATTGGACGGCTGGAAGCCGGGAAAGACCTGCGAGCCCGGGTTCTTGGGGGCGCCGGTCGATGTCGTGTCGAAATCCACACCCGGTACGTCGCCCCCATTGCCGAGAATCCACGACGCCGTCTCGCCGGCATCGATCCGGTAATTCTCCACGCGGAATTCGCCACCCAACACGAGCGAAAGCGACCGCAGGGCGCCCTTGGTATCGATGAGCCTGACGGCGTCGAAGTTCCCCACTGACTGGGAGAAGTTGAGGCGGCCCGCATCGAACGTGGTGGGGCTGGACGTGCCCATGGAGGCATTGACGCTGTTCTCGATGTTGAATTGGAACGAATTGCGCCCGTGGGTGAGACTCAGGTCGAGATCCCACCCCTTGGTGGTTCCGCGCATCCCAGCCGTGACCGAACCGTCGAAGATCTGGGTGTGGATCTCCGGCAGGAAGCCGTTGGGAACGATCTCCGGTACGACCTGTGCTTCTTGCAATGCGCGTCGGTAGAACCCGCTCGCTTCGCCGTTGCGGTGGGAGACCCCGCCGAAGCTGTAGAAGTCGGCATTGCCCGTGAGGGGGAATCCCGCGTTGAAGAACGCCATCCCGGAGGTGGTGAACCCTTGCCCAATCTTCATGCTGATGTCCTCGCGGGTCAGTCCGCGTGCCGCCAACGCGGCGTCGGTCGCTGCCTCACCCGAGATCCCCGGGAACTGGTCGCGCGTGTCGAGATCCGACCGGTTGGTCCGGTTGATATCGAGGAATTCGGCCGTGACGTTGAAGAACCCGGTCACACCGATGGGGAATCCGAAATTGACGTCGGCGCGCACCTGCTCGCCGTCTGCGTCGCGCGGACGGTTCAAGTCACCTGTTCCCAGGGTAGTGCCTACCAGCGTGTTGAACTCCAGCGTGTTGACCTGCTCCTTGAGCACGATGTTGACCACCCCGGCGATGGCGTCGGAGCCGTACTGCGCCGCCGCGCCGTCCCGCAGCACCTCGATCCGCTCGATCGCGGCGGGGGGTATCGCATTGAGGTCGACGCCCACCGTACCGCGACCGAACGTCCCGTTGACGTGTACCAGGGCGCTCGTGTGCCGGCGCTTGCCGTTGATCAGGACCAGCACTTGATCGGGTCCCAGCCCGCGGAGACTGGCCGGATTGACGTGGTCTGTTCCGTCACCGATGGTCTGATACGACGCGTTGAACGACGGTGCCGCAAAGGCCAAGATCTGATTGACCTCGGTTTGTCCCGACTCCCGGATCTGGGCCGCCGGTATCACGTCCACTGGCACGGGCGTCTCGGTCACGGTCCGAGTGGTTCGCGAACCGGTGACCACGACCTCATCGAGCAGCAGTGCCCCGGCGGCGAGCTGGAAGTCGAGGGTCACGGTCGCGCCGGTCGCGACCGTGACCTGGCGCTCCGAAGCCTCGTAGCCGATGAGGCGAGCGCGCACGACGTACACGCCAGGGGGCACGGTCAGCACATACTCACCGTCCTGATTCGTGTTCGTCCCGCGCACTGTCCCGATGATCAGCACGGAGGCCCCGGGCAATGCGGTGCCGTCAGTGGCGGTCACCGTCCCGCGGATCATCCCCTGCTGCGAAAGCGCCGGAACCGCGCTCGCGACTGTGAGGACCGCGGCGAGCTGTAATGCTCCCGCTACACGAAGGAGTCTGGATATCACGGTGCACCTCCTGCGACTGGAGTCCAGTTCCGCTCCAGCGTGGGCCACCGGGGCCGCGCGCGACGGAGCCCCACGCCGGATTGCAATTCGCTTCTTAAAGGGGGGGCCAAAACTTAGGCTTGGGGGCACGGGCTGGCAAGAATTCTGAGCAGCGATGAAATGTAAGTCGTTTATTAATAATGACTTACATTCGCTTGCCGATTCGGGGATCGCTCTCTTCGAGGCCTTGGCTATCGGCGGTGTTTGCGGCACCCATCCGGTGGGACCATGCCACCACTGGACGGGTGGGCCTAGAAAGCCGATGGCAGCAGGGGGCGCGAGAGGCTTGAGTTCGTCCGAGGAGCCATGGGTGGTCCTACCGTGGCCTTGCGCGGCGCGATCGCAAGGTCGAGATCAGCCGGTCGAGCCGCCTGATCTGCACATCGGCGCCGAGGGTTCGGAATCGCGCCCGAGCGACGCACGCAACCTCGATAGCCGCCCTCGGCTGGCCGCGGCGTTCGAGCACGAGTGCCAGGTCTCGTCCGGCTTGGGCCACGAGCAAGGGGCGTCCGTGCTGTTCCGCGCGATCGATCACGTCTTGCAGGGTGCGCTCCGCTTCCTCCAAACGCTCCGACGCCGCGAGCACCGCGGCGAAGACTCGGAGATCTTGGGGCCTTCAACGCGGGGGCGAAGACGCTTTGAGCTCCCCAAGCAGCTCTTTGCGCCTCCTTTATAGTAGAAGTCGGGCATCCGCTGGAATGTCCGGGCAGGTTCCTCGCGCACTGGGGTCGTCGTCATGCCACGTCATCGAGACGAGCAGGAGAATCTGGACCGCTTCCTCATGGAGTATCGGCACCCATGGTCGGACGCGGCCCGACAGGTAGAACGGGCTGTGCTTGGGCATGAGGTCGGTCTCAACGGGTACACAACGGTCGAGCAGGCCCGGGCGCTCGGGGACCATCTCGGCCTTTCTCAACGAACCCGTCTCTTGGACGTCGGAGCAGGACGCGGGTGGCCAGGTTCCCATCTGGCAGAGTCCAGCGGATGCAGCCTCGTATCCACCGACATTCCTTTCGACGCCCTGTTGGCTGCCAAAGGCCATCTCGAGAGCCGGGCAGGCCACGGGCGGGCGCATGCGGTCTCGGCTGATGGCCGTGCGCTGCCGTTCCGGTCGGGCTTGTTTGACGCGGTTATTCACGCCGACGTATTCTGCTGAATCCCAGAAAAGCTCTCCGTGCTGAGAGAATGCCATCGAGTGCTCGAGCCGGGCGGCCGGATGGCAGGCTATGTCATTCACACGCCTGATGGCTTGAGTCAGCGTGACCAGCGAAGGGCTTCAGAGCTCGGACCCTCTGAGGTCGCCGCAGAGGCATCGCCCGGGGGCCTGGCAGAAGCAACCGGCTTCTCCCTGATCCTCCAAGAGGATGTCACCGCCGGTTTCCGGACGACCTGTGAGGCGCTTCTACGGGCTCGTGGTGAGTTGGAAGACGCACTGCGAATCGCGGAGGGGCACGAGGCTTTCGAGGAAGAGCAGCAGAAAAAACGCTGGATGCTGGAGGGGATAGACGCAGGCTAGCTGCTCCGCTCGTCAGTCGTTGCCGTAAAGCCGTGAGCCGAGCCCGATGCGGGTCCGCTTCGCGACGAAGTCAGCCATTGCATCAACCCGGAACCCAGTCGAACCGGGCCAGCATTCCCCCGGCTCCTTCACGAGATCTTCACAGTTTCTTGGATCCCGCGTGACTAAGGGAAACTCAAGGCGCTTCATCGCACATTGGGCCGAGCCGTTTCCGCAACGTGCGGGAAAGGCAGCGGACCCGGTGGAGGTTACTCGTAGCATGCCAGTCTCAGCTATCGGGCACGGCATATCCCGTCGGGAGTTTGTCATCGGCAGCCTGAGCGCAATCGCAGCACCGACGGTGCTGGGCTGCCTGTCAACAACGGAACCGGAGCCGTCCGGTCCGCGGCTGACGGCGCGGCCCGGATCGCCAACCGCGACGCCCACGATTGGGCTCAGCGATCTTGCTATCGACGGGGGGCCCACCGGGGTCCTGTACGTGCCGGCGAGTTACTCTCCGGACACGCGGATCCCGCTTTTTGTTGGGCTCCACGGCGCGGGAGGGGAATCGTCTAACTGGGAGAGCTATCACGCTCGCGCCGAGGCCCGAGGCATGGTCTTCTTGGCCATCGACTCGTCTTCCTCGACATGGGATCTGATACGCCTCGGCGGATTCGGTCCGGACGTGGAAGCGCTCGATCGAGCGCTCGAATACACGTTCGAGCGTTGCCGGATCGATCCGGCGAGGCTTGCGCTAGGAGGGTTCTCGGACGGCGCATCGTACGCACTTTCCCTCGGGGTGTCTAACGGTGACGTTCTCAGCCACCTGCTGGGTTATTCGCCCGGGCGCTTCAACCCCTCACCGCCAACCGTCGGAAGTCCGAGAATCTACGTGTCCCATGGCACGTCCGACCCGATCCTGCCGGTCACGATCTCGCGGGACTTCATCGTGCCCGGACTTCAGGATGCTGGTTACGACGTCACATACGAGGAGTTCGACGGGGGTCACGTGGTTCCGGCTGCCATCAGCGAGTCCGCGCTCGATTGGTTCCTCGCGTGAGTTGAGTCGTACCTGGGTCCTCACCCGGTTCGCCAACGATAGGGCCACCCTTGCCTCCGGATGCTCCCGATCTCAGGAGTCATCCTTCCTCGTCTCACACTGGCGTTTTGAACCGAGTTTGTTCGGCGCCGTGGTCGCTGTCATGTCTAGCTCTCACCCTGTGACAGCAGCATCTGCGCGAGCGAGCGCCAGCCGGTCTGGGACCGGAAGCGGGCGACGCCCTGGTGGCGGGCTCACCTCCCCGAGCTCCTGGCCTGAGCTGCTTGGCCCATTTGCGATTTTCACGGCCCCTTTAGACTCGCTTTAGCGGGCGTTCGCGATCTTCTGGCAAACGCTCGCGGGGCGTGCCCCCGCGGAACCCAACGCGGACGGACTATGATGACACGCACCCTCACGACCGACGAGCCCGCGGCGGCTCAGCCGAGCGAAGACCTCAATCCCTATCACATCGCGCAGCAGCAGTTCGACGCTGCCGTGCGCTACATTCCCGAGCTCAAGGCAGGGCTGGTGGAGTTCCTCAAGCGACCGGATCGGGTGATCATCGTCGACTTCCCGATCGAGACGAGCGACGGGTCGGTGCGGAATTTCGTCGGCCACCGCGTGCTCCACAACCGCGTGCGCGGGCCGGGGAAGGGCGGTATCCGGTACCACCACGGCGTCACCGACGACGAGGTGCGGGCGCTCGCCTCGTGGATGACTTGGAAGTGCGCCGTGCTCGATGTGCCGTTCGGCGGCGCCAAGGGGGGCGTCGAGTGCAACCCCAAGGAGCTTACGCGTGAAGACGTGCGGAAGATCACGCGGCGGTTCATTGCGGAGCTTGGCGAGAACATCGGCCCGTACACCGACATCCCCGCGCCTGACGTCAACACGAGCGCTGAGACGATGGCCTGGATCTACGATACCTACCAGATGATGCATCCGGGGATCAACGCGCTGCCGGTAGTCACGGGCAAGCCCGTCGACATGGGAGGTTCGTTGGGCCGCCGGGAGGCGACTTCGCGCGGCTGCCTCTACGCGACCCAATACGCGCTGGAGCTCGGTGTGGTGCCCGGGCTCGATTCGGTCGAGGGTGCAACGGTTGCGATCCAGGGGTTCGGCAACGTCGGGGCCATCGCCGCCACGTTGTTCCACGAGGCCGGGGCGCGGATCGTCGCCGTGAGCGACTCGCGCGGGGGCATCTGGCGTGAGGAGGGACTCGACCCCGCGACGGTGATCGAGCACAAGCAGCGCACCGGCTCGGTGGTCGGCCTGCCCAAGACCAAGACGCTGCAGAGCGGGGAACTGATCGAGCTCGAATGTGACATCCTGCTTCCGGCGGCACTCGAAAACGCCATTCGCGGCGACAACGCCGCGCGGGTTGTGACGCGGCTCGTTGTCGAGGGCGCCAACGGCCCGACCACGCCGGCGGCCGACGGGGTCCTCTTCGCCCGAGGGATTCCGGTGCTGCCCGACATTCTGGCCAATGCAGGTGGTGTCACGGTGAGTTACTTCGAGTGGGTGCAAAACCTCCAAAACGAACAGTGGAACGAAGAAGAGGTGAACCACAAGCTCAGGGGCAAGATGAAGCGGGCGACCCAGGCGGTTGTAGACATGCAGCGATCGATCAACGGGTCGCTCGACTCCCTTGAGGCGGAGCGCGCCAAGCGGGCCCTGCCCGGCGAACCGCTCTTGCCCGTCGATCTGCGCACGGCAGCCAACGTACTGGCAATCCGCCGCGTGGCGCAGGTCACACTCGAGCGTGGGATCTGGCCGTGAGACCGGCCCGACGCCGCCGCAGGCTTCATCCGGAATCTTCTGTTCGGCGTCGAGCCGAACGACCCTCTGACATTGCTGGTGGTCGCGATGCTGCTCGCGTTCGTTGCGGTCGGTGCCATCCTCCTGCCGGTGCAGCGGGCAACGCTGTTGGATCCGGCGAGGGTGTTGAGTGAGCAGTAGGTAGGACGAGAAAAAGGCCGACCGCTCGGGGAAGCGGCCGGCCAACCGGTCTCGTTAACTCGTTTTCGGCACGTTAATAGAAGAATACCGCCGAGCGTTTTGTTCCCAGCGTGTTTACGTCATCACCGCCCAGGATCATGACGTGGGCAACACCGGCGGCGTCGACATACGCAATCGCCGCGTGATTGAACAAGTTCACGCCACCCTCCGAGAGGAGTGTATTCGAGCCAGTCGCCCCGCCGAAGCTCCCCACGGTGCCATCGGAGTTGATCTGCGCAAACGTGTTCTCACTGGACCCGGTACCCGCTGCGGCGTAGAGGCCGGCCGAGGCAAAGATGCTTCCGCCTGCGGCCAGGGCGGAGTGTTTGCTCCTGCTCTTCTGTAGCTTCGCTCCGTTGACGGTCCAGCTCGACGCCGCAAAATCCCCCGTTCGGAGATCGATTCCCACGAATGTCACCTCGTCGAGCTTGGTCGCGTTGTTCTGGAAACCACCGTCGTTCGGATCGATGGCGCCGGTTTCGCCACCAACGGCGTAGAGGAATCCGCCAAACGTCGAGAGCCGGTGATAGGCGCGTGCGGACGGAAGCGCTGGCAGGGCCTCCCAGGCCGAGAGTGCGCCAAGGGTGTCGATTTTTGCACGATAGACCGAGGCAACCGGGGCGTGGTCCGTCGTTGCTCCGCCCACCACGTAGACCGTGCTGCGAAAGATCACGGCACCAAACGAGTGGAGCGGCGCGGGTAGCGAGGTCGCCGACACAGGAGCACCCGTTGTTCCGTCGTCGTTCAGGGGCAGTGCGAACACGCCATCGACCGACTGACCGCCCGCCTGCTCGATGCCACCCAGGATGTACAGGAAACCCGATCCCTGGACCTTCGAGTTAAACGGGGTGGCGGCGACCGCCGCATGGAACGCCCGCCCGGCCGGGAGATCAGTGCCCTGAGTCCATCCACTGAGGGCCCCGTCATTCTGGATCACGGCGAAGTCCACTTCGACACGCGGCACGTTGTCGGCTGAGGCGCCTCCGATCGTATAGACGTACTGGATCGTCTGGCCGGTCGCATCATCGATCGGCGCAAAGACCGCCCGGTGACCACTGACGGCCGCCGGCAGGTCCTGTGTCTGGGACCAGGAGATCGTCGAGGGGCTGAAGATGGCGTTTTGCGTGACCGTAAACGGCAGCGCGCTGCTCTGCCCGGTTGCCGTCTCGACCAGGACGGGTCCCGTCTGGGCATTGCTCGGTACGGTGGTCACGATAAAGGTGTTTGTCCAGTCATCCGCCGCCGCGATAGCGGCCGCGATGGTTCCGCCGGCCCCGTCGGAGAAGAGCACGCGACCGGGACCTTGTACGTCTGCGAAGGCATCGCCCTCAATGATCACCGTGCTGCCAGCGTTGCCTGAAGGCTTGGTGGCGCTGTTGACGAACGACAGCAACGGCTCCACCGGGGTGAAGGACGCCGGGAAGGTGTCTTCCGTGCCATCCGTGTTCTCCACGGTGACGGCGAACAGCTCCGAGCCGCTGGTCACATCGACGGACGTCGCCGGAAGGTCATTGAACCGCAGCCGGGCCCCGGCGCGGAAGTTCGAGCCCGTCACACGAACGTCCGTGCCGACTGTTCCAACACTGGGCGACACACCGACGATCGAGGGTGGGGGCCCGTCGGGGCTCAGGCCATTGTCCCCGCCGCACGCTGCCATCGTGATGAGGGCAGTGACTAACGCCACTTGAATCCGATATTCCGCCTTCACCGGTTCCTCCTAAGGCATTCCTGCCGCCGTGACAAAACGGTTTGCGAGGATACCCGGTTCGGGATTCGTCCTGCGGTAACGTTTCTCTCGTTGCCAATGTGACATTTGCCACAACGGGGACTGGCCGAAGGGCACGATGCTCTTAGCCGATCCGTGAGGGGGGGATAGCAAAGCCAGAAGCCAGGGGAAGGCACTACAAATGGATTAATAACGGATCCGGCGTTTTGTGGCTCGCGAAGATTGGTGATGGGCTTGCGCCGAGCTTCGAGCGCATACGACCAGGACCGGTCCTCGGTCCGCAATCGCAGCCGAGGGCCGCTCACTGTGCCGGGCTGATCGCCGGCATGGACAAATCGTACGTTCGCTGGGCGTGGGCCTCTACGTCCTCGCGTGAGAACCGCGCGGGCTTGAACCGCTTCGCCGAGTAGAGCTTGGCCTGGTCGAAGTAGTGCGGCGACGCGGGGTCGCCGCTCTGACCGAACACGAAGATCGAGCGCGCGCGGACGTCGGGACCGAACTCGACGACCTTGACGAACGAGTTCCCGTGCCCGCCGTAGCGGCGTATTCCCCCCTCCGTCCGCCGCGCGTGAAAGGTGAAAACGGAGCCGAGCCATCCCGGCGCGCCTGCGAC
>JBDHDH010000140.1:0-8739 GCA_039591615.1 Gemmatimonadota bacterium | reverse complement strand
ATGCGAGCGCTGACAGTCTGCCGACTTCCAGCTTTGCGGGACATGCCCTGCTCACCGATCGGCCGGGCGCGTTCCTTTCCAGCTATGTTACTCAGTTTGCGTACTACCTGTGTCATGCATTCACGACGAGTGACCAATACCGTGCCTTCTTGCAAAACGCCCAACGTGCGGACCGTGCGTGGTGGCGGCAGTCGACTGAGGCATTGGATCACGAGTGGGGCCTCGGAGCGGGCAGCGCACGTTCAGTCGACTATCACGCCGACGCCATCAACGACAACCCGGACCACGTCGTCTCGCCACACATCATCGCGGGATTCCTTCCGGTCGATTCGAACGCCATGAGCGACATCAGAAGGCATCGCGCGACGATGAATCGAGCGGTTCGTTCGATTAACGGTGTGGCCGGGACTCTCTTGTGGCGATACAGCGTGTCGGATCCCTCATGGGTTCCACAAGAAATCCAGGGGATCGACTATTCTTCGATGATGCTCGGCCTCGCCACCCACATGCTGGGAAGTTCCTTTCTCGTGGAACACAACGACCTCGAGGCCTGGCTCGCTCGAGTTCGGTGAGTGACATGGCCCTAGATGTGGCGTGCAAGAGAACCACTCCGCCCGTGCACCCGTGCTGACCCGCCGCGCTCCGGGCGGTTTACCTCAGCACGCCGCCGGGTCCTCTCGGGCTCACGTGAGGCTGGGGACCGCTTGATTTGTATCCTGCACGGCTATCTGCTCGAGGGTTCCGGTAGCAACCTCTGGACCCGTGCGATCGTGCGCGCGTTGTGCCGCGAAGGACAAACCGTCCACCTCGTGTGCCAAGAGCTCCATCCGGACATCTATGACTTCATCGCGGCGGCCTACGTGTACGACAACGATGGCTCCGTGACGACGTTGTTCGACCGGGGTACGCCCTATGCCGCGCGTTGCATGATGCACAAACCGCGGCTTGGCGACACCCTGCCCGTGTATGTCCGTGACCGATACGAGGAATTCGCACAAGCGGTCCCAATGGTCGAGCTGTCGGATGAAGCGATCGAGGCCTATTTGGCCCGCAATGTCGCCGTCGCCGAACGCGTTGTGCGGGAGCACGGCGTCGAAACACTGCACGCCAACCACGCGGTACTCATGTCGGTCGTCGCCGAACGCGTGAGTGCGGCGACGGGTATCCCCTTCGCGATCATGCCCCATGGCAGCGCGATCGAGTTTGCGGTCAAGAAGGACCATCGCCTTCACACCCTGGCAGCCGGCGCGTTCAGTCGAGCGGGGCGCATATTCGCGATCGGCCCAGAGATGCGCCGGCGGATCATTGACGTCTTTCCCGACCAAATCAAGATCGAGTCCAAAATCTCCGACCTCAACCTCGGGGTGGACACCGAAGCGTTCGCAGTGGTTGACCGCAGTGATCGCGCCGAACGGATCGCGACGCTCACGGCCGTCCTGAAACACGTGAGGCGAGGCAAGCGACCGGAAGCAGAACGATGGCTCCACGAGCGGCTTTACCCCGATATCGGGTATGAATCATTGCAGGATACCTTGGCAGCGGTGAGAGGGTACGAAGAGAAACGGCCCGATGTCAGCGTCGAGGCAAAGCTCGCGACCGGCGACTGGTGCCACGACGAGCTGTTGCTGTTCGTCGGGCGGCTCATTGCCAGCAAGGGTCCGCAGAACATCGTCGCGGCGCTCCCACAAATCTTCGCGTCGTGTGACCGCGCGCGTCTCATACTCGTCGGTCACGGACCGCTGAGGGAAGTCTTGGAGGCGTTCATTTGGGCACTGGCGCATGGCAATCGCGCACTCGCCAGAAACATCGTCCTTTGGGGCAGCGCGCTCGAAGACGGACAGGCCACGCCGTTCGAAGAGATTCGTCTCTACTTCGAAGCGCTGGAGGCGCGCGGCGAACTCGACAATTATTTCAAGACCGCGCAGGAGCTCATGCGGCCGGAGCGCGTGCTCTTCACCGGATATCTCACCCACGCGGAACTCAAATACCTCATGCCCTGCTCGGACGTGGCGATCATTCCGTCTATCGTGGCGGAGGCGGGGCCCCTTGTTTTCCTCGAGGCCATGGCCTCAGGCGTGTTCCCACTGGGCACGTACTTTGGCGGCATGGCCGCGAGCATCGATTCCGTGGCCAGCGATCTCCCGGCAAGAGAGGCAGCGCTCATGAAGTTGAGCCCGGATCCACGCAAGACCATTTTCGACATCGTCGCGAAAACCAAAGACGCCTTGGCGCTGCGATCCATCCATGCTGAGACGCTGCACCGTTCCGTGATAGCACGCTACGACTGGGCGGAGGTAGCCCGGAAGCTCGCAGCGGATTTGACCGCGCTCAAGTCCTAGCCGGGCGCGCTGTGGCGCCTACCTCTTGTAGATCAACCCCCAGCGGCCGAGGTGCGCAACGGGCGGACGACCATTGGCCCGCACGATGGTCGGTGGTAATCCAACGAGTCCGGTCGATTCGAAGTCTACGTTCAGACCTTCCCGCAACCAGGGAAAAAGCGGCTGATTTCCACGAGAGGTGCGCGCGATCCAATCTGAGGACCCGATGGGCAAGAGCTCTTCTACTGGAACCCGCAAGGACAACTGATCGCGCATCAGCTGACAATCGGTGACGACGTCACGGTCGGGCGACACGAGGTGCTGTTTCACTTTCCCAATTACATGGTCGGGCAGCACACGGAATACGACATTCACCCGGACGGACAACGATTCGTCCTCGTGACCAGCGGGACCCAGAGCCGTCTGATCATGGCCTTCGACCTGATCGATCCAGAGCCGTAGCTCCAGCTCACTCAAGACTGCAAACAGTCCGTTCGAACCTCAGTGTGCCTGACGGCCGTGCACCCTCATGGCAGAGGTGCAAGCTCGAGCTGAATGACCTGGTCGATGGTCTCTACGTTCCGTGGCGGAAGGCGCAGCATGAGTCCGCCGCCACTGGCGCGGAAATCCACTGGCGCTCCGTTGGAAAGGAGCCGGGCGCGCCGCACGTTCCGTGGGAGAGGGGGAAGCGACAGTTCGGGATCGGCCCAGTCCAGCACGTGCACGAATACCGTGTCGCCGCGCTGCGTCGTGACGCCCCAGGGCCTGGGCGCAATCGGTCCGCCTCGTGTGCCGTAGATACTGGAGCCATACTGCTCGAGCCACGCCCCGACGCCACGTAACCGCCCCGCATGCTCGGGGTGGATGGCTCCGTCGGGCATAGGTCCCACATTCAGCAGCAAGTTGGCGTTGCGCCCAGCAGCCTCGACGAGCATACGAACCAACGACGGTACGGACTTGAAATGTCCATCGGTGATTCGGAATCCCCACGAATCACTGATTGTCTCCGATGTCTCGAGCGGGATGTCGGTGGACACAGCCGCACGGTTCCAGCCGGCCGTATTGCCCCCGGGCAGGTCCTTCTCGAAGGTCTGCACGTCCTCACCCGGGAGCGGATCCTGGTGGTGGTTCGGAACGATGAGCGCTGCGGGTTGCAGCTCGTGGATCATCTGGTAAGTCCGCGCCAGGTGCCAGTCGGCGTCGGGGCGGTCCCACATCCCATCGAACCACACGCCGCCGAGCGGACCATAGTTGGAGAACAACTCACGCAGCTGAGCGTCCATGAACTCCAGGTAGCGATCCCAGGTCCCGCCCTCGGGCCGACCGGTCCGATGGCCGGTCCGGCCACGTGGGAAGTAGTCCGGATGGTGCCAATCGAGTTGCGAGTAGTACACGAACAACCGCAACCCCTGGCGTCGGCACGCCTCTGCCATCTCCCGCACGATGTCGCGCCCGAAAGGTGTTCGATCCATGACATCCCAATCGGTGACGTCCGAATCAAACAGGGCAAAGCCATCGTGATGTTTCGTGATGAGGGTGATGTAGCGTGCGCCAGCGCTGCGGGCGAGCGTGACCCACGCGTCCGCATCGAAATTCCGCGCGTCGAAGTTTGCCGCGATCCGCTCATACTCGGCGATGTCGATCCCGCGGTTCTCCATGACCCACTCGCCGTCCATCAGTAGAGCGGAGATGCCCCAATGGATGAACATGCCGAACTTGGCATCCTGGAACCACTCCCGCGCGTCCAGGTTGGCGGCGGACGGTGCCAGGGTACCCTGCGCGAGTAGCGAGGTGGGAAACAGGAGCAGAAGCGTCGTCGCTCGTATGAGGCGCACGTGTCCTCCGAAAGTTCGTGATCATCTGCAGACCGGAAGCGTACCCGCCGACGCCGCTAGTTCCCACTGACTACAAAGCTGCCATCCGATCCCTCTTCCGAACTCCAGCCGATCCACACCTGGAACACACCTGGCTCGACCACCCACTGCATGTCCTGGTTGTAGAATCCGAGGTCGTGCGGACCGAGAGTGAACCGAACGCTTTCCCGTTCGCCCGGCTCCAGGTAGACCTTGGTGAAGCCCTTGAGTTCCTTGACGGGTCGGACCACGCTGGCCACGAGGTCGCGGATGTAGAGTTGGACTACTTCCGCCCCCGCGACATCTCCCGCGTTCCTCATTAGTGCGCTCACCGATATCGTCCCATCCTGTGAGATCGTGTCGGCGCTCAGCACGAGATCGCCATACTCGAATGTGGTGTAGCTCAGTCCATGGCCGAACGGATACAGCGGCGTATTGGGGGAGTCGAGGTACTTGGAGGTAAACTTGGAATCGGTTCGTGGACGTCCCGTATTGTCCCGGCTGTAGTAGATGGGGATCTGGCCGCCCGTACGCGGGAACGAAACCGTCAGCTTGCCACTGGGGTTGAACTCTCCCCAGAGCACATCCGCCAGGGCGTTGCCGCCCTGAATGCCGGGATGCCAGGTCTGAAGGATGGCGGGCACGTTGTCTGCGAGCCAGGGAACGGCGAGCGGCCGACCGCTCATGATGACCGCCACGATCGGCGTACCGCTCCCGTGGACCGCCTCGATCAAATCTCGCTGCACACCGGGCAGATCGACCGCGGTGCGCGAAGCAGCCTCTCCCGTTTCCCCCTCGTGTTCGCCGACAACGACAATCGCCACGTCGGCCTTGCGCGCAACTTCCACTGCTTCAGCAAATCCATCTCTTTCCGACCCGGTGATGGTCGAGCCTCGAGCGTAGGTGATGGTGGCGGTAGGCGCAGCGCGACGCCGAATACCCACGAGCACGGTCACCACGTCCTCCGGTCGACCTCGTGCGTGCCATGACCCCAAGAGATCTGCCTGATTGTCTGCCAGCGGACCGATCACGGCGATGGAGCTGATGTCGTCCGAGAGAGGGAGGAGTGCCCCGTCATTCTTGAGCAGCACCATGGACTTCCGGGCCGCGTCCCGCGCCGCGGCAACGTGATCGTCACGGAGAATGACGGCCGTCTCGGTTTCGGGATCCGCGTATGGATTTTCGAACAACCCCAACATGAACTTTGCGCGCAGCACTCTGCGGACCGACTCGTCCAGCGTCTTCTCCGGTATGACGTTGGCCCGAACGAGGTCCGCGAGCTGACCCGCGTAGATACCGCCCATCATGTCCATGTCGATGGTGGCGTTGAGCGCCAGGCGGGCGGCGTCCCGTCCATCGGCCGCGTACCCGTGCTCGACGAGCTCACCCACCGAGTTCCAATCGCTCACGATGAATCCATCGAAATCCCATTCGCCCCGCAGGACGCCGTTGATCGTGAACGTGTTCGCGGTCGTCGGCACACCGTTCAGCAGGTTGAACGCGCTCATGACGCTCGCGGCCCCCGCATCGACCCCCGCCTTGAACGGAGGCAGGTAGATCTCCCGCAAGCTTCGCTCGGACATATCGACCGAGTTGTAATCCCGTCCCCCGACCGGCGCGCCGTAGGCGACGTAGTGTTTGAGGCAGGCGATGATGTGGTCGGGAGAGGCGACGTCGCCACCCTGAAATCCCCTCACGCGCGCAGCGGCCATCACCGAGCCGAGGTAGGGGTCCTCACCCGCTCCCTCCGAGATCCGCCCCCAGCGGGGATCTCTGGCGATATCGACCATCGGGGCGAATGTCCAATGGACGCCGGAGGCACGGGCCTCCCTCGCAGCAATTGCCTCGATGGTGGTCACCAAATCGGGATCCCAACTCGACGCGGTGGCCAGCGGAATGGGGAAGATGGTACGGTATCCGTGGATCACGTCGAGTCCAAACAATAGCGGGATGCCGAGGCGGGATTCCTCTACGGCGATGCGCTGAACCCGGTTCGTGTTCTCTGCGCCGGTCACGTTCAGGAGGGAGCCGACCCTGCCCTCTCTGATAGCCGTAGCCCTGTCGTCGTTGAAATCGCTGTATTGCGCCAACTGGCCCACCTTCTCGTCGAGCGTCATGCGGGAAAGCAGGTCGTCTACGCGTTGATCGATGGCGCGGGTTTGCGAGCTGGCGGCTCCGGGAAGGCTCGACGCCAACAGCAGGATGATCATGAATCGGCTTGCTTCACGGCACAGTCTCATTGGTGGGCTCCAAGGTCTCGTACTCTTGTCGAACCGATCGGCCTCGGAAGGTATGTCAATCGGTATTCCATATGTAGTAGATGCACCGGCCACGCTGAGCAATCCGACCACCGCATCGGCTCAGCCGATTCACGCCGGAGCTTCAGTGACCTCCTTCGCCTTCGTCATGCTGTTGAGATAGGCATTCGGATCGTGATACAGTGCTCCCTCCGGGAGCCAGTCCCAGAGGGGCCCGAGATCACGCTTGACCCAATCGACATAGAAGCTCGGAATCTCGGTGGTTTCACCCTCCCAATATCGGCGAACGTGGGGGTCCGTGGTCAACAGGTCACGGAGTCTGATGTGATTCTTCACCTTGCCAAACTCGGAGGACACACTCCGCCAAGCGTTCACCCCCCGGAGCCACTTGGGGGTGTTCCTGGCAGCCCGGACTCGACGCGCGATCACACGCCGTGAGAACACGTAGCTCCTCAGATCGATCACACGATCAACGAATTCCGACCACGTATAGTTGTTCAGCCGCACGTTCATGACGTGGTTGCAGTTGAGAAAATGGAACGGAAATCCCAACATGCGGCCCGCCTTCTGATATTCGAGATTGAGCGGGGCGGCTTCGCCAAACGCTGTGACAAACGACAGGGCTGGGTAGGCCCCCGGCGCCAAATCGATGAAGTGCTTCGTGAGCTCAAACGGTTCGGATCCCATGTCAGTGTCCAGACCAAGGACGAAGTTCGTCTGGACGTAGGGGATGTACTCGAGAATCATGTTCACATGGCCCGCAACTTTACGGACCTTGTCCATCCCCTTGTTCTTTCCCGTCTTGGACTTGTTGCCCATGTCGTACCACGACTCGATTCCTGGCAACACAGCCTTGAAGCCATTTCTCTTGAGCCGTTTTGCGTTTTGTTCCGAGAGGATGGAAAGACTGCTTTCGGCAAAGAAATCGATGCTACCAGGTGGCACCGCCTCCTCGATAGCATCCAAAAAATCGTTGAAACGGATGCCGAAGTTGGGGTCGTGCCAGCCGACACGCGGCCTCTTGAATTTCCGCAGGAGAAACCGCAGGTCCTCTTTGAGAGCATCGAAGTTCAGCGGCTGATAGGGCACCGCCGCATCGACACAAAAGGAGCACGTGTATGGACAGCCGAGACTGCCGACCATCGGGACGATCTTGATGAACGGCACCTTCTCGAGCACGATGTCGATGAATTTCCATCGCTCACGTACACCCGGAAGCTCCATCGGTTGACGTGTTGCCGTACGATGCACGCCGAGAGGACGATGATGTGAACAATCCTGCAATATGTCGCGAATGACCTGCCGGTCGGTGAACCCAACGACATAGTCGAAGTACTTGCACGCATCCTGCGGGTAGCTGCGTGCGTGCGGTCCCCCAAGCACCGTCACGACGCCCCTCGAGCGCATGAAGTTGCTGATGGCGTAGGCAAGCTGCCCCGATCGCGTGAAGGCTCCGACAAAAACCAGATCGACACTGGTCGAGAGGTCGTCGAGCACGTTGCCGCGACCCGAATAACAGACGAAATAGACATCATGACCCTCCTGTTCGCACCAGGAGGCAATCGCTTGCGGCATGATGCTCGCCTGATTGCCGTTCATCATGCGACCGAAGAGTCTACGGGTGGGGGCGTTGCCTACGAGGTCGATGACTCCAATACGGAGCTTTCGCATGAAGCCGTCCTGTGGGAGACGAGCCTGTCGGGTGCTAGGCTGGACGTTCTGGGCTCATGAAGGTAATGCTAGGCAGCCGGTTGCTCCACCGCTGGGCCCAGCGAGGTCACGGGGTTCCTTCCGCCGCCCCCTCCTGTCCGTCTACTGGCTCACTGTCACCGTCGCCGTCCCGCTCTTCCCCTCGCTCGTTGCCGTCACCATGGCACTGCCTACGCTTTTCGCGATGAAGTGAGCGGCGGAGCTCCCGCCCTGCGCCAGGTGCACCACGCTGGTGTCGCTCACGCCCCACGTCACGAGTCGATCATCGAGCACGTTCCCCTGGACGTCCTTGAGTGTGGCGGCGATGACGAGGCTGTCGAATACGGCGACGGTCTGTGAGGCCGGCGACAGCTCCACGGTCGCGACGGGCGCCGCGTTCGGATCGACGACCTGAACCGACACGGAATCGAACAGGCCGAAGCTCGTGGCCGTGATGGAGACGACACCGGCCTTCCGGCCCGTCACCCCAACCCATTCGCGCACCGGAGCGCTCCCGTCCTGTGGGTCGGCGAGTGCGACCCGGTCGGCGGGCCACGCGTTCCAGGACACGGGATGGCCGCTCAGCGTGTCGCCATTCGCGTCGAGCACCACCGCGCGAAG